>NZ_JAZARE010000005.1:0-455874 GCF_036231905.1 Ideonella sp. BN130291 | reverse complement strand
GCTTGGTGAAGATGATGTACCAGCTGCCCAGCGACATGATGATCATCGCGATCAGCACGAAGCGGGTGACGAAGTCGCCCGCCTTCCACATCGCTTCGATGCCGTAGGGGTTGTCCACGGTCTCGTGGGCGGTGGTGGCCACGGGCGCGGTGGCCACGGCCGGGGCGGCAGGTGCCGCGCCGGCATCGGCCGCGGAGGCTTCGGCAGCCGGTGCGGACGCCGCCTGGGCCAGCACGGTCACGGGGGCGCTGAGCGTCGCGCCGGCAATCAGAACGGCAGCCAGCGGCGCGCGCACGAGTTTGATCAGGGACATGATTCCTCCAAGGGTCAGGCGCGATGAGATCGTCAGCCGCGCCGCGAAAAAATGAAAAGGGTCGGGGGATGCGGTATCGGGAGCCGCCGCGGAGCTACTGGATCTTCCAGAGATATTCGAATTCGAAGGTGCCGCCCACGCGCTTGCCCGTGTCGTCCAGACCCGGGGTGAACTTGCAGGTCGACAGCTTCTGCTCGGCCACGCGGTCGAGCAGCTTGTGCTCGCGCGAGGAACCGGCCGACTTCACGATTTCGGCTTTCTGCAGACGGCCTTCGCCGTCGATCGTGAAGCGGATGCGGGTGAGGCCCGTGGCCTCGGCACGCAGCGCGGCCGACGGATAGTCGTCGCCGGTGGGTGCGCACGACTGCGCATTGGCGATGGCCGGCTTGGCAGCCACGCGCGCCGGTGCAGGCGGTGCATCAGGGGCGGTCGGCCGGATCAGCACCGGCGGCTGCGGGGGCGGCGTTTCCTGCGTGGTGGTGATGGTTGGCTGCTGCACCGGCGGCGGGTTGACCACCACTTCGGGCGGAGGCACGAAGGACGGCGGCGGCGGCGCGAACTTCGGCGGCGGCGGCAGGTTCTCCGGTGGCGGCGGAGGTGGCTTCACCTCCTCGATGATCTTGGTCTCGATCGGGGCCTTGACGACTTCGATCACCTTGCGTGCAAGGCCGCTCACAAAGGCGTAGCCGAGCAAGATATGCAGCACGACGACGATACTGAAGGCCACCAGGTGTTTGCCTGGTTTGCGCTGCTGTTCCGCGAAATCCACTTGTTATCCTCCACGCGCTTTTCAGGCGCGTTGACCCGTCCACTCACACGGCTTTTTGGGCCGCGCACACGGCCTGGTCGGCCGCGAAAGCCCGCGACTATAGCGTTAAAAGTTTGGCGTCCTGAACGGGGGTACACCCTAGGAAAACACCGCACGGCCGGGGCTTCGCCACCCGGAAGCAAGAATGAGGCCGCAGCCTTTCATTGCGTGGGCCGCGCTTATATAGACAAGTGAGTGCCTGCCCTGGAATTTGCGTGCGTATCGCCCGGATACAGCTGTTCTCGTAACCTGCTTGTTTCGCCGGTGCCCGGAAAGAGGCTCGGCAAAAACTGCCGCAGCCGTCGATGCATGATGGCGCCAAGCGGGCGCGCGCGGGGCGTTGCTGCGCCTCCATTGAAAAAGGACGACGGCATGAAAGTGTGTGTGGTGGGAGCTGGGGCGATCGGCGGGCTGATCGGTGCGCGGCTGGCGCTGGCGGGGGTTGCCGAGGTGAGCGCGCTGGCGCGCGGCGCCACCCTGCTGGCGCTGCAGGCACACGGCTGGCGCCTGCAGGGCGGGGGCGAGCTGCGCAGCTGCCCGGCGCGGGCATCGGACGACCCGCAGGCGCTCGGCCCGCAGGACCTGGTGGTGATCGCGGTGAAGGGCCCGGCGCTCACCGACGTGGCCAGGCGCATCGCGCCGCTCATCGGCCCGCAGACCGTGGTGCTGCCCGCCATGAACGGCGTGCCCTGGTGGTTCGGCCCCGGGCTGGACAGCGTGGATCCGGGCGGTGTGGTCGCCGCGGCGATCGCCACCGAGCAGGTGATCGGCTGCGTGGTGCATGCCAGCGCCAAGACCTCGCAGCCCGGCCTGGTGGAACACCAGCGTGGCCTCGGCCTGATCATCGGCGAGCCCGCGGGCGGCGTCAGCGCCCGTGTCACGCGCATCGGTGAGCTGCTGTCGGCGGCTGGCTTCGAGCTGACGCTGTCCGCGCAGATCCGCAACGACATCTGGTACAAGCTCTGGGGCAACCTGAGTACCAACCCGGTGTCCGCGCTCACTGGCGCCACCGCCGACCGCATCATCGAGGACCCGCTGGTGAGCAGCTTCTGCATCGCGGCGATGGCCGAGGCCAAGGCCGTGGGCGAACGCATCGGCATCCACCTGCCGCAGACTCCGGCCGAGCGCCACGAAGTGACACGCAAGCTGGGTGCATTCAAGACCTCGATGCTGCAGGACCTGGAGGCCGGCCGTCCGCTGGAGCTCGATGCCATCGTCGGCGCGGTGCGCGAACTCGGGGCGCAGGTCGGTGTAGCCACGCCGAACATCGATGCCTTGTTCGGCTTGACGCGCCTGCTCGGGCGGGTGCGCGGGCTTTATCCCGCCGAGCCGGCATGACGGCGCGCCTGTACAGTGCGGCCGCAGAGCGCAACCGCCACCCCATCCTGGAGCAGCTGCAGCGGCTGCTGCCGCCACGCGGCCATGCGCTGGAGATCGCCAGCGGCACGGGCCAGCACGTGGCGCACTTTGCCGCCGGCTTGCCAGCCTGGCAGTGGCAGCCAAGCGATCGCCATGCCGAAGGTTTTGCGTCTATCGTCGACTGGTGCGCCGGCCTGGCCAACGTGGCTGCGCCGTGCGTGGTGGACGTCACCGCGCCGGTGTGGCCGGTGGGCGAAGTGGACGCCATCTACTGCGCCAACATGCTGCACGCCTCACCCTGGGCCACCTGCGCCGGCCTGGTGGACGGCGCAAACCGCCATCTCGCCCGTGCCGGCCTGCTGATCACCTATGGCCCGTATCGCGTGGGTGGGGCGCACACCGCGGCCAGCAACGCCGAGTTCGACGCCGACCTGCGCGCCCGCGACCCCGCCTGGGGCGTGCGTGACCTGGAAGCGGTGGAGCAGGCGGCCCGGCGTGCCGGGCTGCAGCTGCGCGAGCGCATCGCGATGCCGTCCAACAACCAACTCCTCGTCTTCACCAGGGCTGCAGACTGCATGTGATCATCGCGGCCATGGAGCACATCGACCTCGCCGCCTACTTTCGCCGCATCGGCTTCGACGCCGCGGCACGCCCCGACTTCGAGACCCTGGCCACGCTGCACCGCCTGCACAGCCGGTCCATCCCCTTCGAAAGCCTCAACCCCTGGCTGGGCCTGCCGGTGCTGCTGGACCCGGCCTCGCTGCAGCGCAAGCTCGTCGAGGGCCGGCGCGGCGGTTATTGTTTCGAGCACAACCTGCTGCTGGCCGACGTGCTCACCCAGCTTGGCTTCCAGGTCACCCGGCTGGCCGCGCGCGTGCTGTGGAACCTGCCGCCCGACACCGTGCGGCCACGCACGCACATGCTGCTGGCGATCGACCTCGACGGCGAGCGCCTGCTGCTGGATGGCGGCTTTGGCGGCATGACGCTGACCGGCCCGCTGCGCCTGAACCAGGCCGGCCCGCAGGCCACGCCACATGAACGCTTCCAGCTGTTGAAGCTTGACGGCGACGTGCTGATGCAGGCCGAAGTGGCCGGTGAATGGCGCCCGCTCTACCGCTTCGACCTGCAGCCGCAGCAGCAGGTGGACTACGAGCTGGTCAGCTGGTACCTGTGCAACCACCCGGACTCGCACTTCCGCCAGCGCCTGATCGCCGCCCGCACCCGCGCCGATGGCCGCGACACCCTGGCCGACAACGAGTTCACCCGCCACTACCTCGACGGGCGCAGCGAGAAGCAGGTGATCACGTCGGCCGAGGAACTGCGGGCCACGCTGGAGCAGGTGTTCGGGTTGCAGCTGCCGGAGGTGCCGCACCTGCAGCAGCGCCTGCAGGACGTGGTGCGCCCGAAGGCGGCGTAGCGCCCGGTCAGCCCTGCACGCGCAGCTGCGGTGCGCCGGCTTCCACCCGGCCGATGACCGCGGCGTGTTCGAAGCCGCCGTCACGGAAGATGCGCAGCACCGCGTCCGCTGTGTCCGGCGCGCAGCTCACGAGCAGGCCGCCGGAGGTCTGCGGGTCGGTGAGCAGGTGCTGCGCGGTGGCTGGCAGCCCGGACTGCAACACCACCTCGGCGCCGTAGCCGGCCCAGTTGCGGCCGGAGGCGCCGGTCACCAGGCCTTCGGCCGCCATCGCCTGAACCCCCGGCAGCAGCGGCACCGCCGGCCAGTCGATCACGGCGGTGACACCCGCGCCTCGCGCGAACTCCAAGGTGTGGCCGGCCAGGCCGAAGCCGGTGACGTCGGTCAAGGCATGCACACCGGGCAGATCGGCCAGGGCCACGCCGGGTTTGTTGAGCTGGGTGGTGGTCTTCACCAGCTGCTGGTAGCCGGCGGCGTCGAGCCGGCCCTTCTTGAGCGCCGCCGACAGCACGCCCACGCCGAGCGGCTTGCCGAGGATGAGCACGTCGCCCGGCCTGGCGCTGGCATTGCGCCGCACCTTCCCCGGGTGCACCAGGCCCATCACCACCAGGCCGTAGATCGGCTCCACCGAATCGATGGTGTGGCCGCCAGCGATCGGGATGCCGGCCTCGCGGCACACCGACTCACCGCCGCGGATGATCTGCCCAATCACTTCGACGGGCAGCTGGTTGATCGGCATGGCCACCAGGGCCAGCGCCATGATGGGCTTGCCGCCCATGGCGTAGACATCGCTGATTGCATTGGTGGCGGCGATGCGGCCGAAGTCGAACGGGTCGTCGACGATCGGCATGAAGAAGTCGGTGGTGGCGATCAGCGCCTGCTCGTCGTTGAGCTGGTACACCGCCGCGTCGTCGGCGGTTTCGATGCCCACCAGCAGCTGCGGAGGGATCAGCCCGCCGGACGAGCTCTTGAGGATCTCGGACAGCACGCCGGGCGCGATCTTGCAGCCGCAGCCCCCGCCGTGGGAAAACTGGGTGAGGCGGATCTCGGCCGGCGCAACGGGGCAGGTGTCGGAAGGGGTGCTCATGGGGCGGGGCGGGGGATGGGGGAAACGCCTTCCCATTGTGGCAGCCGCTGCTGCGTGGCGCCGGCCAGCATGTCCACCAGCAGCTGCCGCACGGCAGCGGCCTCTGCGGCCGGTGCGAACTGCGGCGCGAGCGCGGCGCATTGCGCGGCCAGCCGGGCCGCAAAGGCGCTGTCGTGGGCAAAGCGCCGCATCAATGCCGCAAGCGCCGCCGCGTCGCCCACGGGGAAGTAGCCCTCGTAGTCCTCTCCCAGCAGTCCCAGGTTGCCGTCGATGCGGCTGGCGAGCACCGGCACGCCGCAGCGCAGCGCCTCGATCACCACGTTGGCGCCGCCTTCCATGCGGCTCATGTGCACCAGGGCATGGGCGCGGGCGATCCAGCGCCGTGTCGCTGCAGGCGGCAGGCCGCCGAGCCAGCGGTAACCCGGGCAGCCGTGCATGGTGGTGTGTGCGGCCGCTCCCAGCGCCGGCTCCAGCGCGCGGCCGATGTGGACGATGCGCAGCCGCGGTTCGCTGCCGAGTTGCTGCGCCGCGTCCATCAAGGTGAGCGGGTCTTTTTCCGCGCGCAGATGGCCGGCCGCCACGAAGTCCACCCGGGTGGTGGCCCGGTCATGGCGCACCAGGCGCGTGGCCGATTGCAGGATCACCCGCGCCTTGGCCCGCACGGCCGCAGGCAGCGGGGCCAGTGCCTGCGGCTGCAGCACCACCACGTGGCTGGCACACTCCAGCGAATGGGCCGCCGCCGCATCGCCGTTTGCCAGGTCCCGGTACAGGTCCGTCCCGGTGAGCACCAGCGCCAGCGCGCGTTCGGGATGCGCGCTGCGAAAGCGCGCGATGCTGTCGGCCGAGCGGCGGGCGTGCAGTGCGATCAGGGCGTCGGCCGGGTCGCCCTGCCAGGCGAGCACGGCCTGCACCCGCGCCAATGGGGCGAGAAAGCGTTGCCAGCGCGCTGCCGTGTGGGCATTGCCGTTGTGGGCGTCGGTCAGCGCCGGAGAGACGATGCAGACCTGCGGAAGCGGCATGCGGCGATGTTGGCACGGCTGGAGCCGCACGTATGAGCAGTGATGCCCGCACACTCACTGGCGACGCGCTCGTGCAGGCGCTGCAGGACAGCCGGCGCCACACGCTGGCGCTGGTGGCCGACCTCGACGATGCGCAGTGGCAGGTGCCCCAGCGCGCGGGCCTGAACCCGCTGGCCTGGGAGCTGGCGCACATCGCGTGGTTCGCCGAGTTCTGGATCCTGCGCGGGCCGCATCGTGCCGATGCCAGCGGACGGCTGCAGGCGGCCCAACCGTTCCAGCACGCCGGGCCTGACGAACTGCTGGACTCCGCCCGCCTGCCGCATGCCCAGCGCTGGCGCGTGGCCCTGCCGTCGCGGGCCCGGGTGCTCGGCATGCTGGCGGCGCAGCTGGACGCCTGCCTGGCCGCGCTGCCGGCCGAGGGTGACGATGCGGCGCTGTACTTCCATCGCCTGGCACTCTTCCATGAAGACATGCACGGCGAGGCGCTGACCTGGCTGCGGGCGAGCCTGGGATATGCCGCGCCGCCCGATGCCCGGCTCGGCAGCGTACGCAGCGCCGGTATGTGCGAGCTGCCCGGTGGTGCGCTGCTCATCGGCTGGCCTGCCTACCGCCTCGGTTTTGCCTTCGACAATGAGCAGCCGGCCCGCACGGTGCCGCTGCAGAGGTTCCGGATCGACCGCGCGCCGGTGAGCGCTGGTGCCTACGCGCGCTTTGTCGACGCTGGCGGCTATGCGGAGGCGGCGCTGTGGCCCGCTGCCGCGGCCAACTGGCGCGCCCGCAAACAAGCACAACACCCGGCGCGCTGGCGGCGTGCCGGCAACGGCTGGGAAACGCGCTGGTTCGACCGCTGGTTGCCGCTGCAGCCGGCGCAGCCTGCCATCCACCTCAACGCCTGGGAGTCCGAAGCCTATGCCCGCTGGGCGGGGCGGCGCCTGCCTTCGGCGGCCGAGTGGGAACATGCCGCCCGCAGCGGGCAGATCGAGTGGGGCCGCAGCGTGTGGGAATGGACCGCCGATGCCTTCCAGCCCTACCCCGGCTTCCAGCCCGGCCCCTACCGCGACTACTCCGCCCCCTGGTTCGGCGATCATCGCGAGTTGCGCGGCGGCGCCTTTGCCACCCAGGCGCGGCTGCACGATCCCGTCTATCGCAACTTTTTCCTTCCGGACCGAACCGACCTGTTCACCGGTTTTCGCACTGTCGAGCTCTGACCATGAAACAACTCCTTCTTGCCGCCGCCCTGTCGCTTGCCGCCCTGGCAGCGTCGGCGCAGACCGCCGTGCTGCGCGTGTCGGCCATTCCCGATGAAGCGCCCACCGAACTGCAGCGCAAGTTCAAGCCGCTGGGCGACTACCTGCAGCAGGAGACCGGGCTGCCGGTGCAGTTCACCCCGGTGACCGACTACGCCGCGGTGGTGGAGGGCCTGGCCACCAACAAGATCGACCTGGCCTGGCTGGGCGGTTTCACCTTCGTGCAGGCCAAGCTGCGCACCAACGGCGGCGTGGTACCCATCGTGCAGCGGGCGGAGGACGAGAAGTTCACCAGCCGCTTCATCGTGCCGGCGGACAGCCCGGTGAAGTCGCTGGCGGATCTGAAGGGCAAGACCTTTGCCTTCGGCTCGGCCTCGTCCACCTCGGGCCACCTGATGCCGCGCTACTTCCTCATGCAGGCCGGCATCGACCCCGACAAGGACTTCAAGGCAGTGGCGTTCTCGGGTGCGCACGACGCCACCGTGGCCTTCGTGGCCGCCGGCCGTGCGGAGGCCGGTGTGCTCAACGCCTCGGTGTGGGACAAGCTCAACGAAGCGCACAACCCGAATGCGACCAAGGTGAAAGTGCTGGCCAGCACGCCGCCTTACTACGACTACAACTGGACGGTCCGTCCCGGCCTGGATGCCGCGCTCACCCGCAAGATCGCCGACGCCTTCCTGAAGCTGGACCCGTCCAAACCCGAGCACAAGGAGATCATGGCGCTGCAGCGCGCGTCGAAGTTCATTCCGACGCAGACGTCCAACTACGCCGGCATCGAATCGGCTGCGCGGGCCGCGGGCCTCATCAAGTGATGCGCCGATGAGCTTTGCGCTCGCCGACCTGACGCTGCAGTTCCCCAACGGCCACCGCCCGCTGCAGCGCCTGACGCTGGCCGTGCGCGCCGGCGAACGGGTGGCCGTGATCGGGCCGTCGGGTGCCGGCAAGACCAGCCTGCTGCGCGTGGTGGGCTGTGCCCAACGCCCCAGCGAAGGGCGGGCAGAGGTGCTGGGCCACAACCCGTGGCGTCTCGGCGCGGGTGAGTTGAGGCGCCTGCGCAGCCACATCGGCGTGGTGCACCAGGCACCGCCGATCCCGCCGCGGCTGCGCGTGGTCACCGCGGTGCTGGCCGGCCGGCTGGGGCAGTGGAGCGCCCTCAAGGCGCTGCGCTCGCTGCTGTACCCCGCGGACATCGCGGGCGCGACGGAGGTGCTTGCCCGGCTCGACCTGGCCGACCGGCTGTTCGAGCGGTGCGACCGCCTGTCCGGCGGGCAACTGCAGCGCGTGGGCATCGCCCGCGTGCTTTACCAGCGCCCTGAACTGCTGCTGGCCGACGAGCCGGTGTCGGCGCTGGACCCGACGCTGGCCGATTCCGCGATCAGCCAGCTGGTGGCGCAGAGCGAAGCCACCGGTGCCACGCTGGTCGCATCGCTGCATGCGGTGGACCTGGCGCTGAAATGGTTCCCGCGCCTGGTGGGCTTGCGCAACGGCGAGCTGCTGTTCGACCTGCCAGCCAGCGAGGTCACGCGCGAGCAGTTGCAGGAGCTGTATGCGGCCGAAGGCGCCGTGCTGCCCACGCAAGGCAACGACCCCGCCGCGCTGGCCACCTTGGCCGCCGCCGGCGGGGGCAGCAACGTGGTGCCGCTGGTGCGCCCGGGCTGCCGGTAGCGCGCGCACCGTGAGCACCGTGCTGGCTTCTGCTGCTGTGCCGCCACGCGACCCGCAGGCGCGCCGCCGTGCCGGCACGCTGCTGCTCGCGCTGGCACTGCTGTGGCCCTTGCTGGTGCTGTCGGAATTCAAGCCGTGGACGTTGTTCGAGCCGGGCAACCTGCAGGTCATCGGCGGGTTCCTCAGTGGCTTTCTGCCCCCGGCTCACTCGCCTGAGTTCCTGGGGCAACTGCTCACCGCGACCCTGGAGACATTGGCGATGGCCACGGCCGGCATCGCGCTGGCGTTCCTGCTGGCCGTGCCCCTGGCCCTGCTGATGACACGCGCGCTGTCGGTCTCGCGCATCGGCCCGGGGCCGGGCCGATGGCGCGGTGAAGCGGTGCGCCAGCTCGCACGCAGCATGCTGGCGCTGCTGCGTGCGATTCCTGAGGTGGTGTGGGCGCTGCTGTTCGTGCGCGCGCTTGGGCTGGGGCCGGCCGCGGCGGTGCTGGCCTTGGCCATCAGCTACGGCGGCATGCTGGGCAAGGTGTATGCGGAGATCCTGGAATCCACCGACACCCGGCCCGGGCGGGCGCTGCTCGAAGCCGGCAGTGGCCGCATCGCCGCCCTGCTGTACGGCCTGCTGCCGGGTGCCGGCCAGGAACTCACCTCGTACACCGTCTACCGCTGGGAATGCGCGGTGCGCGCTTCGGTGGTCATGGGCTTCGTGGGTGCGGGCGGGCTGGGCCAGTTGATGGACCAGTCCACCAAGATGCTCAACGGCGGCGAAGCGAGCACCATCCTGCTGACCTTCCTGTTGCTGGTGTTCCTGGCCGACCTGCTCAGCGTGGGCCTGCGCAAGGTGCTGGCATGAGCCCAGTGGTGAGCACGGTGGACAAGGCGCGCGCCGCGGGGCCGTGCCTCACCTGCGTGGCGCTGTTGCTGTTGCTGCTGGCCGCCGTGGTGGCGAGCTTCGCCTACCTGGACATGGGCTTCGGCGCATTGCTGCGCGGCGATGCGCCGGCCTTGATGGCCAAGTTCATTGCGGAGTTCTTCCCGCCGGACCTGTCGCCGGCTTTCGTGCGCAAGGTGGCATGGGGCGCATTGCAGACGCTTGCCGTGTCGTCCGTCGGCACCCTGCTGGCGGTGGTTGGCGGCGCTGTGCTCGCGGTGCCGGCGGCGGGCCGGCTGGGGGCCTTGCCGCGCGAGGTGGCGCGCTTCGCGTTGAACGCGTTGCGCAGCGTGCCGGAGCTGGTGTGGGCCACCCTCATGGTGCTGGCGGCCGGCCTGGGCCCGTTTGCGGGCGCGCTGGCGCTGGCGCTGCACACCACCGGCGTGCTGGGCCGGCTGTTCGCCCAGGCGCTGGAGAACGCACCCCCACTGCCGCAGCAGGCGCTGCTGCAGGCGGGCAGCGGCGCCATGGCTGCTTTTGCCTACGGCACCTTGCCACTGGTGATGCCGCAGTGGCTGGCTTATGCGCTGTACCGCTGGGAGATGAACATCCGCATGGCCGCGGTGCTGGGCTTCGTGGGCGCCGGCGGCCTGGGGCAGCTGCTGTACTACCACCTGTCGCTGTTCCAGCAGGCACAGGCCAGCACCGTGGTGCTGGCAGTGCTGGTGCTGGTGCTCGTGGTGGACGCGTGCAGCAGCGCGGTGAGGCGCCGCCTGGTGCCCGCCTACGCGTAAAGCTGACGACTTCTCGCCAGCGCTGCGACGCGCGCAGGTGCGCGGTGGCGGAACGGGGATTGCTGGACTCACCCACCCAGATCCCGCCACCCCCCCGACCATGAGGAGTTCTGCATGAAGGCACTGTGCTGGCACGGCAAGAAGGACGTGCGATACGACACCGTTCCCGACCCCACCATCGAGGACGACCGCGACGCGATCATCAAGGTGACGAGCTGCGCCATCTGCGGCTCGGACCTGCACCTGTTCGACGGTTTCATGCCCGGCATGAAACGCGGCGACATCCTCGGCCATGAATTCATGGGCGAGGTGATGGAGGTGGGCAAGGCCAACAAGAAGCTGAAGGTGGGCGACCGCGTGGTCGTGCCCTTCACCATCTGCTGCGGCGAGTGCGACCAGTGCCGGCGCGGCAACTTCTCGGTGTGCGAGCGCAGCAACCGCAACAAGGACGTGGCCGACAAGGTGTTCGGCCACACCACCGCGGGCCTGTTCGGCTACACCCACCTCACCGGCGGTTATGCCGGCGGCCAGGCCGAATACGTGCGCGTGCCGTATGCCGACTTCGCCCCGGTGAAGATCCCCGACGGCCTCAGCGACGAGCAGGTGCTGTTCCTCGGCGACATCTTTCCCACCGGCTGGCAGGCCGCGGTGCAGTGCGACATCGAGCCCACCGACACGGTGGCGGTGTGGGGCGCCGGCCCGGTGGGCCAGTTTGCGATCCGCAGCGCGGTGCTGCTGGGCGCGCGCCAGGTGATCTGCATCGACAACCTGGAAGACCGCCTCAGCATGGCGCGCGCCGGCGGTGCGATCACGATCAACTTCGACGAAGAGAGCGTGCTGGAGCGCCTGCAGGAGCTCACCGATGGCAAGGGCCCGGAGAAGTGCATCGACGCGGTGGGCATGGAGGCGCACGTGGGCCGCTCCATCGATTCGGTGGTCGACCGCGCCAAGCAGGCGGTGTTCGCCGAGAGCGACCGCCCGCATGTGCTGCGCGAGATGATGTACGTGTGCCGCCCCGGCGGCGTGCTGTCCATCCCCGGCGTGTACGGCGGCCTGGTCGACAAGCTGCCCTTCGGTGCGCTGATGAACAAGGGCCTCACGGTGCGCACCGGCCAGACCCATGTGAACCGCTGGACCGACGACCTGCTGGCCCGCATCGAGAGTGGCCAGATCGATCCTTCCTTCGTGATCACGCACACCGCCGCGCTGGCCGACGGCCCCGAGATGTACAAGGTGTTCCGCGACAAGCAGGACAGCTGCATCAAGGTGGTGCTCAAGCCCGGCCAGACCAGCAGCCATTCGCAAGCCAGGAGCGCGCAATGAACCTCAAGTCCTTGAAGATCCCCAACCCCGATTCCTTCGCCCGCTTCCTGGGCTTCTTCAGCCTCGCGCTCGGCGTGGCCGAGCTGGTGGCCCCGCGTGCGGTGTCGCGCGCGGCCGGCATGGGCGGTGACAAGCCCGGCCTGCTGCGCGGCTACGGTGCGCGCGAGGTGGCCACCGGCATCGGCATCCTCGCGTCCAAGAACCCCGAGCCGTGGCTGTGGGCCCGCGTGGCCGGCGATGCGCTGGACATGGCGACCGTGGGCGCCGGCCGGCGCCGCAGCCAGGGCCGCACCGCCGCCATCGCGCTGGTGGCGCTGGCCGGCGTGGCGGCGATGGACGTGGTGGCCGCGCGCAATGCGCGCCTGAAGCAGCAGGCCAAGAAGACCGCGCGCGACTACAGCGACCGCAGCGGCTTCCCCAGGCCGGCGGACCAGATGCGCGGCGCGGCGAAGGAGGACTTCCAGCCGCCGCGCGACATGCGCACGCCCGAGCCGATGCGCCCGGCCTCGATCCACTGACGCCCCGAGCGCCAAGCCGCATGAAAGACGCCTCCGGCGCGTGAGCACCGGTGGCGTGGCTTCTGCTGAAGCGGCTTACTGCCCCAGCTTCTGGATGAAGCGGTTGGTGAAGCCCCAGGTGCCCGCAGTGCCGTAGCTGTTGCAGGTGGCCGAAGCGCTGCCCGCCGGGCAGTCCACGTCGCGGTCCAGCGACCAGTAGTGCACGCCGGCGAGCTTGTTCTGCAGCGCAAAGGCCGACAGCGTGTCCACGTCGGCGAGCGTGAAGGTCTCGTCCGGCGTGTCGTTGCCGCCGATCATGGGCGTGAGCTCGATCTGGCTGTACGGCACGCCCCAGGTCTCGTGCAGGTGCGCGGCGGCCTGGATGGCCGACTGGCCCATGTCGCAGCGCCCGTTGCTGCCGATGGTGCAGTTGGTGGGCGTGGTGCTGCCGTAGTCCATCACCATCAGGTTGATGATGTAGTTCTGCAGCCCGGCGTTCTTGATCGCCTGCATGGTGGTGACACCATGGCTGCCCAGGCTCTGCCCGGCGTTGCCGCCCAGCGTGGCCAGGGTGAAGCTAAAGCGCAGGTTGGGGTACTTGGGCTGCGCGGTCTTCACCCGCTGCACCAGGCCCTCGATCACCGCGGCGCTCTGCCCGCCTTCGATGTCGAAATCCACGCCTCGCAGGTTGGGCGAGTTGTAGTTCCGGATGAAGGTGTCGAAGCCGGCGTCGCTGCCGCAGCTGAAGGAGCCTGCCGCGCCGCCGGTGGACACGACGTAGTAGCGGCCTGCGTCGATGAAGCGCTGCTTGTTGGCTGCCACCAGCGCCGCGGGTTGCACGCCGGCCCAGCTCTCGGAGCCGCACTCTCCGGTCGCGAAGGACCAGGTCACCGTCCTGGCACCGGCCGGCAGCACGCTCAGGATCGGCTGGCGTGAACCGGTGACCATCGTGCTCATCACGTTGGTGTTCCAGTCCATGTTGATCGTCACGTCCTTGTAGGGGCCGAACGAGAAGCTGCCCGGCGGCGGCGGGGGCGGCGGGGGCGGCGGGGGCGGAGGGGGCGGTGGTGGCGGCGGCGGGGGCGGCGGAGGAGGTGGCGGCGGCGGCGCCGAGCAGCTGTTCACCTGCGTCCAGGGCTGGCCGCTGCCGGCCGGGCCGTTGTGGGTGGCGGGGTTGTCGCCCTGGGTCCACCAGTTGGCCTTGTAATTGATGCCGTTGACGCTCGCGGTCGCACCGGCGCCGTAGGCGGTGCTGGCGTTCCACACGGCGTAGCAGCCCGGTGGCGGGGGCGGTGGCGGTGGGCTGTTCGGTGGGGGCGGTGGCGGGGGCGGCGGCGGGGTGCCGTCGCTGGCGCCCACGTCGGTCCACAGGCTGGGGTTGCTTGGGTTCCAGCCGGTGCTGCTGTAGTCCACCTGGTCCACCAGCGCGCGGTAGTTGTGGCCGTTGTAGGTCACCAGCGTGCCGGCGGCATAAAAGGTGTCGGGTTTCCAGGCGGGGTAGCTGGCGGCGTGGATGGCGGTGGCCGCAAGGGCTGCGGACAGGCCGGCGATGATGCGCAGCTTCGCGCTGCGCACCGGGGGTGGGTTGGCCATGGTGTCTCCGTTGGCAAGTCGATGGCGGCGGCTGCGGGGCGTGAAGCCCCGAGCCGCGGTGGCTCGTACTGCTGAACGGTCGTCGCTGGGCCAGCCTGCAGGAACTAGGATGGCGACGCCTCACTGGTACGCACCAATGAGCCTACAGCTATAACCAGTGTATAACCAGTTGAATGCCAGTAACCCAGGGTAAAAAACCCAAGAAAAAGGGCAGACGCTGTCTGCCCCCTCGGCGTGCCTGAAAGGGTGGCGGGGTCAGCTCGAGCCACCCTCCCGCCCTGCCTTGGCGGTGCGCTCGCTGTTGCTGGTGCTGCGCGTGCCCTTCAGGTGCATCTCGACCTTGTCGGCGCGGTCGCCCACCGCCTGCACGGCTTCCTTGATCTGCTCCGGCGTGGCATCGAACTTCTTCGCCCAGTCGCGCAGTTCGTAGTCCTGGTTCACGTTGATGCGCTGGCGGTCCTGGCCGCCGCGGTTGCTGGTGCTGTCAGACATGGTGGCTCCGCATCCAAGAAGTGATGCCAATTGCGGGGCACATGGCGTGCCCAGATGGCCCCGAGTGTCAGGCCGACTGCGCGGGGTCGTACATGTGCTCCCAGGCCTCCCGCATCGCGGGCTCGGCCTCGTCCCAGGCCAGTGGCGATTCGCCCCGTGCGTCGTTCCAGCCCGCGCGCAGCTCTTCCTGCACCTCGTCCCAAGTGCGTGGATGGTCGGAGCGGGCGTAACTCTGGATCGCGTAGCGGTAGGCCGGCGCATAGTGTTCGTAGCTGCGGCCCGCTGTGGCATAGGGCCGGCTGGCGTACTGCTCGCGCCAGTGGCGCTCGAAAGCCTCGGTGTCGATGTCCACGCCGCGGCCCGTGGATGCACCCGCCGCCGCGCCCGCCAGTGCGCCACCCACGGCGCCCGCCACGCTGCCCACCGGCCCGAAGGCCAGGCCGCTGGCGGCACCGGCGGCCGCCCCTGCGAGCGCACCGCCGGTGGTGGCCGCCGCGTGGGTGCCCACGCGCTCCACGGCAGCGTCGGTGGTGTCCTTGACCTGGCCCTTCGCCAGGGGCTTGTCTTCCTTCATGGCGTTCTCCGTGCGTTGGGGTGCTTCTCGCACTGCAACCCGGGTGCCCGCCATGCCCGCGCCGGGTCAGCTCGTGCTGTCGGTCTTCACCTCGATCGCGTGGCCGTCCAGGTCCTTGAACATCGCGCCGAAGTACGTGTCGTTGATGTCCGGCCGGGTGCGGGGCGTGAACACGTCCTGGCCCGCCAGGGTCAGCGCCTGCGCATGCACCTGCGCTACCTGGGCGCGGCTTTCGGCCCTCAGCGCGATGTGGGTGCCCTTGGCGGCAATCGGCTCGGCTTCGTCCACCGGGTAGAGGAAGAAGCACCATTGTTCCGGCGTGCCGAAGGCGGCTTCCTTGCCGGTGTCGCGCAGCAGCGTGAGCCCCAAGGGCGCGAGCGCTTCGCGGTAGAAGCGCACCGCTTGGTCGTAGCGATGGGTGCCGAGTGAAACGTGGTCGATCATCATGAAGTCTCCTGTCAAGCGAGCCAGCGCGTGGCTTGTTCGGGGGTGAGGTTGCTGCCGCACAGCACGGTGGCCGCGCGCCCCTGGCGCAGCGAGGGATGGGCCAGCAGGGCGGCGATGCCCACGGCGCCCGCCGGCTCCACCATCAGGCCCGCGTGGCTGTGCAGCCGCCGCATCGCGCGCTCGATGGCCTCTTCGCTCACCAGCACCACGTCGTCCACGCAGCCGGCCATGTCGGCCACCGCTTCGGGCACCGGGCAGCGCACCGCGATGCCGTCGGCGATGGTGTGGGCGCTGGGGCGCTGCACCACGCGCGCCTCGCGCCAGGACACCGCCATGGCGTCGGCCGCCTCGCTGCACACGCCGACCACCTTCACCTGCGGCGCGTGGGCCTTCATCCAACGGCCGATGCCGGTCAGCAGCGCACCGTTGCCCAGCGGCACCAGCAGCGTGTCGAAGGCCGGTGGCCCATTGCGCAGCAGCTCCACCGCGATGGTGCCGGCGCCTTCGGCAATGCTGGGCTCGAAGCCGTCTTCCACGAAATAGGCGCCGCTGACTTCGCAGAAGCGCCGCGCTTCGGCCTTCGCGGCGTCGAAGTCGCCCTCGTGCAGGCGCAGTTCGGCGCCCATGCTGCGCATGCGCTGCAGCTTCAGCGGGTTGGCCGCGGCAGAGCAGTACACGATCAAGGGACGGCCTTGCGCTCGGCACAGGTAGGCCATGGCCTGGCCCCAGTTGCCCGCGGTGGCGCACACCAGCGGGCGGCCCGCCAGCGCGCCGGCCATCTGGTGCATGAAGTAGAAGGCGCCGCGGCCCTTGAAGGAGCGCAGCGGGTTCATGGTTTCCACCTTCAGCAGCACCGGGCAGCCGAGCGCCTGCGACAGCGGCTCGCATTCGAACTGCGGGCTGTGGGCGAACACGGCCGGCATGGCGGCGGCGGCCTGCGCGATGCGCTCCAGCGACAGACGGTGCGGTGTCTTGATAATCTGCATGGCCGCCAGTGTCGGCCTGGCGCCGGTGCGCCTGGCCGCAAACCCGCCGCCCGCCTTGCGGCGATCCCGCATTCTTGATGCCGCCGCTGCGGCCTTTCCTGCCATGCCGCTCGACGGTTTCGACCGCAAGATCCTCGACCTCTACCAGCGTGACACGCGCCTGCCCAGCGACCGCATCGGCGAACAGGTGGGCCTGTCGGCCGCTGCGGTGCAGCGCCGGCTGAAGCGCCTGCGCGAAGCCGGTGTCATCGTGGCCGAGACCGCCACGCTGGATTGCCGCGCGCTGGGCCTCGGGCTCACCGCCATCGTGCAGGTGGACCTGGTGGATGAGTCGGCGCGCGCGGCCCACGCCTTCCGCGACCGCCTGGTGGCGCGGCCGGAAGTGCAGCAGTGCTACGGCGTGGCCGGCGAGGCGGACTATGTGCTGGTGGTGATCGTGCCCGACCTGGCCGCCTATGACGCCTTCTGCGAAGCCTGCCTGCTGCACGACACGAACGTGCGCAGCTTCACCACCCGCATCGTGCTGGACGCCGCCAAGCGCGGCGGGCCGCTGACCATCCCGACCGAATGAATACCGCATCCACCCTCTCGCTGCCGCCGGTGTATCTGCAGCGCGCGCAAGCGCTGCTGGCCGCCGGCGGACGCCGCCTGCTGGGCATTGCCGGGCCACCCGGGGCCGGCAAGTCCACCGTGGCTGCCCTGCTGCAATCGGCGCTGGGCGGCCAGGCGCAGGTGGTGCCCATGGACGGTTTCCATCTCGCGCAAGCCGAGTTGCTGCGCCTGGGGCTGGCCGACCGCAAGGGCGCGCCGGACACCTTCGATGCCCATGGCTTCGTGGCCTTGCTGCGCAGGCTGCGCCAGCCGCGGGAGGGCGAGGTGGTGTACGCGCCGGAGTTCCGCCGCGAGATCGAGGAGCCGGTGGCCGGTGCGCTGGCGGTACCGGCCAGCACGCCGCTGGTGATCGTGGAAGGCAACTACCTGCTGCTCGATACCCCGCCCTGGGATGAGGTCGCGCCACTGCTGGACGCATGCTGGTACGTGGCGGTGGACGACGGCCTGCGGGTGCAGCGCCTGACCACCCGGCACCAGCAGTTCGGACGTTCGGCGCAGGCGGCCGCAGAATGGGTGCAGCGCAGCGACGAGGCCAACGCGCGGCTGGTGCAGGCCAGCGCGGCCCGGGCGACGCTGGCCTTCCGCTGGGACGCGACGTAGTGCGATGCTTCGCCAGTGTCAGGACGCGGTGCCGCGCCAGTGCGGCACGCCAGTTGCCTTGACATGCGACCCGCTCCCCAGCCGCCGTGAACGCCAACGCCCGCCCATGAGCTCGCCCACCTCCGAAGAAGCGGTGCAGCTCACCCGCCTGCCCGGTGCCATACCGGATACGGTGACCGGCCGCCTGTTCCGGCAGACCGACTGGGCGGCCACTGCGCTCGGGCCGGTGGAACAGTGGCCTCACAGCCTGCGCACCGCCGTCAACCTGTGCCTGAACTCGCTCTTCCCGATGTTCGTGTGGTGGGGCGGCGAGCTCGTGAACATCTACAACGAGGCCTACATCCCGGTGCTGGGCCAGCGGCATCCGCAGGCCTTCGGCCGGCCGGCGAAGGACACCTGGAGCGACATCTGGCCGGTGCTCCAGCCGCAGGTGGAGCAGGTACTCCAACACGGCCAGCCGACCTGGAACGACCGGGTGCTGCTGGTGATGGAACGCAATGGCTTCAGCGAGGAAACCTACTTCACCTGGTCGTACAGCCCGATCTACGACGAAAACGGCGACATCGGTGGCCTGTTCTGCGCCTGTACCGAGGAAACGCCCCGCGTGCTGGCCGAACGCCAGCGCGACAAGCTGGTGCGCGATGCGCAGGACGTGGCCGAGACTCTGCGCCTGTGGTTCGACCAGGCACCCGGTTTCATCGCTGTGCTGCGCGGATCCGACTTCGTGTTCGAGATGGCGAACCAGGCCTACTACCAGCTGGTGGGGCACCGCGACATCATCGGCAAGCCCGCGTTTGTGGCATTGCCTGACGTGAGCAACCAGGGTTTCGAGGAGCTGCTGCGCGGCGTGTACGACAGCGGCGAGCCCTTCGTGGGGCGCGGCATGCGGCTCATGGTGCAGAAGGAGCCCGGCAGCCCGGTGTCCGAGACCTTTGTGGACCTGGTCTACCAGCCGGTCTTTGATGGCGAAGGACGGGTGGCCGGCATTTTCGCCCAGGGGCATGATGTGACTGAGCAGGTGCACGCGCTGCAGGCGCTGCGGGAAGCCGACCGGCGCAAGGACGAGTTCCTCGCCACGCTGGCGCATGAGCTGCGCAACCCGCTGGCGCCGATACGGCAGGGCGTGCTGGTGGCCAAGGCGCCTGGCGTGTCGGCGGAGCGAAGCCGCTGGGCGCTGGACGTGATCGAGCGCCAGTCCCGCCACATGGCCTTGCTGTTGGACGACCTGCTCGATGTGTCGCGCATCGCGCTCGGGCGGCTGCAGTTGCGGCGCGAGCCGGTGCTGCTGTCCGCGGTGGTGGACGCCGCGATGGAAACCGCCAGGCCGCTGATCGACGGGCGGCGCCATCGGCTGGGCGTGTCCGTGCCGACCGAGCCGCTGACCCTGGATGCCGACCCGCTGCGGCTGGCCCAGGTGCTGTCCAACCTGCTCTCCAACGCGGCGAAGTACACCGACGAAGGCGGCACCATCGATCTGGCCACGGAGGCCGGGCCCGACGGCGGTGTGGCCATCCGCGTGCGTGACAACGGGATCGGGCTGGCGCCGGCGTCACAGCAGACGATCTTCGAGCTTTTCTCGCAGGTGGCGCCCAAGCTGGACCGCAGCCAGGGAGGGCTCGGCATCGGGTTGTCGCTCAGCCGCGCGCTGGTGGAACTGCATGGCGGCAGCATCGGGGTGCACAGTGCCGGCCTGGGGCTGGGCTCCGAGTTCGTGCTGCGATTGCCGGCGCGGGCGGTGCTGCGGCCAGTGATGCAGGGCGGCTGAGCCTTCTTCGGTTCACTTGCGCAGGCTGCTCACCACCAGCCGCGTGATGAGGGCATGGGCCGCGGCGAAGTCGCGGTCTTCCAGCTGCGGCTTGCCCAGCAGCAGCGCAAACTGCGGCGCCAGGTCGGCATAGGCCTGCGTGACCGACCAGATCACGAACATCAGGTGGGTGAAGTCCACCCGTGCGATCAGCCCCTTGCGCGCCCACTTTTCGAAGGTCTTCACATCCGTGCGCAGGTGGGGCAGCACCTGCTGCGCGAGCTTGTCCGCATAGCGCGGCGCACCGGCCATCACCTCGCGCGTGAACACCGCGGAGCCGCTGGGGCGCTCCTGCGAGAAACGCAGCTTGGCGGCCACGTAGGCGCTGATGGCGGCCTCCGGATCCTTGCCGCGCGCCATGGTGTCCATGCCTTCCACCCAGGCGGCGAGCACGTTGTCCAGCACGGCGTCGTACAGCTCCTCCTTGCTGGCGAAGTAGTACAGCATGTTCTGGCGGCTGATGCCCAGGGCGGCGGCAATGCCGTCCAGCGACGCGCCTTCGAAACCATAGCGCGCGAACTGCGCTTCCGCCTCCAGCAGGATCTGCTGCTGCTTGCGCAGGCGGGCGGCGCGTGGCGGGCGCGGGGCCGCGGCGGGTGGGGGGCTGGCGGCCTTCGATCGGGCGGCGGTCGTCATGGCGTGATTGTGGGGCGGCCACCCGCAGCCGGGCCGGCTGGCACGGCCCATGCGTACAGGTGTTTTTACCAGGTAGTCAAAGTTTTACTGAACCGTCAATATTCCGCCGCCGCTGGGAGTTCATGGCGGCGCCGGCCGTCCGCACTTCGTTCTCCATTCGCAGGAGCCTCGCCTTGGACACACCTTCATCCCGCGCCTGCGGGATCCACGCCGGCCGCCTGAACCTGGCGGAGGTCGCCCGCAACTTCGGCGACGCCCACCCGCCGCTCACCCGCGCCCAGGCGCTGATCGAAGCGGAGCGCTGCTACTACTGCTTCGACGCGCCCTGCCAGACGGCCTGCCCCACCGGCATCGACGTGCCCACATTCATCCAGCGCATCGCGCAGGACAACCTGCGCGGTGCCGCCCGCACCATCCTGGAGGCCAACCCATTGGGGGGCATGTGCGCGCGGGTGTGCCCCACGGAGGTGCTGTGCGAGCAGGCTTGCGTGCGCAACACGCATGAGGACAAGCCGGTGGAGATCGGCGCCTTGCAGCGTTATGCCACCGATGCCCACATGGCCGCACCCGGCGCGCCCCTGTTCACCCGCGCCGCCAGCACGGGCCGGCGCATTGCGGTGGTGGGCGCGGGCCCGGCCGGGCTGGCGTGCGCGCATGGCCTGGCACGGCGCGGCCATGCGGTGGTGCTGTTCGATGCCCGCCCGAAGCTGGGTGGGCTGAACGAATACGGCCTGGCGGCGTACAAGACGGCCGGGGACTTCGCCCAGCGCGAGGTCGCCTGGCTGCTGTCCATCGGTGGCATCGAGGTGCGCAATGGCCAGATGCTGGGCCGCGACTTCACACTGGACACCCTGGTCGCCGACCACGATGCGGTGTTCCTCGGCCTCGGGCTGGCGGGCGTGAACGCGCTGGGCATCGCCGAGCCGCAGCTGCCGGGCCTGCGCGATGCGGTGGACTTCATCGCCGAGCTGCGGCAGGCGGCAGACAAGTCCACCGTGCCGGTGGGCCGCCGGGTGGCGGTGATCGGCGGCGGCATGACGGCGGTGGACGCCGCCGTGCAGTCGCGGCTGCTGGGCGCCGAAGAGGTGAGCATCGTGTACCGGCGCGGGCCCGAGGCGATGTCGGCCTCGGTGGTGGAGCAGCGCTGGGCCCAGACGAATGGCGTGACCCTGCGCCACTGGGCTGCGCCCAAGGCGGTGGTCAGCGAGGGCGGCGTACTGCGTGGCATGCGCTTCGCAGCCACCGCGCTGGCGCCCGATGGCCGGCTGGTGGAAACCGGCGAGCAGTTCACCCTGGAAGCCGACATGGTGCTCAAGGCGATCGGCCAGTGTTATATGCCCGAGCCGGCGGGCGTGTCCATCGAGCTCAAGGGCGGCCGCGTTGCCACCGATGCCGACGGCCGCACCAGCCATTCGCGGGTGTGGGCGGGCGGCGACTGCCGCTTCGGCGGGCGCGACCTCACGGTGGAGGCGGTGGAACACGGCAAACGCGCCGCGGTGTCCATCGACCTGGAGCTGGGCGCAACGGCGGCCGCCACCGCCATCGAAACGGAGGCACAGCATGGCTGACCTGCGCAGCAACTTCGTCGGCATCTCCAGCCCCAACCCGTTCTGGCTGGCCTCCGCGCCGCCCACCGACAAGGAAGTGAACGTGGTGCGCGCCTTCGAGGCGGGCTGGGGCGGCGTGGTGTGGAAGACGCTGGGCGAGGATCCGCCGGTGGTCAACGTGAACGGCCCGCGATATGCCACGCTGATGTCGCAGGACCGGCGGGTGATCGGCTTCAACAACATCGAGCTGATCAGCGACCGGCCGCTGCGGGTGAACCTGGAAGAGATCCGCCGCGTCAAGCGCGCCTGGCCCGACCGCGCGATGGTGGTGTCGCTGATGGTGCCGGTGGTGGAGGAGAGCTGGAAACGCATCCTGCCGATGGTGGAAGACACGGGCGCCGACGGCGTGGAGCTCAACTTCGGCTGCCCGCACGGCATGAGCGAGCGCGGCATGGGCGCGGCCGTGGGCCAGGTGCCGGAATACATCCAGCGCGTGACCGCATGGTGCAAGCACTATTCGAAGCTGCCGGTGATCGTGAAGCTCACTCCCAACATCACCGACGTGCGCCACCCGGCGCGTGCGGCCAAGGCGGGGGGCGCCGATGCGGTGAGCCTGATCAACACCATCAACTCGGTGATGGGCGTGGACCTGGAGCGCATGGCGATGAGCCCGCACACCGGCGGCTGGGGCTCGCACGGTGGCTACTGCGGGCCGGCGGTGAAGCCGATCGCGCTGAACATGGTGGCCGAGATCGCACGCGACCCGCTCACCGCCGGCCTGCCGATCTCCGGCATTGGCGGCGTGACCACCTGGCGCGACGCGGCCGAGTTCATCGCGCTGGGCACCGGCAATGTGCAGGTGTGCACCGCCGCCATGGTCTATGGCTTCAAGATCGTGCAGGACCTGTGCGACGGCCTCGCCAACTTCATGGACGAGCAGGGCTACCGCAGCATCGAGGACTTCCGTGGCCGCGCCGTGCCCACGGTGAAGGACTGGCAGCAACTGGACCTCAACCACATCGAGAAGGCGGTGATCCACCAGGACAGCTGCATCCAGTGCGGCCGCTGCCATGTGGTGTGCGAGGACACCTCGCACCAGGCGATCAGCGCCACGCGCGACGGCCGGCGCTTCTTCGAGGTGAAGGAGGAGGAGTGCGTCGGCTGCAACCTCTGCGTGTCCATCTGCCCGGTGCCCGACACCATCACCATGCGGGTGCTGCAGCCCGGTGAAACCGACCTGCGCACCGGGCGCGCGGTGAGCGGCGACTACGCCAACTGGACCACCCATCCGAACAACCCGATGCGCAGTTGCAGCACAGGGTCGCCCGGGGTGGCAACGCCCGCCTGATCGGCCTAGCATCTCGACCCACCCAGCGGCCCGCGGCTTGCTTTCCCGGCCCTGAAACCACACCACGGCCCATCGGGCCCAACCGAGGACATCCCATGGCTTCAACCAGCAGCAGCGCGGTCCCTCTGCCAGGGAGCGCATACGACGCGTCTCCCTCCCTGTCCAACGACGACCTGGCGCCCACGGCCCAGGCGCAGCGCCACTGGAACTGGAAGGACTATGCCGCCCTGTGGGTGGGCATGGTGGTGTGCGTGCCGACCTACACCATGGCGAGTTCCATGCTGGACCAGGGCTTCACCTGGCAGCAGGCGGTGTGGCTGGTGTTCCTGGCCAACTGCATCGTGCTGGTGCCCATGGTGCTGATGGGCCGCGCGGGGCAGAAGCATGGCATCCCCTTCCCGGTGCTGGCGCGCGCCTCCTTCGGCGTGCGCGGCGCCAACCTGCCGGCGGTGCTGCGCGGGCTGGTGGCCTGCGGATGGTTCTCGATCAACTGCTACTTCGGCGGCCTGGCGCTGCATGGCTTCTTCAACGTGCTGGGCGCCGGCTTCGCCGGGCCGGCGGCGGGCGAGACCATCAGCACCTCGCAGTTCCTGTGCTTCATGGCCTTCTGGGCAGTGCACATCTACTACATCTGGCGCGGGCCGGAATCCATCCGCAAGCTGGAGGTGATTGCCGCGCCGCTGATGATCGGTGCGTCCATCCTGCTGGTGGTGGTGCTGATGATGCGGGTGCCTTCGGGGCAGCTGTTCAACCTGCCGGCCAAGGTGGTGGAGGGCGGGCCCAAGACCTGGGCCGCGCTCACCGGCCTGGTGGGCTTCTGGGCCACGCTGGCGCTGAACATCCCCGACTTCACCCGCTTCGCCAGATCGCAGAAGGACCAGGTGTTGGGCCAGGCGATCGGCCTGCCGATCCCGATGGCGCTGTTCTCCATGGTGGGCGTGATCGGTTTCTCCGCATCGGCCATCCTCTACGGCAAGGCACAGCTGTTCCCCGACGGCCTGCTCACGCAGATGGGCCCGGTGGCCGCGGGCATCGGCCTGCTGGTCATCCTGCTGGCCAACCTGACCACCAACGTGGCCGCCAACCTGGTGTCGCCCTCGTATGACTTCAGCCAGCTCGCGCCCTCGAAGGTGAGTTTCCGCATGGGCGGCATCATCGCCGCGCTGATCGGCCTGCTGTTCATGCCCTGGAAGCTGCTGGCCACCTCGGGCGGCTACCTCTTCACCTGGCTGGGCGGCTACGGCACCTTGCTGGGCGCCATCGCCGGCATCCTGCTGGCGGACTACTTCCTGGTGCGGCGCACCGAGCTCAACGTGCCCGACCTGTATCGCCGCGGTGGCGACTACGAATACAGCGGCGGCTGGAACGTGCAGGCCCTCATCGCCTTCGTGCTGGGCGTGCTGCCCTGCCTGCCGGGCTACCTGGTGGTGTCCGGCATCGCCGACAAGGCCAGCGTGCCGCCGGCGCTGGTGTCGCTGTTCGACTTCGGCTGGTTCTTCAGCCTGGCCGTCGCCGGTGCGTACTACTTCTTCACCGCCAAGCGCCGCTGAGAAGCTGTGACCTGAAAGGACCTGTGATGACTGCTCCCCTGCTGATCCGTGGTGCCACCATCGTCAATGCCGACCGCGCTAGCTCTGGCGACGTGCTGTGCGTGGAGGGCCGCATCGCGGCCGTGGGTGCCTCGGCAGCGAGCCAGGCGCCCGCCGGCACCACCACCCTGGACGGCAGCGGGCAGTACCTGATGCCCGGCGGCATCGACCCGCACACCCACATGCAGCTGCCGTTCATGGGCACGGTCACCATGGACGACTTCTTCACCGGCACCGCGGCCGGGCTGGCGGGCGGCACCACCAGCATCATCGACTTCGTGATCCCCGATCCGCAGCAGCCGCTGATGGAGGCCTTCCGCACCTGGCGCGGCTGGGCCGAGAAGTCGGCGGCCGACTATGGCTTCCACGTGGCGGTGACCTGGTGGAGCGAGGCGGTGCACCGCGACATGGGCACCCTGGTCACCGAAGAAGGCGTGAACAGCTTCAAGCACTTCATGGCCTACAAGAACGCCATCATGTGCGATGACGAAACGCTGGTGAACAGCTTCCGCCGCGCGCTGGAGCTGGGTGCCATGCCCACCGTGCATGCGGAAAACGGCGAGCTGGTGTACCTGCTGCAGCAGGAGGTGGCCAAGATGGGCATCACCGGCCCCGAGGGCCACCCGCTGTCGCGCCCGCCGATGGTGGAGGCCGAAGCGGCCAACCGCGCGATCGCGATCGCCGACGTGCTGGGCGTGCCGATCTACGTGGTGCATGTGTCCTGCATCGAAGCGGCCGATGCGATCGCCCGCGCCCGCGCCCGCGGACAGCGGGTGTACGGCGAGGTGCTGGCCGGCCACCTGGTGATCGACGACAGCGTGTACCGCGACCCCGATTTCGCCCGCGCGGCCGCGCATGTGATGAGCCCGCCCTTCCGCCCCAGTGGCCACCAGGAGCACCTGTGGCGCCAGCTGCAGGCCGGCAACCTGCACACCACGGCCACCGACCACTGCACCTTCTGCGCTGCGCAGAAGGCCGCGGGCCGCGAGGCCTTCGCCAAGATCCCCAATGGCTGCGGCGGCATCGAGGAGCGGCTGGCGGTCATCTGGGACGCCGGCGTGAACACCGGCCGGCTCACGCCCAGCGAGTTCGTGGCGGTGACCTCCACCAACACCGCCAAGCTGTTCAACATCTACCCGCGCAAGGGGCTGATTGCCGAGGGCGCGGATGCCGACCTGGTGCTGTGGGACCCGCAGGGCAGCAAGACGCTGTCGGCCAAGACCCAGCATTCCAAGGGCGACTTCAACATCTTCGAGGGCCGCACCGTGCGCGGCATCGCCAGCCACACCATCAGCCGCGGCAAGCTGGTGTATGCCAATGGCGACCTGCGTGCGGAGCAAGGCGCTGGCCGCTACGTGAAGCGCCCGGCCTTCGGCCCGCAATTCGATGCCGTTGCACGGCGCGCGAAGGAACTGGCGCCCACCGCGGTGGCGCGCTGAACAGGAGACCGCCATGGACACCGCGACCACACCGCTTGCCCTGGACCAGCTGCGCATCAACGGCGATCGCCTCTGGGCTTCGCTGATGGAGCTGGCGCAGATTGGCGCCACGGCCAAGGGCGGCGTCTGCCGCCTGGCCCTGACCGACCTGGACCGCCAGGGCCGCGACCTCGTCACCCGCTGGGCGCGCGAGGCCGGCATGACGGTCACCATCGACAAGATCGGCAACGGCTTCATGCGCCGCCCGGGGCGCAACAACGCGCTGCCGCCCATCGTGACCGGCAGCCACATCGACACCCAGCCCACCGGCGGCAAGTTCGATGGCAACTACGGCGTGCTGGCTGGGCTGGAGGTGGTGCGCACGCTCAACGACCACGGCATCGAGACCGAAGCGCCGATCGAGGTGGCCTTCTGGACCAACGAGGAAGGCTCGCGTTTCGTGCCGGTGATGATGGGGTCGGGCGTGTTCGCCAAGGCCTTCACGCTGGAGCATGCGTATGCAGCCACCGACACCGAGGGCAAGACGGTGAAGGGCGAGCTGGAGCGCATCGGCTACATCGGCCCGCAGGAGCCGGGCGACCACCCGATCGGCGCGTACTTCGAGACCCACATCGAACAGGGCCCGGTGCTGGAGGACCATGACGTCACTATCGGCTGCGTGACCGGCGTGCTGGGCATTCGCTGGTACGACTGCACGGTGACCGGCATGGAGGCCCACGCCGGCCCCACGCCGATGGCGCTGCGGCGCGACGCGCTGCAGGTGGCCTCGCGCCTGATGCAGGAGGTGGTGGCCTGCGCCCACCGCCACCCGCCGCATGGCCGCGGCACCGTGGGCATGGTGCAGGTGCACCCCAACAGCCGCAACGTCATTCCCGGGCGCGTGAAGTTCTCGATCGACCTGCGCAACGCCACCGATGCGCTGTGCGAGGCGATGGACGCGGACATCCGTGAGGTGGCCGCGCGCCTGGCGGCCGACAGCGGGCTGTCCATCGTGATCGAGCCGGTGTCGGCCTACCCGGCGCAGCCCTTCGACCGCGAGTGCATCGAGGCGGTGACGCGCGCTGCGCAGAAGTTGGGGTACTCCCACATGCCGGCCGTGTCCGGCGCGGGGCACGACGCGGTGTACATGGCGCGCCTGGCGCCGGCCGGCATGATCTTCATTCCCTGCAAGGACGGCATCAGCCACAACGAGATCGAGGACGCCAAGCCGGAGCACATCACCGCGGGATGCAACGTGCTGCTGCACGCGATGCTGGAGCGGGCAGGCGTGGCGTCCTAGCGGCGCGGTCCGGCTGGGCTGCCTACACCTTCTCCGGCTGGTACGGGCCTTTGACCTCGCCCCAGCCCCAGCGCGGCATGGGCGCATCGGCGTCCGCCGTGGCGCCGGGCTGCGAGTTGATCACCGCCAGCCGCGAGCCCCATTCCAGGTAACCCACCAGCGCCGAGCGGAACTCGGGGTCGTCCGGCATCTGAAGTTCGTCAGCGGTGTCCAGCAACAGGCTGACCCAGGCGCGCCTTTGTGCCTGGTCCAGGTGCCGGTTCAGGTGCTGGCGGATCATGTGCGGATGCCCGCCATGCCGCGCCGAGTAGTCGGCCGGGCCACCCAGCACCTCGGCCAGGAAGGCCGCCACATGTTGCGGATGCTCGGCGCCCATGTGGGCGAACACGGGGGCCAGCACCGCGTCGTCGCGAACCCGTTCATAAAAGCGTTCGGTCAGGCGGTTCAGTGCCTCGATGCCACCGAGCCAGGTGTAGAGGCTGGGAACCGTGGTGTTCATGAGCGCTCCTTGGCCTGCAGCAGGGCGGCCATCTTCTGGTGAATCAGGTTGATCGCCTTGAGCGGGCGGATCAACACCTTGAAGTCCACGATGCGGCCCTCGTCGTTCCAAGCCAGCATGTCCACGCCGTTCACCTCGATGCCGTCGATCTGCACCTGGAACTCCAGCACCGCATCGCGCGGACCGACCACCTCGCGCACATAGCGGAACGACTCGTTGAAGAACACATGGAAGGCCGCGGAGAGGTACTGGGCCGTCACCGCCTTGCCCACCTGCGGGGTGTGCACCACGGGCGAGTGGAAGACGACGTCGTCGGCCAGCAGGCCGCCCAGCCCTTTTGCGTTGCGTGACTGGACCAGTTGGTGCCAGGTAGAGACAGTGGAGAGGGTCATCGTGCCTTCCTTGGTGTGCGGCCAAGACTACATCAAGCCCGGGTTGGCGTGCCACACCGGACGCTACCTGATCAAGGTGGCCTGCGAGAGCACCACCTGCCAGAGGCCGTCCCGCTGTTCATAGGCGTCGGTGTGCCAACAGCGGAACGATGTGGCGTTGGCCGGGCTGTCGCCCATCTCCAGCGCCGCCTGGTACCGCAGCAGCACCACCTGGGGATACATCCGCACCCACATGTCGCCCGGCGTCCAGCGCAGGTAGTTCAACTGCCCGGACTCCACGTCACCCAGGTACTGCGCGCGCGAGTAGCGGGTACCGCCCGGCGTGACGAGCTCGAAGTCGGGCGAATGCAGCTGCCACGCCAGCGCCATGTTCCGCTCCACCAGCGCACGAAGCCGGGACTGCTCCAACGCCTTGAAGTCATCGGCGGTGGAGGGGTGTGATGGTGTGTCGATGCTTCGTCCCCTTATGTGTTGGCCTGCGCCACGAGGCGGCGCACCTCCGCCAGCCAGGCATCGCGTTGTTCGGCGGTGCTGCCCGACATGGGCCCCACCATGCGCCGGACCACGTTATTCACACCGCACAGTGGAAAGACGCATCGCTTCCACAGCGCTTCGAGCGGGTCGCCGAACACGGCTTGTTCGCGTGCCGGCGGCGTGTTGGAGGTGTTGAACACCAGCGCTTGCCGTGCCTTGAGCAACCCGACCGGCTCGCCCTCCGGCGGCACGCCGGGCGGATAGCCGTAGGCGGTGTCCAGCCTGAACACCCGGTCGATCCAGCCTTTCAGGATGGCTGGCGGCTGGCCCCACCAGTTGGGGTGGAACACCAGCACCAGATCGGCCTGCGCCAGCTCCGCGCAGTGCTGCTCCACCAGGGGGTCGGCCGACGCGGTGTTCTGCAGCTCGCCGGTGGGCTGCACGGGGTTGAAGCCTTCGGCGTACAGGTCATGCACGCGCTGTTCATACCCACGCTGTGCCAACACGGAATGGGCGACCTGCGCCATGGCGTGACAGAAGCTCCCGGGGTTCGGGCTGGCGATGACGGTGAGGGCGAACATCGGGAGGATGTCAGTGGAAAGATGGGTCGTGGCGGCATTCGCGCCGGGCGTGTTGGCGGAGCCGGCTATCGCACGGGTCCGCGCACCTGCAGAACGTTCCCTTCGGGATCGTGCCCATCGCAGACGCGGTGGCCCTGGAACACCCACTCGCGCTGCGCAGCGTTCATCTCGCCACCGCACGCCAGCGCGCGCTCACGAACCGCCGCAATGCCGGGCACGAAGAAACACAGCTTGATCGGTGTCTCTTCCCGGCGTACCGGGGGCGTGGCGATGTGCACCTGTTGCGCGATGTGCTCCGGCATGGCGACCAGCACCAGCTGAAAGCCGCTGGATTCGAGCACCACATGCCCCGGCGCTTCCTCCACCACCTGAAGGCCGACAGCCTCTGCATAGAAGCGGCTCATGGCGCGGAGGTCTTTGACATAGACGACAGCGGCCGCCTGGCAAGGATTGTTCATGGTGGCGCGAACCTTCTGCGAGTTGGCGATGCAGGGCCGTCACAGCAGGCCAGGGTTGCCGCGCCACACTGCCCAGGTGAGCGCCGAGGCGAAGCTCACCCACAGGAAGTAGGGCAGGAGCAGGAGGGCGGCGAGGCGATGGATGCGCCAGAACGACAGCAGCGTGGCGGCGATCAGCACCAGCAGCAGCAACACGTCGGCAAAGGCGAGGGCGCCCTGGTGCCAGGCGAAGAACAGCCATGACCACAGTGCGTTGGCGGCCAGCTGCGCGAGGAACAGCCCCAGCGCCCGGTGGGTAACGCCGGTCTGTCGCCACACCAGCCAGGCAGCAACGCCCATCAGGGTGAACAGCGTGCTCCATACCGGCCCGAACACCGAAGCCGGCGGCGCCCAGGCTGGGCGATTCAGCTGCGCATAGAACGACGCGGCCTCGATGGAGGCAACGGCCCCCACCGCGCCGGTGGCGAAGGCGACCGCCAGCCATGCCAGCAGGCCGAGCGCCTGGTGCAGACGGGATGGCGCTGAATGGACGGGCCGCGTCATGGGGATGTGTCAGCGTTCGCCGCACCATGCAGCCGCCGCAGCTGCCGATGCCGATGCCGGAAGACGAGCCGATACACAGGCATCAGGAGCGCGGTGATGAGCCGGATGCGGCCCACGACGGTCACCGTGTCGGTGACGATGCAGCCGGCCGCAGTCGGCGTGGTCAGCCGCTCGTGCTGCCATTGCCTGTTGCCCCATGACGTCGATCTTTCCAGGAACCCGTGCCCCGCAGAGATGGACTCCAGGCGAAGCGAGTGCACGTCGACCGGCAAGCAACCGAACAACAGGACCAGGCTGCGAAAGAGCACCCGCCCGCTGTGCCACTGATCCAGTGGGCAGTCACGCCAGGCAGCGGGCGCCGTCATTCGCACGAGCGGCCGCAACTCGGCGTTCACGGCGGCCATCGACATCTGCTGCCAGAACGCCTGCGGGGTGACCTTCAGTTCGGTGCTAAGGGTGAACGAGGGCATCTGGATACGGTGGTTGGGCCATGAAGACGAGCCAGCGTGTCGACATTGGGTGAGTGGTGGCCGTCAACCAGCCTGCCTGGGCTGCTTTGCAGGGAGCCGAGCCACGTGATCGGCGCACCACAGCACCCAGGCGTTCAACTCATTGTCGTGCGCAATGGCCGGTGGATCGACATAGACGTATCCCTTCATGGGGCGGCCGGTGAAGTCCATCACCCGAACGTTGTGCATGGCCAGCGCATCCTGATGGTGCTCCGGCCCAACCCGGGCCATCAGGCTCGAGTTACGGATGCCAATGAACATCTTGCCGTCCACCAGGAAAGCCAGGCCACCGAACATCCTGCGTTCGGTGATGCCAGGCCGGTCGGCGAGCACAGCGCGAACGCGCTGCGCCAGATCAGGGTCGAAGGCCATATTGAAGCACCCGGCGTCTCATGGTTGCGTTCAGCTCAGCTTTCGGAGGCGGATGTGGGCCATGGAGGAAGCCGGTGCGCGCCCACCCATGTCGGCTCCGGCGGCTGTATTGCAGCCAAGGTCCGCTCGAATGCATAGCTCGCCCGCGACCTGGAATAGCCCAGCCGCTCATAGAACTGGTGGGCCTCTTCACGCTGCACGCCGGACCGCAGTCTGACCCGGCCGTAGCCCTGCGACACAGCCCAGGCTTCGGCCTGCTGGAGCAAGGACCTTCCCACGCCTTGGCCCTGATGACCGCTGTGGACCACCAGTTCCATCACCTCGGCGTAGCCTGCGCTGGCGATGTGGCGCACACCGGCAAGGAGGCACAAGCCGACCAGTTCGCGATGGGCCTCGGCGACGAACACTGCATGGTTCGGGCTGCCGAGCACATACGCCAGCCGCAGCGAGGCCTCATCAGCGGACACCTGATAGCCCAGGTGAGGCAGCAGGTCAGAAATCCTGTGTGCGTCCTCCGTCACGGCGACGCGAACCGTTGGCTGTTTCGATCGATGTACGTGGGCCACGGCGCAGATGGTTGATGGCATGGAGCAAGGTCAATTTGCGATCAGGCCCGACGGCGATGGAGAACCTGCCGCCCAGCGCTCGATGAAGGCCAGCGCATCGCGGAACAGCCAGTGCCAGTCACCGAGCAGGGCGCTGCCAAGCGGGTGCCAGAAGGACATGGGTGTTCACGCCGACGGTTGCAGCACGCTGCGTTCATAGGCCGTTTGCGTTTGCTGGACAGACGGCCGGCGGCGCAGGGTCTCCAGCCACCGGCACACGGCAGGGTACTGCGACAGCAGCTCAGCCCCTTCTGACGCCAGCGACAGGTATTGCAGCATGGGCATGGCGTGCCAGTCCGCCAGCGTCGCGTGTTCTCCCGCGAGGTACGGGCCGCTCATCAGCCCTTGCAGCACCTGCAGGCAGGTTTTTGATGCGGCCAGGCCGGCAAGGATCTTCGCCTCGTCGGATACACCGCCTTCCAGCGGCACCCGCACTCTCTCGACAAAGACCTGCCAGACCATGGGCCTGTATGCATAGGCGTCGAGCAAGCCGATGATCTGGTTCATTCGGGCACGCGCCGGCGCGCTGGCCGGCTGCAGGGCCGGGCCGGCAAACGCCTCGTCCACGTAGCGCGTGATGGCCGAGGTTTCGAACAGCATGAAGCCGGCGTGGTCCAGCACGGGAATGCGGCCGAACGGGTGGCGCAACAAATGGGACGCCGGCACGCCGGAGGGGCCGAAGATCTCCACTTCTTCCAGCTCGTGGGGAACACCCTTCTCGAGGAGGGCCAGCCGTGCGATGCGCGTGTAGACACTGCGGGACAGGCCGTACAGCTTCGGGTCCGGGTGGTGCATGCGCAAAATGCCTTTGTTGTGTGGGCAGACGTGTTCGGTGGATTGTGCTCAGTACAGCGCGGCCGCGTGCACGCCCCGAAGCATCACCCCGCACGCCGCGCCGCCACCTCCACATACCACCCCAGGCACCCCGGGTTCGCCATCGCGTCCCGGTTCACCACCTTGTCGATCGGCTGGCCAAGGAAGAGCTTCTTGATCGGCACTTCCTGCTTCTTGCCGGACAGGGTGCGCGGGATCTCGGGCGCCTGGTAAATGGCATCGGGGATGAAGCGGGGCGACACGGCGGCCTTGATCGCGTCGGCGATGCGGCGTTGCATCGCCTCGTCCAGCGTGGCGCCTTCGCGCAACACGACAAACAGCGCCATCCAGCTCGGGCGGCCCAGGTATTCCAGGTCGATCACCATCGAGTCCAGCACCTCGGGCAGCGCCTCCACTGCGGCGTAGATCTCGCTGGTGCCCAGGCGCAGGCCGTGGCGGTTGATGGTGGCGTCGCTGCGGCCGTAGATCACGCAGCTGCCGTCGGCGTGGATCTTCAGCCAATCGCCGTGACGCCAGACGCCGGGGTACACGTCGAAGTAGCTCGCGAGGTAACGCTGCCCATCCGTGTCGCCCCACAGGTACAGCGGCATGGAAGGCAGCGGCTGGGTGCACACCAGCTCGCCGACTTCGTCGATCACGGGTTCGCCGGCTTCGTTCCAGGCCTCGACCGCACAGCCGAGCTGGCGGCATTGCATGCGCCCTGGCACCTGCGGCAGCTCGCGGTGGCCGCCCACAAAGGCGCCGCAGAAGTCGGTGCCGCCGGAGATGTTGTTCCACCAGATGTCGCGGGTGCCCACGCGCTCGAACTGCGCGGTGCCCCAGCGCTGCACCTCTTCCGACAGCGGCGAGCCGGTGGCGCCCAGCGCGCGCACTGCGCCTAAGTCGCCGCAGGCAGCGATGTCCACGCCGGCCTTCATGCAGTTGGCGTAGAAGGCCGCACCCGCGCCGAAGTAGGTGACGCGGTGGCGCGCCGCAAAGCGCCACAGCACGCCCCAGTCCGGCTGGTCCTTGGGGCCCGCGGGGCTGCCGTCGTACAGGCAGATGGTGGCGCCCGCCACCAGCCCGCCCACTTGCGAGTTCCACATCACCCAGCCGGTGCTGCTGTACCAGTGGAAACGTTCGCCAAAGCTGTTGGCCTCGTAGCTCTTGCCGATGTCGCCATGCTTGCCGCTGGCGGCCATCATCATCAGGATGCCGCCGTGGCTGTGCACCAGCGCCTTCGGCAACCCGGTGGTGCCGCTGGAGTACACGATCCACAGCGGGTGCTCGAAGGGCAGCCACTCGGGCTGGAAGGCCGCCACTTCGGCGTCGTTGCGGGCGGACGCTGCAGCGAAGTCGGCATCCGCCGGCAGGGTGGTCGTCGCATGCGGTGATCGCAGCGCGATGAGCCGCTGCACCGTCGGCAGCGCCTCGCGCAGCTGCTGCACCACCCCGCTGCGGTCCAGCGCGCGGCCGCCGTAGAACACGCCATCGCTGGCGATCAGCACGCGCGGCTCGATCTGCCGGAAGCGGTCGGCCACCGCCTGCGTGCCCATGTCGGGCGCGCAGATGCTCCACACCGCGCCGATGCTGGCGCAGGCGAGAAAGGCGACGATGGTCTCGGGCACGTTGGGCAGGTAGGCCGCCACCCGGTCGCCACGCTGCACGCCCATGTCGCGCAAGGTGAGCGCCACCGAGGCCACCTGGCGCTGCAGCTCGGGCCAGCGCAGCTCGCGCACGCGGCCCTGTTCGTCCTCGCTCACGATGGCGGGATGGCCGGCCGCATGGGCCGCGTTGACATGGCGCAGCACGCGCTGCGCGTAGTTGGCCTGTGCGCCGGTGAACCAGCGGGCGCCCGGCATGCGGCGCTCGGTGAGCACTGCGGTGTAGGGTGTGGGCGACTCGAACCGTTCGTAGTCCCAGAGGCTGGACCAGAAGGCGTCGAGGTCGGTGACCGACCAGCGCCAGAGCGCGTCGTAGGAGTCGAACTGCAGGCCGCGCTGCTCGTGCAGCCACTGCTGGTACAGGCGGATCTGGGGGATGTAAGGTGCTGCCATGCCCCAGAGCGTACGGCCACCCGGGCAAGGCGGGCTTCGGGGTTTGCGCCAGAAAAAGACGTGGGGGTCGTCGCAGCAGCTCGCTCGACATTTCACCCTGAGCGACCGTGACTTTGGTTGGGCGCGATCGTGGATAGTCCCGAGCGCCATGCGCACGGAACCTGCCACCATGGTTGCATGGCACTGTGGTTGAAGGACATCGACTCGGGCATCGCGCAGGACGTCCAGAACCCCGTGATCCGCGCGCTCCATGCCGCGTGGAGTGAACGCACCGCCCCCAGTGGCCTGCCGGCGATGGCGGAGTTCCTGCCCAGGCGCTTCGAGGTGTTCGTCGATCACCTGATCCTGCTGCAGGCCGAGGGCGACGACTTTCGCTACCGCCACTACGGTGCGGAGGTGCAGCGGTACTCCGGCCTGCAGCTGGAAGGTCGGCTGGTCAGCGAGATCGACCCCCGGCGGGTGAATCCCATCCTGCTGAAATACCGCGCGGTGCTGAGCGAGCGACACCCCTGCTACACGGTGCACGTGTCCCAATACGGCCGCTCGGTGCACACCTGGGAGCGGCTGATCCTGCCGGTGCATGACGATCAGGGCGCGCCCTGGATGCTGGTGTACTGCGCGCCGCTCGAATCGCGCGAGCACCTGCTGGCCGCCGTGCTCGACGCCACGCAGGACGGCGTGCTCGCCGTGCGCCTGTGGAAGCGCGGCGGGGTGGCCGACGACGAATGGGTGATTGCGCTGGCCAACGGCCACATGGCCGGCCTGATCGGTACGCCGGCCGAGGAGCTGCCGGGCCAGCGCGCGGACCAGGCGTTTGGCCTGTGGACTTCCGGCGGGCTCGGCGAGTTGTGCCTGGCCGTCATGGCGCAGCAGCAGCCGGCGGAAGTGGAAATTGCGGTAGGCGACCCGGGTCCTGAGCAACGCTTTTATGGCGTTTGGGTGTCACCGGTGATCGACGGTTGCCTGCTGCGCTTTGCCGACCTCACCCGCACCAAGCGACAGCAAGAGGCGCTGCAGGACAGCGAGCACAAGCTGCGCCTGGCCAACATGGCGCTGGAGCGTCTGGCGCACGAGGACGCGCTCACTGGGCTGGCGAACCGGCGTGCGTTCGACCTGGCTTTGCAGCAGGAGCTGCGCCGCAGCACGCGTGGCGGCTGCGGGCTCGCGCTGCTGGTGCTCGATGTCGATCACTTCAAGGCCTACAACGACAGCTGCGGCCATGAGGGCGGCGATCGCTGCCTGAAGGAGATGGCGCGCGAGCTGCAAGCCTGCTGCCGCCGCACCGGCGACATCGCCGCCCGCATCGGCGGCGAGGAGTTCGCCGTCGTGCTGCCCGACACCACCGCGCATGGCGCCATTCAGGTTGCGCAAGGCTTGCGGCAACGCCTGGCGGCGCGGGCGCTGGCGCATCCGGCCTCGCCGGTCGGCCCCTGCGTCACGGTGAGCATCGGCATCGCCCACCTGCCGCCCGGCGCGGCGGCGGAAAGCGCCGACGAGCTGCTGCGCCGTGCCGACGGCGCGCTGTACCGCAGCAAGCACGAAGGGCGCGACCGCGTGAGCCTGGCCTGAGGGCCTTACGCGTCCAGCTTCAGGAACAGATCCCGGTCCGGCGCGAAGTTGGCATACAGCGGCAGCAGCGCGCCGCCGATGGCGCGGGCGTCGGAGCCGATGGTGCCGGCCAGCACTTGCGGACGCATCACGCCTTCCCAGCTGTAGCGGTCCAGCGCCTCGCCGGTGGCTCGCAGCAACGCCTGCAGCAGCTCGCGGCTGAAGGAGCCGTCGATGATCACGCCGTCCAGGTCCAGCAGGCAGGCGGCGCTGTTCACCGACAGGGCCACCGCGGCGCCGGCATCGTGCAGCCATTGCTGGGTGTGCTGCAGCCAGGGCGCCGCAAGGGCTCGGGTGTCGGCGACGGCGCCCGTGTCCAGGCCGGCCGCCGCATACAGCCGTTCCAGGTTCAGCAGGGACGCCACGCTGAGCAGTTGCGGCGGCGGCGCGTTGCTGCCGGGCGCTGCCAGCCCCAGCGGCAGCGAACCGATCGCGCCGGCGTTGCCGTTCAAGCCGTGGCGCAGGTGGCTGTCCACCACCAGGCCGCCGCCGATGAAGGTGTCCACGAACACGTAGAGAAAACTCTTCACGCTGCGGCCACGCCCGGCCACCAGCTCGGCCACGCAGGCCGCCGCGGTGTCCTTGAGCAGCTGCACTGGCCAGTCGGTGAGCGTGGCCACCTCGGCGCGCAGGTCGGTGCCGCGCCAGGTTTGGGCCACGTCGGCCGGCATGTCCAGCAGGGTCTGCCAACCGCCCAGCGACAGCGGCGCCGCAATGCCCACGCCCTGCACCAGCTCGCGCCGCGCCGGCCCCAGCTTGCGCCGCAGCTCGCGCAGGCGCTGGTCGATCTCCGCGCGCAGCATCGCGGGCTCGGGGTAGCGGTAGTCGGTGGACCAGCGTTCGCGCACCGCGCCGGTGAAGTCCACCAGCAGCAGGTCCATGTTGCGGCGGCCCACCTTCACGCCGACCGCATACGCACCGTCGGGGTTCAGTGCCAGCGGCACCGAGGGCTGGCCCACCTTGCCGCGCTGCGGCGCGCCCTTGACCAGCAGGCCGTCATCCAGCAGGCGCTTGGTGATCAGGGACACCGTCTGCGCGGTCAGGTGCGTCAGGCGCGCGATCTCGGCGCCGGGCAGGGCGCCGTGCAGGCGGATGGCCTGCAGCACCACGCGTTCGTTGTACTGGCGCAGGCCGCCCTGGCTGGAGCCGCGCGGGCGCAGCTGCCAGGGGGCGGGGTCGGTCACGGTGTCAGTGGTCAAAGGTGGGGTGGGGCTCAATGCGCCAGGCATTCTGCCGGGATGTTCTCCGGCGCCAGCGCACCGGTCATCACGGCCACCGTGTCGCTCATGCTGATGCGCTTGGGGTCCACCACCGCGGCGCGTTTGCCCAGGCGGGCGATGTGGATGCGGTCGGCCACCTCGAACACATGCGGCATGTTGTGGCTGATCAGCACCACCGGCAGGCCCTTGTCGCGCACGCGGCGGATCAGGTCCAGCACCATGTTGCCTTCCTTCACGCCCAGCGCCGCGGTGGGCTCGTCCATGATCACCACATGCTTGGCGAAGGCCGCGCTGCGGGCCACCGCCACGCCCTGGCGTTGGCCGCCGGAGAGTGTTTCCACCGGCTGGTTCATGGAGCGGATGCCGATCTTCAGGTCGCTCATGTGGCGCACGCTTTCGCTCAGCATGCGCGGTTTGTCCAGCAGGCCGAGGAAGCGGCCGAACACGCCACCTCGCTTGAGCTCCCGGCCGAGGAACAGGTTCTCCGCGATCGTCATCGCGGGCGCGACCGCGAGCTCCTGGTACACGGTCTCGATGCCGGCGCGGCGTGCGTCGCTCGGGCTGCGAAAGCGCACCGGCTGCCCGTCCAGGCGGATCTCGCCGTCGTCCGGCACGATGGCGCCGGAGAGCGCCTTGATCAGCGATGACTTCCCGGCGCCGTTGTCGCCGATCACGGCCAGGATCTCGCCGGCACGCAGGTCGAAGTCGGCACCGTCCAGCGCGGTGACCTGGCCATAGCGCTTGACCAGGCCGCGTGCCTGCATCACGAGGGGCGTGTTGCTGTTCATCGTGCACTCCGATGCGAGAGCTGGTCAGTGGCGACTGCCAGGATCACGAGGATGCCGGTCACCAGGATCTGGTAGATCGAGGACACACCCATCAGGGTGAGGCCATTGCGGAACACGCCCACGATCAGGGCGCCGATCAGCGAACCCACGATCCAGCCGCGCCCGCCGAACAGGCTGGTGCCACCCAGCACCACCGCGGTGATGGCGTCCAGGTTCTCGGTCTGCCCCGCGTTGGGGTCGCCCACGCCGGTGCGCGCCACGCTGAGCAGCGAGGCCACGCCGTAGAACAGCCCGGCGAGCACGTACACGCCCAACAGCACACGGTCGGGCGAGATGCCGGTCAGGCGCGTGGCTTCCCGGTTGTTGCCCACCGCGTACACGTGGCGGCCCGCGGCGGTTTCGCGCAGCGCAAACCACACCAGGCCGTAGAGCAGCAGCATCAGCACTGTGCCGTAGCCGACCTGCGTGCTGCCGATGCCGAAGGTGTCGCCCAGCACGGTGAGTGCATCCGGCAGGCCGGTCACGGTCTGCGAGCCGGAGTACAGCTGCGTGATCGCAAAGGCGATGTTCATGGTGCCCAGCGTCACGATGAAGGCCGGCAGCCGCACCTTGGTGACCAGCAGCCCGTTGACCAGGCCGAACAGGGCGGTCACGCCCAGGCCGCAGGCGATGGCCAGCGCCGGCGGCAGGCCCAGCTCGGTGGCGAACTTGCTCATCACGATGCCGCCCAGCGCCATCACCATGCCGCAGGAGAGATCGATGCCGGCGGTGAGGATCACCAGCGTCTGGCCGATGGCGATAACGCCAACCACCATCACCTGCTGCAGCACCAGCGACAGGTTGCCGCCCGACAGGAAGCGCTCGTTCTGCGTGCTGAAGAAGATGCATGCGGCCAGCAGCGCGAGCAAGGGCCCCAGCGTGGCCAGCGGCAGCTTGTGGTGCAAGGTCATCGCGGGCAGGGGCATCGAAGGCAGGCTGGGCGAAGGGGCGGCGCGGGCTTTCACTTCTTGCCCCAGCAGAGATCGGTGCCCACCTTGGTGTCCTTGCTTTCGACGCCGGCCACCGGCTTGCCCGCGATCAGGGTCACGCCCGTGTCGGTGTAGCCGCTGGGCTTCTTGCCGGTCTTGGCGTATTCCACCCCGGCTTCCACGCCCATGGCCGCCATGCGCAGGGGGTACTGCTGCGAGGTGGCGGCGATGTGGCCGGCCGTCACGTCCTTCACACCCTGGCAGCCGCCGTCCACCGACACGATGAGCACGCCCTTGTCCTTGCCGGCGCGCTGCAGCGCCTTGTACGCACCGGCCGCGGCGGGCTCATTGATGGTGTAGACGAGGTTGATGTCGGGGTTCTTCTGGAGGCAGTTCTCCATCGCGGTCTGGCCCTTGGCCTGGTCGCCGAAGCTGTCGGCCATGCACACCACTTCGGCCGCCTTGCCGAGCTCGTTGCTCTTGGCATCCGGCGCGGCCAGGCCAAAGCCCTTGAGGAAGCCGTTGTGGCGCTGCGCGCCCACCGGATGGCCGGGGAAGAGGTCCAGCGTGGCGATCTTCACCGGCTTGCCGCCGGTGGCCGCCTTGGCGTACTGGCCGATCAGCTCGCCCGCCTTGTAGTTGTCGGTGGCAAAGAGCGCGTCGGTGGCGTCGGCCGGGTCGGCCGGGCTGTCCAGCGCGATCACCAGCACGCCCTTGGCACGCGCCTTCTGGATGGCGGGCACGATCGCCTTGGAATCGCTCGGCGTGATCAGGATGGTCTTGGCGCCGCCGGCAATCATGTTTTCCATCGCCGTCACCTGGCCGGCGTTGTCGCCGTCGGCCTTGCCCGCGCCGGTGAGCAGCTTGGCACCCTTGGCCTGCGCCGCCTGTTGCGCGCCTTCCTTCATCTTCACGAAGAAGGGGTTGGTCTCCGTCTTGGTGATCAGGCCGATCACCGGTGCGTCGGCGGCGATGGCGGCGCCGGTGGTGGCGAGCAGGGCGGCGGCCAGCGCCATCGAGGTCTTGGTGAACATGGGTGTCTCCTGGCGTGTTGGAAAAAGGGATGGGCAAATTCTGGGCGGCCGCTTTAGATAAATCAAGTTGATTGATTAATGGTTTTCCCGGTGGTGGTGCGAGCCGAGCCGAGGGACAGTCATGGCAGTCAATCGCCAGGAGGGGCGGTATGTTCGTGGTGTGTGGGGAAGCCTTGTTCGATGTGTTTGCCAATGGGCACACACCCACCGGGCTGGCGTTGGATGCGCGCGTGGGCGGCTCGCCCTTCAACGTGGCGGTGGGGCTGGCGCGGCTGGGCCAGCCGGTGGCCTTCTTTGGCGGGGTCTCCACCGGCTTTGCGGGCGAACGCCTGCAGCAGGCGCTGCTTCAGGAGGGTGTGGACCTGCGCGCCGTGGCCCGCATCGACGCTCCCGCCACCTTGAGCCTGGTGGGCCTGAACGAACAGGGCGTGCCGTCGTATGCCTTCTATGGCGATCGTTGTGCGGACCGCCTGGTGCCGATGGAGGCCCTGGCCCGTGTGCCGCCCGCAGCCTGTTTCCAGTTCGGCTCCTACGCCATGGTGGTGGAGCCGGTGGCCGGCACCCAGCGTGCGCTGGTGGAGCGTGAATGCGGCCGCAGCCTGATCGCCTATGACCCCAATGTGCGGCTCAACGTGGAGCCGGATGTGGCGCGCTGGCGCGAGGTGCTGACGTGGATGGTGCCGCGCAGCCACCTGCTGAAGATCAGCGACGAGGACCTGGGCCTGCTGCACCCGGGTGCGAGCGCCGAGGCACTGGCGGCCGAATGGCTGGCACAGGGCGTGGGGCTGGTGGTGGTGACGCGCGGCGGGGAGGGCGCCTCCGCCTGGACGGCGCAGGGACGCGTCGATGTGCCTTCAGCGCCCTGCACGCTGGTGGACACGGTGGGCGCCGGGGACACCTTCCAGGCCGCCTTGCTCACCTGGTTGGCGGAAACAGGGGCGCTGTCGACGCAGGCGCTGCGCGCGTTGGAGTTGCCCGCCTTGCGCGCGGCGCTGCAGTTCGCCAGCCAGGCGGCGGCCATTACTTGTTCGCGCCGCGGTGCCGACCTGCCGCGGCGGCAGGAGATGCGGGTGTTTGCTCGGTCGGCTTGACTACGGTGCGCGGGCGGGTTTGCTGCCGCGACGCCGAGGCGCTGTTCGTGGCCGACGCGTGTCGATTTTCTTCCCTCCAGGTACGCGAACTCTCCCCTGGCGCGTCGGATACATCCAGCATGTGTTCCTCGGGAATACCGAGCGACACCTGGAGGATTCGATCGTTGTGCTTGGACTCCAACACGTCGGCGAAGTCGGCGTCACGATCCACAAAAAGTACTTGGCGCACGTCGAAGGGCAGACGGCTCGTGTCTATTCGGGCAGCACGCGCTTCCAGAGGCTGCAAGGCACCAGACGACCGGATCAAGCGCTCAGCACTGCTCGATCAGTTCTCTCGTTTGGTCGATCGCGCGACGGGTGTCCTGTGTTGGCGGCTGTGCCGACAAGGTGGTCAAGTGGATGGAAAGGTAGTGTTTCGCCGACTGCCTGTTTCCGGCCAGGAGGAAAAGCTTCCCCTTGAAGAAGGGAAAGTGTTCTTCCGTGATCTCGGCGAGATCGCCGAGGGATCTCACTTCATCAAACCAAGGCACGACGAGGTTGCGCAATGCCGCCGCGACATCAAGCAGGCTTGCCCGTGCGGCTTCTTCAGTGAAGCATGGGAAGTTCGCTGGCGATAACCGAAGACCACCCCCGGCCAAATAGCGAACACCAAAGACACCGTCATCGCTCGGCGACCGGCCCTGCGGCAGCAGCGGGGAGTGAAAGCCAACGATGACTCGGTATGTTTTCTTCCCACGCATGTCAAAGTCCAGCGAGACCACGTGGCGGATACCGACGTCAAGCTCTCTGAAGAAGGTTCCCCTGTCGTACGAGAACCCACCCGAACCGAGCACTGGCCCAATAAGAGTCTGGGTGAGTCTGTCGAACTGGTTAAGTTTCACTTTACAGATTTGTCCATGATGGAGCCTGTGCGCATTCGGTGCGGTGGCCTGCTCTGGTGAGGCCCCCCATTGCCGCGCTGGCTCGTCAACGAATGATGAGATTGCTGTGAGCAAGATCCGCTCGTACGCCGCGCAGCCGTGCATCGTCTGGAATTGTCCATCTCACCAGCGTTGACGCAGTGACCGGCTGCAAGGTCGTGCCAGCTTGGCGACTTGCAAATTGCCGGAGCGTCGTCCCGGGCGCGGCGATCGCCTCGAGTTGTGAGCCGTTGAGGTAGTTGTCGGGGTAGACGTTTCGAAGCTTGGTGGTTCGGGCATTGAAGCCGGCTTGATACCAAGCGTTCAGGCGTACGCTTTCCTCCGGGGAGAGGTCGCCGGGATCCATTGCCAGGATGTGAAGTTCCGCATGACGAAAGCGGTCTGTGAATCCATATCCGAAGCTCCACGGACGCAGGCTGGCCAGACGGGCAGCGACCACCTCGTATTGCTGCGAAAACAGCGCAACGTGGGTCGTCTCAACCACGCAGAACAGGATCGTTTCCTCGCCAAGCGCCGTTACACCAATGGCAGCGACGCCGTCGAACGCGGGAGCATCGCTGCCAGCCGGTACCGACGCGAGGGTAAGGCTGGTGATACCTTCCAACGTGCCTTCGGAAAGTGAGCGAGAAAACGCTCCAGTCAGCTTTCTGTACTTGCCCGAATGGCCTCCACCTAGCAGTCCGGCGTGTGTTGCTCGCAGGCCCACTGACGATAGCGTCTCCATACCGAGCGCAAGGGTCTCGGACACCAGGGAGGTGTCGAAGACTTCGGGTCCGGCGTAGAAGGCCAATGCGACGGCGAGGCGGTTCTGCACGCATGCTCCTTGGTTGTTGCTTCGTCGGCCGGGCGGACGAAGGACGACTTACGGGTCATCCAGATACTCTGGGATCACGTCTTGAACGCCCGCCTCAATGAAACTTTTTTTGTGCTTTGAGGGATTAGCTTCCCTGTGCGGCAACCAGGCTATCCACAGGCCACGAGTGCCCAACGCAGCGCTGAAGCCCCGCGAAACCGCCCCAGCGCAGAGACAACTCCACGTACTCCAGCAAGGAGATGTGTTGAGGTGCGTTGTTCAAAGGCGGATCGTCCGCTGTCGCTGGTACGGCGACTTCGTATGGTGGGCCACCGCTCACATTGGCCTTGTGGAAGAAGTCAGGCGCTACAGGAATAGCGAAGGGAAGCCCCTCTGCGTCTCTGACTTCTCTGTCTTCCATGTACTCGTCCAGTTCGTAGAGAGCATAGGAAGGTGGAAGGACGACCAGCGGGTCGGGATATTCACACCCGCTCCACTGCGGATGACCTCCGCTCAAGTCGACGCTTCCAACGATGAGCCAGAACGCCTTGAGCGCTGCAGGCACAGGACCGGCAAGTCGTTCAATTCTGGAAATCGCTTCTGACGTGTCCGGGGCTACCCCGGGAAGCACCTCATCCGGCCGATGAAATTCATAGCCCAGTACACGGAGCCGTTGAACGAGGAGGCGCAGTTCCACCCCGATGGCCGACACTCGCTGCACCACGGATTCATTCATGGAGCCGACACTCGACATGCGCGACCGGGCCTGGCACACCTGGACGTGGTTGCTTGATGATGGGGTTAGGAGCCACCTTCCTCCAAGACACGAACATGCTCCTCGTATGCGCTCCAATGGGGGTCATATCCTGCGTGCAGCTTGACCGGCAAGCTTTGGCCCGCGACGACTCGGCGACGTTGAAGCGCTTCTCGGTGGTGCTCATCGGCCGCGGTGCTTATCGCCTTTGGTGCGCCGCCGATGGTCCGCTCGATGCAAGGGCGAGGACCGTGCTGCGAAACATTGGCGGGCTCTTCTAGAGGCCACCGAGAACGGCCTTCATCTTCATCAGCTTTGCACGCTCTTCTGCGGCGTGCCCCCATTGAGGGTTCGCTGTTTGGGAGCGCTCGTTGAGCCAGAGCATGCAGGCAATCGAAGCCAGCGCTTCAGCTTGAATTTCGGGGTGAAGTTCGCCACAGATCTTCAGTTGCCCGAACGCGACGGCGATTCGGGCTCGGCACTCTGATTGGAGGAACGGTTCGTGCATGCGATCTTGTTCCAGCCAAGCACGCTTGTGGGCCTCCGAGCCTTGAATGAGCCCCGCCGGAACCCCAAGGTTCCAGCCTGACGAGAGATCGACAAGGAACTGTGGAAGTCGCTCTGGCCGCCCGCCCCTGCGGAACCATTCCTGGAGCGCAGCCAACGTGTCGGCTCCATCGTCGCTCCCAAAAGGGGCGAATTCATCGGTGCAGTCATAGTAGAAGCTGTCTACTGCGAGTTCTCGAAATTTTGGATGACTCGTTTCAGCGGACAAGCCTTCATCGGGGTCGTCAAAGTAGTAGCTCATGGATACGGCGTTCACTGTGGGTCGAACTACAGCGGGTGAGTGTAAGAGCGCATCTGCCCGTGCACCCAACATTCGATCGGGGAGCTGCCGCGGACGCGCTCACGATCCCCCGGCTCCTTTGGCCGCAGAGTTGCATTGGCAGAACTCTTCCCAGCGTTGCAGTAACGCGCGCTTAAGGAGCTCTAGCGTGATCTCCTGCTTCCAGCGATCGGTACTTGCGAGCCACTTGCCGTAGTGAGCCTTTGCAAACTCTTGACCAGTGCTTGTGAGATCGCCGTAGGTCACCCTGAACGCTTCAGGCGCTGCATCAAATCTTTCCTGAAGATTTGCGCTTGCGATGCCGCAGGACGTGAAGGCTTCTGCCGTGGCTTGCGCCCTGAGCAGGGTCACTGCGCGAAATCGTTGATTCTTTGAGGCAGCAAAGAACGTTGGTACATCGAACAGTGACAGGCCGTCATGCGTGATTCGTTCCATAGACCTAGCGTTGCGGCTGCGCACGAGAGAAGAGAGACGTTGCGCGATCAACCAAACCGCGAGGTCGGCTTGGCGAGGTAGAACCACTCCTGCCGCGCATCGGCCGCCGCATTGGGAAACACGATGCGGCCCTCACACGGCGCGCGCACCACCTCGCCATCGCGGCGGGTGCCGATGATGTCGCCGGCTTGCAGCGCATCGAAGCTCTGCCAGGCGCGACTGAAGCGGTCGTCGGGATGGCGCTTGTCCACCACCTCGAACAAGCGCAGTGCCTCCATGCCGTGTGCCGCAGGCGGCGCCGGTTCGTCCACCAGCCGCAGGTGCGCCAGCGTGTTGCGGATCGCGCGCCAGGCCACCTCGGGCGCCGCCGGGTCGTCGTGCTGGCCGCATTCGAGCGTGAGCGCCCAGCCGCCTTGCGAGCGCATGTATTCGGTGGTGCCGATGCCGTAGCGCGGGTCCAGGTCGAGGCCGGCCGCCGCGGCGCCGGCATCGGCTCGGCGGCGCTGCACGCCCTCGGCATAGGTGCTGAGCCAGCCGTCCACCGCGCGGTTCACGCCCAGGCGGCGCACCAGGGCCTCTTCCTCCGCGGCATGGGCAAAGGGCTCCAAGGTGCCGGTGTTGTCGTCCGGCCCCACCATCACAAAGGGCTGGCCCTGGGCCTGGAAGGAGTGCAGGTCCAGCAGCACGTCGTGCGCGGCCAGCAGCGGGCACAGCCAGTTGGCCACGTGGTCCTCGAACTGGCGCGGCGTGGCGGTGGGCGCGAGTGCCCGGTTCAGGTTGCGGTCGCCGGCGCGCCGGCCCAGGCGATACGCCAGCGGGTTGGTGATGGGCACCAGCGTCAGCACACCGGCCGCGATGCGCAGCGCGCCGCTGTCGATGGCCTGCACCAGGCGTTCGATGGCCCGGGTGCCGCAAGTTTCGTTGCCGTGCACCGCTGCGGTCACGATCAGACGCGGCCCGGGCGCGGCGCCGGCATAGCGGATGGACTTGAACGGCGGCAGGTCGGTGGGGTGGTCGGCTGGCATGGCGGGAAGCGTGTGGCGAATTGCCCGGCTTGTGGCACGGCTTCGGCCGGCCGCAAGCCTGGTGTGGCGAACAGCCGGCATGATGGCGCAACCGGTGGCCGAGCGCCGCCCTGCCTGCGACGCCATGATCCCTTCCGCGCCTTGTGAACACCTGTCCGAACTGCCGGAGTTCCGCTGTCTGAGCAGCATTGCCGGCATCGGCGTGGACCTGCGTTATGCCGGCACGTCCAACTTCGTGGGCCGCAACCTCTACGGCGCGCTGGACTGCAGCTGGCTGCACCACCTGGCCGCCGAAGGCCTGGAGCGCGCCGTGCAGTGGTTGCGGCAGCATGCACCGCAATACAACCTGCTGGTGCTGGACGCACTACGCCCGCATCGTGTGCAGATCGTGTTGTGGGACCACCTCGCCGGCACCGACCTGCGCCAGTACGTGGCCGACCCGGCGCGCGGCTCCATCCATTCCTTCGGCATGGCGGTGGACGTGACGCTGGTCGACGCGCAGGGCCGGGAGCAGGACATGGGCACCGGCTTCGACGAGATGGTGCCGCTGTCCCACCCGGTGCTGGAAGAACGCTTCCTCACCGATGGCCGGCTGACGCCCGCGCAGCTGGAGCGCCGGCAGATCCTGCGCGGCGCCATGGCGGCCGGCGGCTTCGGCGGCGTGGACAACGAGTGGTGGCACTTCGACATGCTGGACCGCACCCACGTGCGCCAGACCTTCCGCCGCATCGACTGACCACTGCCGCTCAGGTGCGCCGCCGCGCCTCGATGTAGATGCGGCGGATCACCGGGAACTGCTCGCGCACCTGGCGCTCGATCTCCGCGATGGTGTCGGACACCTGGCCCGCCGGCGTGGCCTCCGCGAACTGCACGTCGAAGGCCAGCAGCACCTCGTCACGCCCGATGTACATGGACAGCAGCGGCCCCACCGACTCCACCTCGGCACGTGCGCAGGCCAGGCGGCGGATCGCCGCGGCGGTGGTGGGCCGTATGCCTTCGCCGATCAGCAGCCCGCGCGATTCGCGCACCAGCAGCACCGCCACACCCGCCAGCAGCAGGCCGATGAGTGCTGAGGCGGCGCCGTCCAGTTCGGGCCGGTTGAAACGGTGGCTGGCATACACCCCCGCGCCTGCCACCAACAGGCCCAGCAGCGCGGCCCCGTCCTCCGCCAGCACGGTGTAGGTGGTCGGGTCCTTGCTGGAGCGCAGCGCGCCCCAGAAGGGCCGGCCCTTGGCCTCGCGCTGGAACTGCCGCAGTGCGACCAGGAAGCTCGCACCCTCGAACAGAAACGCCGCAGCGAGCACCACGTAGCTCCAGGTCGGATCCTCCAGCGGCGTGGGGTGGCGCATGTGCATCACGCCTTCATAGAAGGACACGCCGCCGCCCAGGCCGAAGATCAGCACCGCCACGATCAGGCTCCGATCGCGATCGCGATGTTGGCGGCGATCGCACCGTAGATCGCCTTGGGGGATTCGGCCATGCAGCTGGTTGGCAAAAGCGATGCGCGTCTTCGGCCACATGCGCCAAACACCTATCGATAGAAGGAAATAGTTGTTTTTCAATGAAGACACTACTTCCAAAATGCGCAAATCGCATTTGCAACGCCTTTCGAGGCTAGCCCCGTGAATTTCCAGCAACTCCGTTCCGTGCGCGAAGCCGTGCGCCAGGACTTCAACCTGACCGTGGTGGCCCAGGTGCTGTCCACCTCGCAGCCGGGCGTCAGCCGCCAGATCCGCGAGCTGGAGGACGAGCTGGGCGTGGAGATCTTCGTGCGTGCCGGCAAGCGGCTCACGGGCCTCACCCCGCCGGGCGAGACCATCCTGCCGATCGTGGAGCGCCTGCTGCTGGACTGCGAGAACCTGCGCCGCGCCGGTGATGACTTTGCGGCGCAAGGGCAGGGGCAGCTGGCCATCGCGGCCACGCACTCCCAGGCGCGGTATGCGCTGCCCACCGCGGTGCGCGACTTCCGCAGCCGCCATCCCGACGTGGTGTTGCACCTGCACCAGGGCTCGCCGCGCCAGGTGGCCGAGATGCTGCTGTCCGGCGAGGCCGACATCGCGATCGCGACCGAGGCGCTCACGCAGTACCCGGAGCTGGTGGCGCTGCCCTGTTATCGCTGGACCCACTCAGTGGTGCTGCCGCCCGAGCATCCGCTGCTGCAGGAGGAGCAGCCGCTGACGCTGCAGCGCCTGGCGGCCTATCCGATCATCACCTATGACGCCGGCTACACCGGCCGTGCGCACATCGACGAGGCCTTCAAGCGCCAGGGCCTGGAAGCCAACCTCGTGCTCACCGCGATGGACGCCGACGTGATCAAGACGTACGTCGAGCTCGGCCTGGGCGTGGGCATCGTCGCCTCCATCGCCTACGACGAGGAGCGCGACCGCCACCTGCGCGCGATCGACGCGCGCCACCTGTTCGCGGTGAACATGACCCGCCTGGCCATCCGCCGCGGCACCTGGCTGCGCACCTACGCCTACGACTTCATCCAGACCTTTGCCGCGCCGCTCACGCGCGCGGTGGTGGACAAGGCACTGGCGGCCGAGCCGGGCGAGGTGTTCGAGATCTGAGCGCCTTGCGTGGCGATCAGGTCTTGGGCGTCAGCTCGATCGCTTCGGCAGACGCCGTGAACGGCCCGTGGTACACGGCCTCGATGTTGTTGCCGTCCGGGTCGAACACAAAGGCGCCGTAGTAGCCGGGGTGGTAGGGCCGTTCGCCGGGGCCGCCGTTGTCCTCGCCGCCGGCCGCGAGTGCCGCGTCATAAAAGGCCTTCACGGCCTCCTGGCTGGCCGCCTGGAACGCCAGGTGCACCTTGGACACCGGCCCGTCGGCCCGGTCGATCCACAGCTCGTCGGCGGAGAAGTGGTCCGGTGCCTCGCGGATCGCGTCTGCCTTGCCCAGCGACTGCAGCACGGCGCGGTAGAAGCGCTTGCTGGCGTCCAGGTCACGCGCACGCAGGTGGATGTGGTCGATCAGTCGGCCGCGGTAGAACTTCATGGTGCTCCCTTCGAAGTGGAGACCCGAAGATAAACGCGGCCTGCATCGGCGTGCAGGCCGGCAGCGTGGTGCCCCTGCTGGCGGCCAGGGGCTTCAAGCCGTCGGGGCCGGCTCAGGTATGCGCGGCTTCCTCGAAGCGGGTGACCTTGCGCGGCTTCAGGTGCACCGTGCTGCCGGCCTTCAGGCCGAGCTGCTCGCGCAGGCGCTGGTATTCGCTGCGGGTGACTTCCACGTCGATGTAGCTGCCGTCGTCCACGCGCTTGAATTCCAGCCGCGTCTGCGGGCCGACCGTGAGCGCCTGCGACAGCACGGCCTCCAGGCTGCCATCCTGCGGCTCGGCCAGCACCTGCAGCTCATGCGGCCGCACATAGCTGACCGGCTGCGCACCGTCGGCCGCACCCGGCCCGTGGCCGAAGCGGCCATGGAACAGGTTCACGTCGCCCAGGAACTGCAGCACGAAGGGCGTGGCGGGGTGGTCGTACACCTCGTCGGGCGCGCCCTGTTGCTCGATGCGGCCCTGGTTCATCACCACCACCCGGTCGGCCACTTCCAGCGCCTCTTCCTGGTCGTGGGTGACGAACACGCTGGTGATGTGCATCTCGTCGTGCAGGCGGCGCAGCCAGCGCCGCAGGTCCTTGCGCACCTTGGCGTCCAGCGCACCGAAAGGCTCGTCCAGCAGCAGCACCTTGGGCTCCACTGCGAGCGCGCGCGCGAGGGCGATGCGCTGGCGCTGGCCACCGGAGAGCTGGTGCGGATAGCGGTCGGCGATCCAGTCCAGCTGCACCAGCTTGAGCAGCTCGGTCACCTTGCGTGTGATCTCCGCGTTGCTCGGCCGCGTGGCCTTGGGGCGCACGCGAAGGCCGAACGCCACGTTCTCGAAGATCGTCATGTGGGCGAACAGCGCGTAGTGCTGGAACACGAAGCCCACCTGGCGCTCGCGCACATCGGTGCGGGTGGCGTCTTCGCCATGGAAGCGCACTTCGCCCGCATCGGGCTGCTCCAGCCCGGCGATGATGCGCAGCAGCGAGGTCTTGCCAGAGCCCGACGGCCCGAGCAGCGCCACCAGTTCACCGGCCGGGATGTCGAGGTTGAGGTTGTCGCAGACCACGGTGCTGCCAAAGGCCTTGCGCAGGCCGCGCACTTCAATGCTCATGTTGAATGCCTTTCTTCTGCGCCTTCACGCGCTGCTCGACGATGTACTTCAGCACCAGCGTCAACAGCGCCAGCCCGGCCAGCAGCGAGGCCACCGCAAAGGCGGCCGCGAACTGGTACTCGTTGTAGAGGATCTCGATGTGCAGCGGCATGGTGTTGGTCTGGCCGCGGATGTGGCCGGACACCACCGACACCGCACCGAACTCGCCCATGGCGCGTGCGTTGCACAGGATCACGCCATACAGCAGCGCCCACTTGATGTTGGGCATGGTCACGCGCCAGAAGATCTGCCAGCCGGAGGCGCCCAGCACGCGGGCCGCTTCCTCCTGCTCGGTGCCCTGCGCCTGCATCAGCGGGATCAGTTCGCGCGCGACGAACGGAAAGGTCACGAAGAGGGTGGCCAGCACGATGCCCGGCACCGCGAAGATGATCTTCATGTCGTGGTCGCGCAGGCTCTCGCCCAACCAGCCCTGCAGGCCGAACACCAGCACGTAGATCAGGCCGGCGATCACCGGGCTCACCGAGAACGGCAGGTCGATCAGCGTGAGCAGCACGCTCTTGCCGCGGAAGTCGAACTTGGCGATGCACCAGGCCGCGGCCACGCCGAACACCAGGTTCAGCGGCACCGAGATGCCGGCCGCGATCAGGGTGAGCTTGATCGCCGACACCGCGTCGTCTTCGGTGATGGCGGCCAGATAGACCTCGACACCCTTCTTGAAGGCCTCGACGAACACCGACACCAGCGGCAGGAACAGGAACAGCGTCAGGAACAGCAGCGCGATGCCGATCAGCAGGCGGCGCACCCAGGGCGCTTCGCTGGTGGCCGAGCGCAGGTCCTTCGGCCGGCTGTCATCGGCGCGGCCCGGCAGGGGCACGGGGGTGGATACGGGCAGGACGGCACTCATGCTCACATCCCCTGGCGCTTGCGCGCCCATGCCTGCAGCAGGTTGACCAGCAGCAGCATTGCAAAGCTCATCAGCAGCATCACTACCGCGATGGCGGTGGCGCCGCTCACGTCGTACTGCTCCAGCTTGCTGATGATCAGCAGCGGCGTGATCTCCGACACCATCGGCAGGTTGCCGGCGATGAAGATCACGCTGCCGTATTCACCCAGCGCGCGCGCGAAGGCCAACGCAAAGCCGGTGAGCAGTGCCGGGGTGATAGAGGGAAAGATCACCCGTGTGAAGGTCTGCCAGCGGCTCGCGCCCAGCGTGGCGGCGGCTTCTTCCAGCTCGGCCGACACGTCCTCCAGCACCGGCTGCAGGGTGCGCACGACGAAGGGCAGGCCGATGAACAGCAGCGCGACGAAAACCCCCAGCGGGGTGTAGGCGATCTTGAACGGCGCGAACCACTGGCCGACCCAGCCGTTGGTGGCGTAGATGGCACTCAGCGTGATGCCGGCCACCGCAGTGGGCAGCGCAAACGGCAGGTCCACCAGCGCATCCACCAGGCGCTTGAACGGGAAGTCGTAGCGCACCAGCACCCAGGCGATCAGCACGCCGAACACCGCGTTCACCAGCGCCGCCGCAAACGAGGCGCCGAAGGTGAGCCGGTAGGAGGCCACCACGCGCGGCGAGGACACCGCGTCCCAGAACGCCGGCCAGGTCATGGTGGCCGCGCGCAGGAAGGTGGCCGACAGGGGCACCAGCACCACCAGGCTGAGGTACAGCACGGTGAAGCCGAGCGCCAGGTTGAAGCCCGGCAGCACGGTGTGGCGCTTGAGCAGGAGATGGCCGTTCACGGGCAAGTCCGGTTCAGCGCTTCGTGTAGATCTTGTCGAAGACCCCGCCGTCGGCGAAGTGCGTCTTCTGCGCCTTGCTCCAGCCGCCGAACGCTTCATCGATGGTGAACAGCTTCAGCGTCGGGAACTGTTTGACGTACTTCTGCGCGGCCTTGGGGTCCACCGGGCGGTAGTAGTTCTGGCCGATCAGGTCCTGGCCTTCGGGCGAGTACAGGTATTCGAGGTAGGCCTGGGCCGCCGCGCGGGTGCCGCGCTTGTCCACCACCTTGTCCACCACCGCGACCGGGGGCTCGGCCAGGATGCTCACCGACGGCGCCACGATCTCGAACTTGTCCGGGCCCAGCTCCTTCAGCGCCAGCAGGGCCTCGTTCTCCCAGGCCAGCAGCACGTCGCCGATGCCGCGTTCCACGAACGTGGTGGTGGCGCCGCGCGCGCCGGAGTCCAGCACCGGCACGTTCGCGTACAGCTTGCCGACGAACTCCTGCGCCTTGGCCTCCGAGCCGCCGGCCTTGCGCTGCGCATAGCCCCAGGCGGCCAGGTAGTTCCAGCGTGCGCCGCCGGAGGTCTTGGGGTTGGGCGTGATCACCGCCACGCCGGGCTTGATGAGGTCGTCCCAGTCCTTGATGCCCTTGGGGTTGCCCTTGCGTACCAGGAACACGATGGTGGAGGTGTAGGGCGAGCTGTTGTGCTGCAGGCGCTTCTGCCAGTCGGCCGGCAGCAGCTTGGCCTTGTCGGCGATCTCGTCGATGTCGTAGGCCAGCGCCAGGGTGACGACGTCGGCTTCGAGGCCGTCGATCACCGAACGGGCCTGCTTGCCAGAGCCGCCATGAGATGCCTTGATGGTGACGGTGTCGCCGGTCTTGGCTTTCCAGGCCTTGGCGAAGCCGGTGTTCACGTCCTGGTAGAGCTCGCGGGTCGGGTCATACGACACATTGAGCAGGGTGATGTCCTTGGCGTGGGTGGCCAGGGAGGCGGCGGCCAGTGCCAGGCCGAGCAGCAAACGGGGGGCGTTCATGGGAAGCAGCCATTCGAGTTCTGGGATGGGGACCGATGCTACGAACGGTTACCCCAACGACGAACGAATGAATGCGCCCATCGACATGCGCAAAACGCGCAAGCCGTTGCCAGCCACCCGCGCCCCCGTTGATGAGGGATGGCGCTCAGATCGCGAAGGACCACTCCGCCACGGACGCCCGCACGGGCCGCCGCGCCCGCTGCAGGCGCTGCTGCGTGCTCACCACCCAGCGCTGGGCCAGCGGCAGCGGGCCGAAACCGGCCTCGGCATTGATGTGTCCGGCATCGCCCAGGGTCAGCCAGTGGCTGCCCCAGCGGGCGGCCCAGCGCCGCGTGCTGGCCGCGGTCATCCACGGGTCGGTGTCGCTGGCGATGAGCGTGCTCGGAATGGCCAGGCGGCCATGGGGCAGGAGTCCCGCCACGCCGAACTTGTCCGGCTCGGCCGGCGCCACCAGCAAGGCGGCGGCCACCGGCGTGCCGGGGTGCAGCTGCAGGCAGCGCATCAGCGCCAGCACGCCGAAGCTGTGCGCCACCGCCACCCAGGGCCCACTGCCGTGGCGATCCACCGTGGCCGCGATGCGGGCGGCCCAGCGGTCCAGGTCCGGCGTGGACCAGTCGTGCTGGGTCACACGCACTGCATCCTTGTGCTGGGCCTGCAGCCAGCTTTGCCAGTGAGCCGGGCCGCTGTCGTCCAGGCCCGGGATCACGAGCAAGGGGGTGGAGCAGCGGCAGCCGGCCATGGCAGTGTCAAAGCGTGGCCAGGGACACTTCGGTGGACTTCACCAGGGCGATGACGTCCTTGCCGGGCTTGAGGCCCAGCTCCTTGACGGAGCGGGTGGTGATCACCGAGGTGATGATCAGGCCGGCGGGCGTTTCCACATCGACCTCGGACACGACCGGGCCCTCGATGACCTCCCTGACCTTGCCGCGGAACTGGTTGCGCACGTTGATGGCGGTGATGCTCATGGCTTTGTTTTCCTGGGGGTGATGCGCCTGGTTTGGCGTGATGGTGACGTTATCGGCCTGGGTGCCCACGGGGAACGAATCAAATCGCGACTGCACATGCGTTGCCCGCATGAGAGCTCAGCTCACACGGCCCAGCGCAGCTGCGGCACCGTGATTGGTTCGGCGCGCTGTGGCTCGATCTCGGGCTGTCGCAACACCCGCTGCAGCACCCGGTTCTCCAGCGCCGCAAAGCCGGCATGCGCACGTGAGCGCGGCCGTGCGATGGGCACCGGTTCGTCGAGGGCGACCTGGTGGTCCTCGATCAGCAGCACCCTGTCGGCCAGCGACACCGCCTCGGCCACGTCGTGTGTCACCAGCAGGGCGGTGAAACCGTGCTGCAGCCACAGCCGTTCGATGAGTGCATGCATCTCGATGCGGGTGAGCGCATCCAGCGCGCCCAGCGGCTCGTCCAGCAGCAGCAGGCGAGGGCGGTGCACCAGGGCGCGGGCTAAGGCCACACGCTGGCGCTGGCCGCCCGACAGCACCGCCGGCCATTCGTGCGCGCGGTCGGCCAGGCCCACCTGCGCCAGCGCCTCGCGGGCGCGTGGCAGCGCATCCTCACCCGACAACCCGAGTGCCACGTTGTCGATCACCCGCTTCCAGGGCAGCAGCCGTGCGTCCTGGAACATGATGCGCACGTCGTCGCGGCCGGCATCCCCCGCCGTGCCGAAGCCGAGGCTGCCCGCGCTGGGGGCTTCCAGGCCGGCGATCAGCCGCAGCAAGGTGCTCTTGCCGCAGCCGCTGCGCCCCACCAGGGCCACGAACTCGCCGGGTGCCAGCGACAGCTGCACATTGCGCAGCACCTCGCGCTCCCGGTAGCGCTTGTGCACGCCGCTCAGTCGCACCGGCAGGCCGGCCGGGCGCGGTGCACCCACGCGCTGCAGGCGTGGGGCCGCCGCCCGCTCGCCGGCCACATGGCCCAGCAGGCCGAGGTCGATTTCACTCAGTGTGCTCATGGTTCGACTCTCCCTCATGCCGCAGCCCGGGCCTGGTACGCCGGGTGCCAGCGCAGCCACCAGCGCTCCAGCCCCTTGGCGCCGGTGTCCGCCAGCTTGCCCAGCAGCGCGTAGAGCAGGATGCCGACCACCACCACGTCGGTCTGCAGGAATTCGCGGGCGTTCATCGTCATGTAGCCGATGCCGGATTGCGCGGACACGGTCTCCGCCACGATCAGCAGCACCCACATCAGGCCGAGCGCGAAGCGCAGGCCCACCAGGATGCTGGGCAAGGCGCCGGGCAGGATGACTTGCCTATACAAGTCCCAGCCGGTGACGCCGTAGCTGCGCGCCATCTCGATCAGGCCGCGGTCCACGCTGCGGATGCCGTGGAAGGTGTTGAGGTAGATCGGGAAGAACACGCCCACCGCCACCAGGAACAGCTTGGCCGTCTCGTCGATGCCGAACCACAGGATCACCAGCGGCACCAGCGCCAGGGCCGGGATGTTGCGCACCATCTGCACCGTGGTGTCCAGCAGGGTCTCCGCGCTGCGGAAGCTGCCGGTGAGCAGGCCCAGCGCCAGGCCGAGCCCCCCGCCGATGCCCAGGCCGCTGAGCGCGCGCCAGGTGCTGGTGCGCACGTGCTGCCAGAGCTCGCCCGACCGCAGCAGGCGCGCCAGCGCCTCCAGCACGGCCAGCGGCTCCGGCAGCACGCGGGTGGACAGCCAGCCGGCGCGCGCGGACACCTCCCAGGCCGTGAGCAGCAGGATGGGCAGCAGCCAGGGCAGCAATCGGGTTCGGATGCTGTTCATGGGCCGTCAGCTCGCGGAAGTGGCCAGGGCCGGGGCCTTGGCCGAAGGCGGCAGCACGTCGTTGGCCACGATCTCGCCGAACGGCCCGCTCAGGCGCGGCTGCACCAACCGCTCCTGCAGCTGCAGCGGCAACAGCGGGAACACCAGCTCCGCGAAACGATAGGCTTCCTCCAGGTGCGGATAGCCGGAGAAGATGAAGTGCTCCAGGCCGAGCGCCGCGTACTCCTGGATGCGGTCGGCCACCTGCTGCGGGTTGCCCACCAGGGCGGTGCCCGCGCCACCACGCACCAGGCCCACCCCCGCCCAAAGATTCGGGCTGATCTCCAGCCCCTGGCGCACGTCGTGTTTGTTGAAGCGGCCCTTGTGCAGCTCGGCCATGCGGCGCTGGCCCACCGAATCCATGCGCGCGAACTTGGCCTGCGCCGCCGCGACGGTGCCCTCGTCCAGGTGGGACAGCAGCGAGCTGGCCGCGGCCCAGGCCTCGTCCTCCGTCTCGCGCACGATCACATGCAGGCGGATGCCGAACTCCAGCGTGCGGCCGTAGCGCGCTGCGCGTTGGCGGATGTCGGCCACCTTGGCGGCCACCGCGGCCGGCGGTTCGCCCCAGGTGAGGTAGGTGTCCAGCTGCTGCGCGGCCAGCTCATGGGCTGCCTCCGAGGAGCCGCCAAAGAAGGTGGGCGGGTAGGGCCGCTGCACCGGCGGATAAAGCAGCTTGCCGCCATGCACCTTCAGGTGCTCGCCGGCGAAATCGAGCGTGTCGCCGTCATGGCTGCGCGCCAGCAGCTCGCGCCAGATGTGCATGAACTCGCCCGACACCTCGTAGCGCTTTTCATGGTCCAGGAAGAAGCCGTCGCCGGCCAGTTCGTCGGCGTCACCGCCCGTCACCAGGTTGATCAGCAGGCGGCCACCGGACAGGCGGTCGAAGGTGGCGGCCATGCGTGCGGCCACCGCCGGCTGCACCAGGCCGGGCCGCAGCGCGACCAGGAACTTCAGGCGCCGTGTCACGTCGACCAGGCTGGCGGCGACGATCCACGGGTCTTCGCAGGAGCGGCCGGTGGGGATGAGCACGCCTTCGTAGCCCAGCGTGTCGGCGGCCACCGCCACCTGCTTGAAGTAATGGAGATCGGTGGTGCGGGCGCCGTGGCTGGTGCCCAGGTAGCGCGAATCGCCGTGGGTGGGAATGAACCAGAGGATCTTCATCGGTTGCTCGCTTGTGCTTGTTGGGCCACGCGTGTGGCCGCGCCTGCCCACACCGCATCGGCCACGTTGATCCTTGCGGGGATGAGCTGCAGCGCGGTGAAGGCATCGGCCACCCGCTGCTGGTCGGCCACGATCTGCGGCGTGACCGGCCCCACCGGCGAGGCGGGCCGCCGTGCGAGCACGCGGTGCACGGTGGCCAGGCTCAGGCCGGTGAACTCGGCCACGCGCTGGGCCGCTTCCGAACGGTTGGCTTGCGCCCAGGCGTCGGCCTCGGTGAGCGCGGTGAACACCTGGCGCAGGGTTTCGCCATGCTGGCGCGCGAAGGCGGGTGCGGCGAGGTAGACGCTGTTGTTGTTGGTGAGGCCCCGGCTGGTGGCCAGCACGCGGGTGTTGCCCGCGATCTCGGCCGCGGCGTAGTACGGGTCCCAGATTACCCAGGCGTCGATCGCACCCTTTTCGAAGGCCGCGCGTGCATCGGCCGGCGGCAGGTACACCGTCTGGATGTCGCTCCATGGCAACTGCGCCTTCTCCAGCGCCCGCACCAGCAGGAAGTGGGCGCTCGAGCCTTTCTGCAAGGCCACCTTGCGGCCCTTCAGGTCGGCCAGCGTGCGGATCGGGGAATCGGGTTTCACCAGGATGGCGGATGCGTCCGGCTTGGGCGGCTCCGCCCCCACGTAGAGCAGCGCCTTGCCGGCCGCCTGGGCAAACACCGGCGGCGTGTCGCCGGTGGCACCGATGTCGATGCCGCCCACGGCCAGGGCCTCCAGCAGCTGCGGGCCGGCCGGGAATTCCACCCACGACACCTTGGTGCGCGGCAGGCGCTGCTCCAGCGTGGCGCGCTGCTTCAGCAGCACCAGGTTGATCGATCCCTTCTGGAAGCCGACGCGCAGTTGTTCGGGCGCGTCGGTGGCGTCCGCCGCCCTGGCCGGCGGCAAGGGGCTCCAGGCTGCGGCGGCGATGGCCACCACCAGCGCGGCACGGCGGGTGAAAGAGGCGTTGCTGTTCATCGGCCGCTCCTTCAACGTGCGGCCTGCGCCACGCCCAGCGTGCCGGGCAGGGCGTCCGCGATGCGGATGGGCTTGGGAATGAGCTTGAGCTGCAGGAACGCGTCGGCGATCTTCTGCTGCTCGGCGGCCACCGCCGGCGTGACGGGCGTGATGCCATAGGCGAAGCGCCGCGCGGCCGTCTCGGCCACCGCCGGGTCCAGCCCGATCTGCGGCCCCAGCAATGCGGCCACTTCCGCGGGCCGCTTCTGCGCCCACTCGTCCAGGCGCGCCAGCTCGTCCACCACCGCCTTCACGATCTGCGGCTGCCGGGTGGCATACGGCCGGGCCGCCAGGTAGAACTGGTGGTTGGCCACCAGGCCGGTGCCGTCGGCCAGCACGCGGGCGCCCAGCTGCTTTTCCGCAGCGGCGAGGAAGGGATCCCAGATCACCCAGGCGTCCACCGCGCCGCGCTCGAAGGCCGCGCGTGCATCGGCCGGCGGCAGGAACACGGTCTGCACCTCGGCATAGGGCACGCCGGCTTTTTCCAGCGCCTTCACCAGCAGGTAGTGCACGTTGGAGCCCTTGTTCAGGGCCACGCGCTTGCCGCGCAGGTCGGCCACGGTCCTCACCGAGGAGCCCTTGGGCACCACGATGGCTTCGGCCGTGGGCGCGGGCGGCTGGTTGGCCACATAGACCAGGTCCGCGCCGGCGGCCTGCGCAAAGATGGGCGGTGCCTCGCCCACGGTGCCGAAGTCGATGGAGCCGACGTTCAGGCCTTCCAGCAGCTGCGGGCCGGCGGGGAACTCGGTCCACTTCACCTCGATGCCTTGCGGCGCGAGGCGCTTTTCAAGATCGCCGCGCGCCTTCAGCAAAGTGAGCGTGCCGTACTTCTGGTAGCCGATGCGCAGCACCTGCGCACTGTGGCCCTGGGCGTATGCCAGCGAGGCGCCGCTGAGGGCGGCCGATGCAGCGATGGTGGCCGCCAGGGCCTGGAGCCAGCGGCGCCGTGTCGTGGTGTGGTGGATGGTGTTCATGGTGGTCGCAACGTTCGGCAAAGGGAGGCCCGGGGCGCGGACGGCGCCCGGTGGAAGAGGGGTCCGGATGGCGCGGCCTGCCGGCTGGCGGCCGCGCGCGAGGCTCAGGCCGTCAACACGCCAGCGCGCTGAGGGAGAAGGTTGTGGGCAGGCTGCGCACCGGCCTCGCCGGCGCAGGATGCGCGTCGAGCACGGCCTGCACTGCGCGGTCCAGGCGGCGGATGAGGGCATCCTCGGCCAGGTAGCCCTGGGTCTCGTGCGGCATGAGCTGGTTGTCCACCGCGAACACGGCGTCCACGATCAGGCGCGCGCCCAGCGCGTTCAGCACCGGCTTGAGCGCGTAGTCCAGCGCCAGCAGGTGGCCCGCGCTGCCGCCGGTGGCGATCGGCAGCACCGTCTTGCCACGCAGGCCGTCCTGCGGCAGCAGGTCCAGAAAGGTCTTCAGCAGCCCGCTGTAGGCCGCCTTGTAGATGGGTGTGGCCACCAGCACCACGTCGGCGGCCATCACCGCTTCCACCGCCTCGCGCAGGCCGGTGCGGCCCACTTCGGCGCGCAGCAGCGCCTCGGCCGGCAGCTCGCGCAAGGCGATGGTGCGTACCGTGTGCTCGCCACCGGCGGCCAGGCGGCGGCTGGCGCGCTCGATGAGCCAGCCCGAACGTGACCAGACCGAGGGGCTGCCGAGCAGGCTGACGATGTTCATGGTGTGGCTTCCTTGTAGGCCCGTAGCGGGCGTGTTGGAGGCAGACGATAGGCAAGCGCGCAGCTGCGCGGAACGAATCGATTCGGCTATCGATATGCAGGGCGCTGGCGCGCGGAGGTGCGGGCAACCGTCGGCTACGATCGCGCCTCGAAACTCCTGCCGTTGCCCGGATGTCCGCACCGCCGATCACACAGTTGCTCCATGCCTGGCGGCTGGGCGAGCGCGAAGCCTTTGCGCGCCTGATGCAGCAGGTGCACGGCGAGTTGCTGCGCATGGCGGCCTCGCGCCTGCGCGGCGCGGAAACGCCATCGCTGGCCGCAGGCGACCTGCTGCATGAAGCGCTGCTGAAGATCATGGCCTCGCCGCCGGACTTCGACAACCGCGCCCACTTCTTCGGCACCATGGCCCAGGCGATGCGCTCGGTGCTGGTGGACCATGCACGCGCACGCCAGGCCGACAAGCGCGGCGGCAACGCGGCCCGCGTCACCTTCACCCTGTCCCAGGTGGGCGAGGAGTCGCTGATCGCGGACCTGCTGACCCTGGATGCGCTGCTCACGCGCCTGGATGCACAGGACCAGCGCGCGTCGCAGATCCTGCAGCTCACCTACTTTGGTGGCCTGCAGCGTGCGGAGATCGCCGACGTGCTGGACCTGTCCGTGCCCACGGTGGACCGGGAGCTGCGCTTCGCCCGCGCCTGGCTCAGCCAGCAACTGAAACGGGACGCGCTGGAAGCGTGAGTTGCCGATGGACTCTAGCACCGTCGAGCCGCACCCGGGCACCGACTACCAGCGCCTGAAGGCGCTGTTCGACGCGGTCTGCGACAGCGGCAGCGCCGACGAGGCCCGCGCCGCCCTGCAGCGCATGGGCGCGGCGGCCGACACCGTGGAGCAGGTGCTGGACCTGCTGCGCCACGACACCCTGCACACCCGCTTCGGCGCACCGGTGGCGGCACTGGCGGCCGGCGTGCTGGGCAGCAGCCTGCAGCCGGGCGACCGCTGCGGCGCCTGGACGCTGCAGCGCGAGCTGGGCCGTGGTGGCATGGGCCGGGTGTTCCTGGCCGAACGCAGCGACGGCCACTACCAGCAACGCGCGGCGCTGAAGCTGCTGCTCGGCTGGTCCTCCCCGCAGGCGCTGGAGCGCCTGGCCCGCGAGCGCCAGATCCTCGCGTCGCTGAACCATCCCAACATCGCGCGCCTGCTCGACGGCGGCGCCACGCCGGATGGCCAGCCCTTCCTGGTGATGGAGTACGCGGACGGCGTGCCGCTGGACACCCATTGCGCCAGCGCCGGCGCCGGCCTGGCGGCGCGCCTGGCGCTCTTTGCCAGCGTGTGCGAGGCGGTGGACTATGCCCACCGGCACCTGGTGATCCACTGCGACATCAAGCCGTCCAACGTGCTGGTGGATGCGGAAGGCCGGGTGAAGCTGCTGGACTTCGGCATCGCGCAGCTGCAGGGCCAGGCCGATGACGCGGATGCACCGGTGGCCATGACGCCGCGCTACGCCAGCCCCGAGCAGCGCGCGGGCCGGCTGCCCGGCGTGGCCACCGACGTGTACAGCCTCGGGCGCCTGCTCGATGAACTGCTGCAGCCGCTGGCGCTGCCGCCAGCGGATCGGCTGGAGCTCGCCGCCGTGATCGCCAAGGCCACGCGGGAGGAGCCTGAGCAGCGCTACCTCTCGGTGCAGGCCTTTGCTGCCGACCTGCAGCGGTATCGCCTGCACCGGCCGGTCTCGGCCATGGTCGGCCAGCCGCTGTACCTGCTGCGCAAGCTGCTGCGCCGGCGCTGGCCGCTGCTGCTGGCAGCTACCACCACGGTGCTGGCGCTCAGCATCGGCCTGGGCGTGGCTTTGTGGCAGCGCCAACGTGCCGAGCAGGCGGCGCGCGAGTCGGCCGAGGTCACCCGCTACCTGAGCGACATGCTGGCCTCGGCCAACCCCAGCAACCACGGCGGCAACTGGCCCACCGTGCTGGCGCTGCTGGAGCGCAGCCGGGCCGAGCTGGCCAGCCGCTTTGCCACCGAGCCGGACACGCTGTGGCGCCTGCGCCATGTGCTGGCCAGCACCTACCGCGACATCAACCGGCCGGATATCGCGCTGCCGATGGCTGAGCAGCAGCTGCAGCTGGCGCGGCATCGGTATGGCGCGGGCGACGCACGCACGCTGGAGTCGGTGCTGCTGGTGGCGCATGTGCAGACGCAGCTGCAGGCCTTTGACAAGGCGCTGGCCCTGCTGGAGCCGATCCGCGCGGCGGTGCCCGAGGTGTTTGGCGACGTGTCCTGGCAGCATGAGCGGGTGATGCGCCTGCTGGCCTACTGCTATGGCCGCCTGGGGCGCCTGGACGATGCCGACCGCACGATGACCGCATCGCGCCGGCTCACGTTTGCCCTGTTCACCGAGTGGAGCGAGGAGCGGGCGATGTTCCTCAATTCGCAGCAGGTGCTGCGCGTGCAGCAGGGCCGGCTGCGCGAAGCCCTGGCCCTGCTGAAACAGGCGCAGCAGTACTGGCCGCATTTGCCGCCCGGCGCCATCAGCTCGGTGTTTGCGATGCGCCGCAACCTGATCGCGCTGCCCATCCGCATCGGCGACTATGGCGACATCGAGGCCCAGGCGCAGCAGCTGCTGGCCGACATCAACCGGGTGCTCGGCAAGGGCAACGACACCGCCGAGGGCCTGCATGCGGAGATGGCGCGCTACTACCTGGAGACCGGGCAGTTCGCCAAGGCGCTGCAGCAACGCGAATCGGCCTACCAGGCGGCCGCGGCGGCCGGTGTGCAGCATTCGGCCGTGATGCTGCCGCTGCGTGCGCTCAAGCTGCCGGCCGCTGCGCTGGCGCATGCCGAGCCGGTGCCCGAGCTGGTGAGCCAGGCGCACGCACTGCTGGCCGAAATGGACGCGGCCCAGGGCCAGCTCGGCTACCGCCGCACCGAGGCGTGGATGGAGATCGCCCGGCTCGGGCTGCTGCTGGACGATGCCCGGCTTGCCGACCACGCCCTGCAGCGCCTGCGCGACGACACCACGCTGGACCTGGCGCACAACCGGCAGCTGGCGGCCCGGCTGGACCAGCTGGAGGGCGAGCTGGCCCGCCTGCGGGGCGACCTGCCCGCCAGTGCGCAGCGGCTGCGGCGCCACGTGGGGTATTACGAGGCGCTGGCCGAACCGGTGTCCCCGCGCGCCTGGTCGGCCCAGCTCGACCTGGCGTACACCCTGCTGCTGCAAGGCGACGCCGCGGCCGGCCCGGCGCTGGAGCGGGCGGCGCAGCTTCGCCCGCCCGGCATGCCGCGCGGCGTGCCGCTGGACCAGGTGCAAGGCTACCTGGCTGCTTGGCTCCGGCAAGGCGGCCCGGACACGGCGGGTGCACAGGCGGCGCGCCGGGCCCTGGCCATGAGGATGGGAACTAACGCTGCCCCCGCCTCCACCGTGCAGGGATCCCTCGGCGGCGCGCTGTTCTGAGAATTTTGTGCGGGCGGTGATAGGCCGCCCCTCCTGATTGCGTATTGACAAGTAAGCGGCCGCGTCCGGGCCGCCAACCCACTTGTCGATCCATCAGGAGGAGCCCATGAACCGCAGTTCCCGTCAACACGACGGCGTCGCCCGCCACCCCAGCCGCCTGGTGCGGCTGCCGATCGCCTCCGCGGCCTTGTTGCTGGCCAACGCGGCCCTCGTCACGCCCGCGCTGGCCGACCTGACCAACCCCAACACCTGTGCCGGCGGCACCCAGTACAGCAGCACCGATCCGGGCGCCTACACCGCGTTCAGCACGGCCTCCAACGTGGCGCAGGGCGATTGCCAGTCCAACGTGGCGGTGGGCCCGGCCGCCACTGCGGCCAGCGGCTCCAGCACGGCCATCGGCACGCATGCGACCGCTTCGGGTTCATCGTCCGTGGCCGCCGGGCGCAATGCGCAGGCCACCGGCATGGCCACCGTGGCCGTGGGGCAGGACAGCGTGTCCAGCGGCGTGGCCAGCCTGGCGGCCGGCGCCCAGAGCAACGCCGCCGGCGACGGCGCCACCGCGCTGGGACGCAACAGCAGTGCCGGAGCCACCAGCGCCACCGCGCTGGGCGCGAGCAGCAACGCGGCCGGCGTCAACGCCACCGCGCTCGGCATGGTGAGCAACGCCACCGGCGTGCAAAGTGTGGCCGTGGGGGCCGGCACGGCGGCCAGCGCCGCCAATTCGGCGGCGATCGGTACATCGGCCACCAGCTCGGGGGACGGCTCGGTGGCGCTGGGGGCGAGCAGCAATGATGACGGCCGCAACGGCGTGGTGTCCCTCGGCAATGCCAGCTTCCAGCGCAGCCTGATCCACGTTGCCAACATCGAAGCCACCGGTGTGGCCAGCGTGCGCGGCATCAACAACAACGGCGTCGGCATCACGGCCGCCGGCCTGGTCTCCGGCGTGAGCGCGGGCGCGGTGAACGCCAGCTCCAACCAGGCCGTCAACGGCGCCCAGTTGTTCGCGGTGCAGTCCACGGCCAACTCGGCGCTGGCGGCCAGCGCCACGCAGGCCACCCAGATCGGCCAGGTGAGCCAGCAGGTGTCGCAGCTGAGCGCCCAGGCCGCGCAGCAGGATGCGCGCATCACCCAGGTGGACGCGCAGGTCACTCAACAGGGCAACGCGCTCACGCAAGTGCAGCAGCAAGTGGGGCAGCAGGGCGGCCAGATCGCCGGCCAGGCCGCGATGCTGGCGCAGCACGCCGGCGCGATCGACACCCACACCCAGCAGCTCAGCCAGCAGCAGGCCACGCTGGCCCAGCACGGCTCGTCGATCGCGGAACACGGCACGGCCATCGCCCGGCATGAATCGGCGATCACGCAGCAAGGCACCCTGCTCACGCAGCACACCACGGCGATCGAGCAGCAGGGCGCGCAGATCAGCCAGCAGGCGGTGCAGCTGCAGGCCGTGGTCAACGGCCAGCTGGGTGTGTGCACGGCGGTGAACGGTGCCTTGCAGTGCGCCGTGCAGGGCCAGGCTGCGGCCAGCGCCAGCGGCACCGGCGCGGTGGCGGTGGGCATCGACGCACAGGCCCAAGGCGACGGCGCGCAGGCGATCGGCCAGGGATCGCGCGCGCTCTTTGCGGGATCGGTGGCCATCGGCGCCGGTGCGCAGGCACTGGCCGACCCCACCACCGCGATCGGCAGCAACGCGGTGGCCAGCGGCGACAACGCGGTGGCACTGGGCGCCAACACGCTGGCCAGTGCCAGCAACTCGGTGGCGCTGGGGCAGGGCGCGGTGGCCGACCGGCCCAACACCGTGAGCGTGGGCCACGGCGGTGCTGGTGGGCAGCGCCAGATCACCAACGTGGCCGCCGGCACGGCGCCCACCGACGCGGTCAACGTGGCGCAACTGGAAGCCACCGGCAGCGACATCCGCCGCTTTGCCGCCCGCGGCGTGGCGCAGGCCATGGCCATGCCGTCGCTGCCGCAGCTGGCGGCCGGCCGCAAGTGGCTGGGCGCTGCGCTGGGTCACTTTGCCGGCGAGTCCGCCCTCGGCGTGGCCTTCGCCTACCAGGCCACCGAGCGCTGGAACGTCGGCGCCAGCGTGGCGGTGTCCGGCAACAAGGGCTCGCAGGTCGGCGCGCGAGTGCAGACCGGCGTGCAGTGGTGAGGGGCCGCGCGCCCCGAGCCGTTCATCAACGAAGAAAGGGAGAAAACACCATGGCCCTACAAGCGTTCAGGCGTTTTGCACCGCCTGACATGTCGCTGCAACACCTGCCCGAGCGATCCGCGCCCGAGCCGATCGGCGCCCCGGTCATCATTTCGGCGATCGACGCCGTGCGGGACCCGATGTTCGCGTTCGAGGACCTGCCCACCTACCACCCGGACGCGCTCAAGGAACGCGAGGCGCTTCAGCGCGCCAAGCGCGAACAGGTGTCGCACTACCGCATGACACGCAGCCGCTGGTGGGAGGTGACCCACTACGAACGGATCGAGGAGGACATCGAGAAGACCATCACCGTGACCTCGGGGTCGGAGTTCGAGCTGAGCAGCGAGCGCAAGTCCAGCCTGACCGCGAAGCTGGGCTTCGAGCTGGGCTACCCGGACATCGCCAAGATCACCGGCGAGATCGAATACGGCCTGGAGCTCACCGACAAGGGCACCTTCAAGCAGACTGCCAGCCGCACGGTGGAGATGACGCAGAAGCTGCGCGGCGGCTACCTCTACTTCTTCTGGCAGGTGGTGGAGGCCATCCAGCTCGAGCGCCGCCGCTTCGGCAAGGCCTCGTACGAGCTCGTGTCGGAAGTGCTGGGGCGCTCGTCCGAAGTGATCCCCGTGCGTGTGCAGTTCCGGGAGGCTGACTCCCCCACCGAAGCCTGAGGAGCAAGCATGTCAAAGCCAACAGAAATCGGCGCAGGCGAGAGCGTGCGCCTCGGCACCCTGGCCTTCAATGGCGCCACCCTGGTGTTCATCCAGAACCTGGACGAGCGGTACACGGGCAAGGCACGTGTCAGGCCGGTCGGCACCGGGGTCACCGACCTCAGCCGCAAGCTCCTGGGGCCGTCGTTCTACCAGCCGTGGGAGGGCGAGCTGAAACCCCACGAGATCAAGGAACTGCGCTTTCAGTACGTGGGCGCCATCATGGAAGTGACGAACATCGGGCACACCCACATCAAGGTGTGGACAGACCTGTGATGGCCAGCACATCCACATCCAAAGGGAGAACGCCGATGCGCCGCATTCCCACCCATGGCCGTGCCGTGTTCGCCGCGGTGCTCTTCTCGGCCCTTTCGCACGCCGCCTTCGCCCAGGCCGACGCCGAAGCCTGCAAGCGCTGGAAGAAGGACTTCAACGAAGTGGCGGCCGAAGCCAAGGCCAAACGGTCCCAGCTGATGAAGTACATGCCCAAGGGCAAGGACCTGAAGAACCTCGACGAATGGAAAGCCAACGTGGACAACAACACCTACAACAAGATCCGCCCGCTGGTGAAACAACTGGACGAGTTGAACGCCCGCGGCAAGCGCATCTTCGGCCTGATGCACCAGGGGCGGTGCCCCGGCTGACGAAGGCGGCTTGAAGCCGGTGCGGGGCGTGCGGCGTGACAATTGCCGCATGTCCGCACCTCCCCCGCCGGCCCAGCCGCGCAACCCCTTGCACGGCCTGACCCTGGAGCACATCGTCACCGCGCTGGTGGCGCACTACGGCTGGCGCCGCCTGGCCGAATGCGTGCCGGTGCGGTGCTTCACCACCGACCCCAGCATCGCCTCCAGCCTGAAGTTCCTGCGCAAGACGCCCTGGGCGCGTGAGAAGGTGGAGAGCCTGTACCTCTTCATGCAGCGGGAGCTGCGGCGGTCAGGAGCTGGTTCGCCGCGCGAGTGACGGACGCCGGCGCAGCGCCACGGGCAAGGCCGCCAGGCCGAGCGCCAGCAGCATTGGCTGTGCAGGCTCGGGCACTGGCGCGGTGACGGGCGACAGCAGCAGCAGCCCCTCACCGGTGCCGCCGCAGCGGCCCACCGCTGCGATGTAGCCGCTGTCACTGATGTCCTCCACCCTGCTGATGGAGCAGTCGGCCGACAGCAAACCCGTCAGCGGCACAGCGCCGGTGCTGCGCGAATACACGAAGGCGCTGTTGTCGGACCAATTTCCCACCACCACGCCAGCGTCGTTCAGGGCTCGGCCGGAACTGTATTCCGTGCCTGGCTGCTCGGGCAGCATCTCGTACTGACCATCTTGGTAGATGAACGCGTGATAGGAAATGAAGCCGCGCTCGTCCACCGTTTGAATCGCGCCGGTGAAGCTGCCGTTCTCGGCCAGGCCCCGGCCTGCGGCGACGCCCAGCACCCCCGTAGGCTCGGGCAACGGGGTGAAGCCGCCGTCGACCGTGCCTACCGCGTTGTGGAAAGGCCCGAAGAAGCTGGCAGACAGCAAGATCTGGCCGGCGTCGTTGATCCCCGAGACGAAGGTGGACTTGCCTGAAAACAGGTCGCCCTGCAGGTCCACGAAGGTACCGTCCTGCCGATACAACGTGGCACGCGACACAAACTGCGGGCCGTCGCCTGGGACATAGCGGCTACCAACCACATCGCCCCGGTTGTTCACCATGCTGGCGTACCCGACGTCGCTGGACAGCTGCGTGAACTGGCCGGTTCGGGTGTTCAGCGCCGCCGCGTGCGACTCGGAAAGGCTTCCGTACACCGCCCCAACTGCCAGGCCGCCATCGTTCAGATCGGACGCCCAGAAGTGCGCTGGCCCGAGCGATGTATTGCCAACGCCCGGCGTGAACAGATAAGACACCCCGTCGGACAGGTTGGTCGAACTGCTGGGGATGTAAGCCCAGGCCACCTGGCCCAGATTGTTCACGGCAGCCTGCGCAGTGGTACCCCACTGGCTTGGTCCGCTGATCTGCGTGACGCTGTACAGCGGGGTGGCCTGGGCCACCGAGGCTGCGCCCAAGGTGAACGCAGCGGCAGCCGCCAGCACGCGCCGTTTTAGGTGAAACGCCATGATGAGCTCCCTGAGCCGCCGGGTGCCGACGGGCGCCTCTTGTGCGGCCGTCGGCCAGTTTAGGCCCGGCCGTGGGCCGGAGCTGCTTCGGTTTGTAGAAGGGCGGGGCAGGCAGGCGCGGGGCCCGGCAAAGCAAAACGGCCCTGAGAGGGGCCGTTTTGCATCGTTGTCGTGGTGGAGACGAGGAGGATCGAACTCCCGACCTTCGCATTGCGAACGCGACGCTCTCCCAGCTGAGCTACGTCCCCGACAGCGGCGGATTCTAGCAGCACATTTCCACGCGATTTCGCTCTGGCGGCGCAGCGCGGCGCAGGGTAGAAACCAGCACCGCGCAGCTGGAGGAACGCATGGCCAAACAGACCCCCGAGTGGCTGGATTCGCAGTACAACAACCGGGCGCTGGTGCCCGACCATGAGCGCATCTTCGAGCGCTGGCGCCAGGCGTCGGCGCTCACCCGGGAGCGGTCGTCGCGCCGGCTGGACCTGCGCTACGGCGACGGGCCGCGGCAGACACTGGACGTGTTCACTTCCCCGCGCCACAAGGCGCCGGTGCTGCTGTTCATCCACGGCGGCTACTGGCGGGCTTTCGACAAGTCGGACCAGTCGTTCCTGGCCGCCTCCTTCGTGGCCGACGGCGCCATGGTGGTGATGCCCAACTACGACCTCTGCCCCGCCGTCACCATCGAGACGATCGCCTTGCAGCTGGTGCAGGCGGTTGCCTGGACGGTGCGCCATGCCGAGCTGTACGGCGGCGACCCGCGGCGCGTCGTGGTGGCCGGCCATTCGGCGGGTGGGCACCTGGCTGCCATGCTGCTCAGCTGCAACTGGCGCGCCCTCGGCCTGCCGCCCCAGGCGGTGCGTAGCGCGCTCGGCATCTCCGGCCTGTATGACCTGGCGCCGATCGCCAGCACGCCGTTCCTGCGGGGCGACCTGCGCCTCGCGCCGGAGTCGGTGCGCAAGCTGAGCCCGGCGGGGTTCCCCGCGCCCAAGGGCCGCTTCTGCGCCGTGGTGGGCGCCGACGAGAGCGACGAATTCCGGCGCCAGACCCGGCTGATCCGCGAAGCCTGGGGGGCCAAGGCGGTGCCGGTGTGCGAGGAACTGCCCGGGGCGCACCACTTCACCGTGCTGCGCGAGCTGGCCAACCCCACCGCCCGGTTGCACCGCCTGGCGCTGGACCTGCTGGAGCTGCCTGGCAGGGCATAGCGGGCGTCTATTCGGCGCATTGAAGGTTTCTCTTGCTAGGCCACCGTTCGCTGCGCTACCGTCGTTGACGCTGCGGCCCGTCGCGGCGCGCTTCATCTCACCACCACCAGGAGACCATCATGGGCTTGAAGGGATCGAAGACAGAGCAGAACCTCAAGGACGCCTTTGCCGGCGAATCGCAGGCCAACCGCCGCTACCTCTACTTCGCCAACAAGGCCGACATCGAGGGCCAGAACGACGTGGCGGCGCTGTTCCGCTCCACCGCCGAGGGCGAGACCGGCCACGCCCACGGCCACCTGGAGTTCCTGGAGCAGGTGGGTGACCCGGCCACCGGCCTGCCGATCGGCCCCACGCGCGACAACCTCAAGGCCGCCGTGGCCGGCGAAACCCACGAGTACACCGACATGTACCCCGGCATGGCCAAGCAGGCGCGCGACGAAGGCTTCGACGAGATCGCCGACTGGTTCGAGACGCTGGCCAAGGCCGAGCGCTCGCACGCCAACCGCTACCAGAAGGCGCTGGACGCGCTGGTGGACTGACACCCGGCATCCGCACGACACAAGGGGCTCGCGAGGCCCCTTTGTTCATGTTTAACGGGGGTGCGTGCCGGCCGAGCGCCGGGCCGCTCCCAAGCCGGCCGGCGTCCCCTCGGGGGACCGGCCGCAGTACTCTGCGGACGAGGGGTCCCATGACTCGAGAAGGCAACCTCGAAGCGCCCACCCGGCACCCGATTGACTGGAACAACCCGCAGTTCTACGACGAGCAGGCGGCCTTCGACGAGATGCACCGCATCTTCGACATCTGCCATGGCTGCCGCCGCTGCGTGAGCCTGTGCCAGAGCTTCCCCACCCTGTTCGACCTGGTGGACGAAGGCCCCACCGGCGAGGTGGACGGCGTGAAGCGGGATGACTACTGGAAGGTGGTGGACCACTGCTACCTGTGCGACCTGTGCTACATGGCCAAGTGCCCCTATGTGCCGCCGCATCCCTGGCAGGTGGACTTCCCGCACACCATGCTGCGCGCCAAGGCCATCAAGTTCAAGGCCGGCGGCGTGAGCAGGGGCGAGCGGTTCCTGGCCTCCACCGACGTGCACGGCCAGTTCGCCGGCATTCCCGTGGTGGTGCAGGTGGCCAACGCGGTCAATCGCACCAAGCCAGCCCGCAAGCTGATGGACAAGGCGCTGCACGTGCACCCCGAAGCCTGGCTGCCCGAGCTGGCGAAGCAGCGCTTCCGCTGGAGCGTGCCCAAGCGCGGCCAGGCCACCACCGTCACCAACGGCCAGCGCACACCCGGCAAGGTGGCCATCTACAGCACCTGCTACGTCAACTACAACGAGCCGGGCATCGGGCGCGACCTGGTGCAACTGCTGGAGCACAACGACATTCCCTACGTGCTGGTCGAGAAGGAGCAGTGCTGCGGCATGCCCAAGTTCGAGCTGGGTGATCTGGAATCGGTGGCCAAGCACAAGGAGGCCAACATCCCCGTGCTGGCGCGGTACGCAAAAGAGGGCTACGCCATCGTCACGCCCGTGCCCAGCTGCACGCTGATGTTCAAGCAGGAGCTGCCGCTGATGTTCCCCGGCTGCACCGACACGCAGGCGGTGAAGGAGGCGATGTTCGATCCCTTCGAATATCTGGTGGGCCGCTACCGGGACGGCCTGCTCAAAACCGATTTCCGCAACCCGCTGGGCAAGGTGAGTTACCACATCCCCTGCCACGGCCGGGTGCAGAACATCGGCCGCAAGACCGAGGAGATGTTCAAGCTGATCGGCATGCACGTGAACGTGACGCTCAACGTGGTGGAGCGCTGCTCCGGCCATGCCGGCACCTATGGCGTGAAAACGCCCACCCATCCGGCCGCCATGAAGATCGGCCGCCCCGTGTTCAAGGCCATGGCCAAGGACGAGCCCGACGTGATCAGCAGCGACTGCGCGCTGGCCGGCCACCACATCGCGCAGGGCATGCAGCAGGCGGGGCAGGCGCCCAAGGCCCTGCAGCACCCCTTGAGCCTGATGCGCCAGGCTTACGGCATCTGAAGGAGGCACCGTCCATGACCATCACCCCCGACAGCCTGATGACGCTGGAGGCCTACGCCAAGCACCGCAAGGCGCACAAGGCCGAGATCATTGCGCACCGGCGCGCCCGCACCGTGAGCCTGGGCGAGCACATGAGCGTGCAGTTCGAGGACGAGCAGACCATCCGGTACCAGATCCAGGAGATGCTGCGCGTGGAGCGCATCTTCGAGGAGGAGGGCATCCAGCAGGAGATCGAGGCCTATGCGCCGCTGGTGCCCGACGGCAGCAACTGGAAGGCCACCATGCTGCTGGAGTACCCCGACGTGCATGAGCGCAAGCGCGAGCTCGCGCGCCTGATCGGCGTGGAGGACCGCATGTTCGTGGAGGTGGAAGGCCACCCGCGCATCTACGCCATTGCCGACGAGGACTTGGACCGCGAGAACGCCGAAAAAACCTCGTCGGTGCACTTCCTGCGCTTCGAGTTTCCCCCGGCAGCCAGGCAGGCGGTGAGGGCGGGCGCCGCGGTCAAGCTGGGCTGCGACCATACCGCCTACCCGGCCCACGTGGCGATCCCGCCGGACACGCTGGCGCTGCTGGCCGGCGACCTGCAAACGCCCGCCGGCTGAAGCTTCAGGCTCCGGCCAGGCGCCGCAGCCGGCGCGCGGCCTCCAGCACTGCTTCGCGGGATTCGCCGCGTCGCAGCACCAGCTGGTGCGCCAGCGGGTTGTCGATGCGGCGTGTGCTCACCGGCACCAGCCGGCCGGCGTCCAGCCAGGCCTGGGCGATCGGCAGGCGGGCCAGCGCCACGCCCAGGCCCTGTTCCGCGGCCAGCAGCACCAGGTCGTAGTCCTCGAAGCGGCGGTCCAGGCCGCGCGGGCGCACGCGCAGGCCGGTGTCGGCGAACCACAGCTGCCATTGCCGCAGGTCGGAGTCATGGACCAGCGGCAGCCGGTGAAGCTCGGCGGCCTTGGGGCGCGCACCCAGGCTGCCCGCAAGCTCGGGTGAAGCCACCGGCAACAGCCGCTCGCGCATCAGCACACACGCATCCAGCCCCTCCCCGGGCGTGCTGCCATAGCGGATGGCCAGGTCCACCTGGCCGCCTTGCACATCCGCCAGGCTGTGCTCCACGTCCAGGTCGATGCGCAGGTCGGCGGGCTCGCCCTGCAGCGCGCGCATGCGCGGCAGCAACCACAGGCGTGCGAGCGACGGCACCACGCTGACCTTCACCGTTTGAAGGCCACGGTGCGGGCGCCACTGCTCGGCGCAGCGGCCGATCGCGTCCATCGCCTGCTCGGCCGTGCGGATCAGCCGCTGGCCTTCGGGTGTCAGCGTCACGCCGCGGCCGGCGCGCGTGAACAGTGGCGTGCCCAGCCAGCTTTCAACCGAGGCCACCCGGCGGCTCACCGCGCCATGGGTCAGGCCGAGCGACTGGGCTGCAGCGCTGAACGAGCCCATGCGCGCCGCCAGCACGGCCACCCTCAGGCCGTCCAAAGGTGGCAGGCTGGGTGGATCCATCGTCATGTGAGTTTTCTTCACAGCTCGTGCTCGATTCGTGCGCTGGATGCGGTGGCGGGCACTCTACAGAATCGGCTGCTTGTCCACCACTGCGCGCGCGCACTGGTGCCTCTTCACAAAGGACACGCATGACGATGATGATGAGCCGACGCGACCTGATCACCCGCACCGCCGCCCTGGCGGCCGCTACGCCGGCACTCGGGTGGGGGCGGCGCCCGGCACCGGCGCTGCACGACGTGCTGGAGCGCTGTGCGCAAGAGATGCTGGAGGACTATCCGCAGCAGGCAACCGCCCTCGGCCTGGACAGCGGCGCGCGTGCCAGCCTGCGCTACCAGCTGGACGACCGCAGCGCCGAGGGCATGGCGGGCCAGCAGCGCCGCTGCGCGGAACGCCTGGCGCTGCTGCGCTCGGTCGAGCGCCAGAGCCTGGACAACGAGGCGCTGCTGACCCTGGATGCAACCCTCCATGCGCATGCACTTGCTGCTAAGGGCGCCAGGTTCGATACCGGGCACCGGGTGCTGCAGGCAACGATGTCCCAGACTTGGTCGCCCTATGCCATCACACAGATGACCGGAGCCTTCAGCGAGGACACCGATCACCTCGTCAACGAGCATCCCGTCACCACCCGCGCCGACATCGACGCCTACATCGAGCGGCTCGGCGCGTTCGCCATGGCGCTGGACGGAGAGACCGAGCGCCTGCAGGCCGACCACGCCCGCGGCGCGACACCGCCTGCCTTCATGCTCGAGCTCATCGTGCGCCAGCAGGACGCGGCGCTGAAACCGCCGGCGGCTGAATCCGAGCTGGTGCAGTCGCTGGCCAGGCGCGCGCGTGCGGCGGAGCTCGACGCGAACGATGCCGCACGCCGTGCCGCGCGGGTGGTCGAGCGCCAATGGCGTCCGGCACTGCGACGCCAGCGCGATGCCGCAAAAGCGCTGATCGCCCAGGCGCCGGCCGAGGGAGGTGTCAGCCGCCTGCCCGGTGGGGAGGCGTCCTACGCCTGGTTCCTGGAGGTCTCGACCTGCGGCACGTCGACGGCGGGCGAGATCCATCGCCTGGGCCTGGCGCTGACACGGGACCTGGGCGCGCGCATCGACGCCGGCCTGCGCGCCGCGGGCCTCACGCAGGGCTCCATCGCCCAGCGGCTGCTGGCGCTCACGCGCGACCCGGCGCACCGTTTCCCTTCGACCGAGGCCGGCCGCGCCCAGCTCATCGCCCATGCCAACGCGCTGCTGGCTCGTGCGCGGGAGCGCATCGGCACCTTGTCGAAACTGACCATGAAGGCGCCGGTGACCATCCTGCGCGTGCCGCCGGACATCGAAGCCGGCGCCGCGGGCGCCTACATGGTGGCGGGCTCGCAGGACGGCTCGCGGCCTTCACGCTACTACCTCAACCTGCGCGACACGGCCGACTGGCCGCGCTGGGCCTTGCCCACGCTCACCTACCACGAGACCTTGCCAGGCCATGCCTGGCAGGAGGCGTACGGCATCGAGCACACGCCCTGGCCGCTGGTGCGCTCGCTGATCCGCTTCAACGCCAGCTCGGAAGGCTGGGCCTTGTATGCCGAGCAGCTTGCCGACGAGCAGGGCTGGTATGCCGACGACCCGCTGGGCCGGCTCGGCTACCTTCAGGCCATGCAGATGCGCGCGGCGCGGCTGGTGGTGGACACCGGCCTGCACGCCTTCGGCTGGACCCATCAACAGGCCGTGCACTACATGGTGGAGAGCACCGGCCGTACCCCCGCGTCGATGCACGGTGAGATCGACCGCTACTGCGCCAAACCGGGCCAGGCCTGCGGCTACATGACGGGCCTGCACGAACTGCTGGCGCTGCGCGACGAGGCCAGGAAGGCCCCCGGCTTCGATGTGCGTGACTTCAACGACTTCGTGCTGCGCAGCGGCAACGTGCCGTTCCAGGCGATGCGTGCGTTCTGGGAGCGCGCACGCCGAGCGACGGCGACCTAAACGTTATATAGCGTAAAACTATGGAAGTATATAAATAGATAGCTTATAGTTGCTGCATCGGGACCCGCTCAGGGACGCTCCAGTCCCACCCGATTCCCAATCACCACAAGGAATGCAGCAATGAAAACTGTTGGCGACAAGCTCGAAGCCTTCACCGTCACCGGCGTCAAGCCCGGCTTCAACAACCACGAAGAAAACGGCGTGTCCGCTTTCGAGCAGATCACCGAAAAGAGCTTCCCCGGCAAGTGGAAGATCATCTATTTCTACCCGAAGGACTTCACCTTCGTGTGCCCCACCGAGATCGTCGGTTTCGACAAGCTGAGCAAGGCTTTCGCCGAGCGCGACGCCGTGCTGCTGGGCGGCTCCACCGACAACGAGTTCTCCAAGCTCGGCTGGCGCCGTGAGCACAAGGATCTGAACAAGCTCAACCACTACAGCTTCGCCGACGTGACCGGCTCGCTGGTGGACCAACTGGGCGTGCGCGACAAGGCCGAAGGCGTGGCCCTGCGTGCCACCTTCATCGTGGACCCGGACAACACCATCCAGCACGTGAGCGTGAACAACCTCAACGTGGGCCGCAGCCCGGACGAAGTGCTGCGCCTTCTGGACGGCCTGCAGACCGACGAGCTCTGCCCGTGCAACCGCGGCGTCGGCGGCGCCACGCTGTAAGCACTGCCACCAAGCCCGGGTTCGCCCGGGCTTTTTTTTGCCCCACAACAATAGGAGAACGCTATGGAATTCCTCGATTCGATCAAGGAACTGATCCCCGACTACGCCAAGGACATCCGCCTGAACATCGACGGCGTGATCGCCCGCTCCAGCCTGGCACCCGAGGATGCGATCGGCGTGGCGCTGGCCGCGGCGTTCGCGGCCAAGAGCAAGCCGCTGGTGGACGTGTTCAAGGCCAATGCACCGGCCGCCGAAGCCAACGCCGCGCTGGTGGCGGCCGCGCTGATGGGCATGAACAACGCCTGGTATCCGTTCGTCGAGATGGCCGACGACGCCGAGCTGAAGACCGTGCGCGCCGAGCTGCGCATGAACGCCTATGCCTCGTCCGGCGGCGTGGAGAAGAAGAAGTTCGAGGCCTATGCGCTGGCCGCCTCCATCGTCGGCAAGTGCCACTTCTGCGTGAAGAGCCACTACGACCTGCTGAAGAAGGAAGGCCTCACCACCCAGCAGCTGCGCGACATCGGCCGCATCGCGGCGGTGGTGAACGCCGCCGCGCAGGTGATCGCGGTTTCGTAAGCCGCAGGGCGACAAGGGCAGCTGCGCGTGAGCGCGGCTGCCTGGCTGTGGCTGGTTGACAAGGTGCGTCCCACGCCCTGGGACGCGGCCGGTGCGCTGGTGGCGTTGTGCGGCATGGGCATCGTCATGTTCCAGCCTCGCCTGGCGGCCTGATCAACCGCAACAGCCGCCGGCCTGCTTGGGCGCACCAGCCGGTTGCGCCATGTCCTTGAGGATGCAGCACTGCGCCGCCGGGCCGCCTGCGCACATGGTGGTGCAGTCCTTGACAAAGCGCGCGAGGCTGGCCTCCAGCGTGTGCAGTTCGAGCAGCTTCGCGCGCACCGCCCTCAAGTGCGCCTGCGCGATGTCCAGCGTTTCGAAGCAGTCACGCTCCTGGCTTTGCGACAGCGACACCAGCTCGCGCACCTGCTCCAGCCCGAAACCGAAGTCCCGGCAGTGGCGGATGAAGCTGAGCAGTTCCTGCGACTCCGCCTGGTAGACACGGTGCCCGCTTGGCCGGCGTCGCGCGGGTGGTATGAGGCCGATCTCCTCGTAGTAGCGGATGGTCGGCACGGTGCAGCTGGTGCGCTCGGCCAGCACGCCGATGGTCAGCTCCGCGCCGGCGCCAGGTTTTTTCATCGCAGCCCCTTGCATCTCAAGTCACTTGAGGTTTTAGAGTGAGTCTATCGAGGCATCGCCTCACAGGCAGGAGCAAGGATGAAGAAAGTGCTGGGTTTGTTGGGTGTGGCCGCCGCGTGCGGCCTGTGCTGCGCCGTTCCTGTGGGTGTGCCACTGCTGGGTGGGCTGGCCGCCTCCGGCATGGGATGGGCGCTGGGCTGGGAGGCTGCTGCGGTCGCCGCGCTTGTAGGCGGGGTGGTGCTGCTGGTGTGGGCGCGCCGGCGGCAGGCGAGCGCGGCGCGCTGTGCACCGAAGGCGGCTTCGTCGGCCGGCTGCGGCTGCAGCAACACGGGCGCGGCCGGTAAGCGCGGTGTGGCATGAGCACCACCATCGCCTGCAGCTTGCCTGGGCCTGACCTGAGCACGCGGCTGGAGGTCATCAGCCAGCTGGCGCAGCGGGCGCTGTTGTCCCACGAGCAGGTCGGCCGTACGCTGCGCCTTCGATATGCCCAGAGCGTAGCGGGTGAACTGCAGGCGCTGGTGTCCAGCGAGCGTGAGTGCTGCGCCTTCCTGCAGTTCGACCTCGTGCGCCGGGCCGATGCCGTTCACTTGACCATCACCGCGCCGCCCGAGGCTGGCCAGTTCGCCGCGGTGCTGACGGAGCACTTTCTTGGGCAGGCGGCCACTCCGGCGAGAGCGTGTGGTACCAGCTGCGCCTGCACGGCGGCCGCGTGACCCTTATTCCGGCGCAGTCGCGCGCCGGCGTGACATCCAGATTCCTTCGGCGCTGTACACCACCAGCGCCATCCAGATCATCACAAAGCCGGCCAGCTTGCCCTGCTGGAACGGCTCATGGAACAGCCACACGCCGGTGATGAACTGCAGCGTCGGCCCGATGTACTGCAGCAGCCCCAGCGTGGCCAGCGTGATGCGCCGTGCGCCCGAGGCAAACAGCAGCAGCGGCACGGCGGTGAGCGGCCCCGCAAAGAGCAGCCAGCCCACCGTGGCCGCGTCGGCCTGCGCGAGCGCGCTGCTGCCGCGCCACGTCCACACCGCCAGCAGCGGCACCGCCATCGGCGCCAGCAGCAGGGTCTCCAACGCCAGGCCTTCCAGCGCACCCAGCGAGGCCGTCTTGCGCATCAGCCCATAGAGCCCGAAGCTGCCCGCCAGCACCAGCGCAATCCACGGCAGTTGCCCGCCTTGCCAGGTGAGCCACAGCACGCCTGCGCCGGCCAGCGCCACCGCGGCCCATTGCAGCCGGCGCGGCCGCTCCTTCAGCACCAGGTAGCCGAGCAGCACGTACACCAGCGGGTTGATGAAGTAACCCAGGCTCGCGTCGATCACATGGCCGTTGTTCACTGCCCAGACGTACATCAGCCAGTTGCCCGACAGCAGCAGCGCGCTGGTGGCAAAGGCGAGCAGCAGGCGCGGCTGCCGCAGCACCGGCCCCAGCCAGGCAAAGCGCCGCATCGCGGCCAGCACGGCCATCACAAAGACCAGCGACCAAACGGTGCGGTGCAGCACGATCTCGAAGGCGGGCACCTGCGCCACCTGGCGGAAGTACAGGGGAAACAGGCCCCAGGCGGCATACGCCAGGGCCGCTTGCACGATGCCGGTGTTCATTGGACCCCCTTGGCGCTGCGCGCCGTCCCCCCGAGGGGGAGCGAGCACCTTCGGAGCGGCCGGGCGGTGCTCATGGCAGCCGATTGTCGACGGCGCGGCGATAGGCCGGGCCAACCCGATGGTGGTGCCGGAAGCAGCGGTGCATCATCGCCCGATGCCGCGCATCGCCTTCACGCCGCAGCTCCGCCGCTTCACCGAAACGCCTGAGATCGACACCCCCGCCGCCACCTTGCGCCAGGCGCTGGAAGCGGCCTTCGAGGTGAACCCCAGGCTGCGCGGCTACGTGCTCGACGACCAGGGCCACCTGCGGCCCAACGTAGTGGTGTTCATCGACGGCCGCCGCAGCGCCGACCGCATCGCCCTGGCTGACAGCCTGCAGCCGCACAGCCAGGTGCATGTGCTGCAGGCTTTGTCCGGCGGCTGAGCATGCCGCTTCACATCCCCCGAGGAGACGCACCATGACCACCCGCGCCTGGGCTGCCACACGCAAAGGCCTGTTCGAGCTGTACCGCGGCCCCGGCGGCTGGGACATCGAGCGGGTGCACTTCCTGGCCGAGCCGGTGAGCATGCTGCTGCCACCGGGTGCCAGCGGCCGCATGCTGGCCGCGCTGAACCTGGGCCACTTCGGCGTCAAGCTGCATGCGTCCGGCGACGCGGGCAACACCTGGGAAGAAGTGGCCGTGCCCACCTACCCCGAGCAGCCCGAAGGCGCGGAAGGCCCGGCCTGGAAGCTGCAGCAGATCTGGTCCCTGGAAACCGACCTCAACGGCACGCTGTGGGCCGGCACCTTGCCGGGCGGGCTGTTCCGCTCAGCGGACTTCGGCCGCAGCTGGCAGCTGGTGGAGCCGCTGTGGCGCATGCCCCAGCGCACCGAATGGTTCGGCGGCGGCGCCGATGTGCCGGGCATCCACTCCATCTGCCCGCATCCGCAGCGGGCCGGCGAACTGCTGGTGGGTGTGAGCTGCGGCGGCTGCTGGACCACGCGTGACGGCGGTGACACCTGGGCGGTGCAGGCCAAGGGCATGACCGCCGACTACATGCCGCCCGAGCAGGCCGGCAACGAGAACACGCAGGACCCGCACCGCGTGGTGCGCTGCGCGGCACAGCCCGACGTGCTGTGGACCCAGCACCACTGCGGCATCTGGCGCAGCACCGACAACGCCGCCAGCTGGCAGCGGGTGGAGGCGCCGGTCTCCAGCTTCGGCTTTGCGGTGGCCGTGCACCCCACCGAGGGCGGCACCGCCTGGTTCGTGCCCGCGGTGAAGGACGAAAAGCGCGTCCCGGTGGACGGCAAGCTGGTGGTCAACCGCACGCGGGATGGCGGCCGCAGCTTCGAGACGCTGCGCACCGGGCTGCCGCAGCGGCATTGTTATGACCTGGTGTACCGCCACGGGCTGGCGATATCACCGGACGGGGAGAGCCTGCTGATGGGCAGCACGACCGGCGGGTTGTGGGCGAGTGACAACCAGGGCGACTGCTGGCGGGTGGTCGGCTTGAACCTGCCGCCGGTGTATGCGGTGGCGTTTGGGTGAGAAGCCGCAGAACATCTCATGAGGGCTTCATCCTAAGCATCATGTCGGCTTTAATTTTTAGGAATGTTGCCGCCTTCAGAGAAGCTTGATCACCAACCGCCGTCGCTAACGTGATGGCACGCTGGGCGAACTCCTGTGCTTCCGCAAACGACTTTATTCCTAAATAGGTTTGCGCAAGATTTACGAGAGCGTCTGTCTGGCCCTTCTCATCGCTACGGGATATTGCGCTCGTCAACATCTGCTGTAGCGCCTCGATGTCCGGACTAACTCGACTGTAAACGCGCCCTTGCGCAACTTTGGCGTCCCAGGTTCTGCGTGGATATATGGTGACTTGCACAAACCCATCGGATTCCAAGACAGTAGGAATAGGAGCGTCCCGGCTCTCGCAATTGTGCACAGAAGTTGGTATGCCGCTTCCTTCCATTTCAACGATACTAACCATCGATACGCCATGTGCAAGTGGCATATTTCGCTGAATAGACTGACTCTTAAACTTATCAATAGGATGCGGCCCGGCGCCAGGCGGCTTCGCCCCGTACCACTCCCCTGGGCTCGCAATCTCGATGCGATCAGCAAATATTCTAAGGTGAGTCATCCGCTCCGCGTCACTATAGTCTCTATGGCAAAGAGCGTTCGCAATCATCTCTCTGACGCAGATCATAGGGTACTCATATTCCGTAACTGACTGCATACTGTGCTCAGCGGGAAGTTCGACGCGTCTGATGTTCTTTGCGATGAAGTCACGAGCTTCGACTATTTGTTTCAGCAATGGTCCAGAAAAACGCGCACGGATACGTTCGGAGGACTTGCTCTCTCCGCCGTAAACAACACATTGGACAACTGCGGAGGTTAGGTCTACTGACGCTGTAAATGGCGATGGCGTGAAAAGCAGTACGCCGCCAATAGTCAGTGCACTACCGCGTCTATAACCCGTCCGATCTAAAAACTCCTCGTTGGTAAGAGCGGCAGGATAAAGTTCTTGAGCATCGAGACGCAACTGTCTACGAAATTCGGATACCAAATCGTCGCTAAAACTATTTACGTCGCTAATGTCTGAGACAGAGCGACGTTCGTTTGCGCGCGTCGGAATTGACGCAGTCAGTTCAGAGAGCAGCGGTGCAGAAAGGAAATGTGCAGGCGAATCCTTGTCTACCTCCGATTGGAATTTTGTGGTGGGTGAACATAGGCTGAGCTCTCCGATAAGCTCCAAAAGTGGTGCACCAAAATCCTCAAAAAAGACCGGCTCAAATGCCGGAATGTCGGGGACGCGAGTACCCCTTTTTATAAGAATGTAGTGTGGACCAGCCGCTCCACCGAATATTTGATCAACGCGACGAATTTGAGCTGCGAAGTACGGATCGTCGCCACTAAAGCCAATGAAAAGAAGCGTTTTTGTAGCTAAAGCGTGGCGTAGTGTTTGAATGGCGGCGCGATATCTCGATTCGGTGTCTACCGAACCATAAAGTATTTCATACCCATCAGGAGTCAGAACCAGCTCAGTGGGATCCTGAATGTGGCCGTGAAGATACCAAACTGTCGGACGTTCCAGCGATTCGATTGCGGTTGTCATTGCCGCTCTAGATTCGATGTCCCAGGTTTGAAGTTCGTTTTGGTCCGGGGCGGCCCACTGTAAGACGCGATCGTAGTTGCTCGTAACGACCAATTTGCTTCCAAGGCTCCAGACGGCTCGGGCGAGATCCAACGAAGTGAGATCTATAAGGTTCGGCGCCGGGTCAATTTGTTGTGTCAGGAGCTTGAACCAGACCGGCCCTAAGTATTCCCGTGCTTTACGGGCCGCGTAGAGATAATCAGGCGTTCCCAACGCTAGGGCCGCTCGGATCAGTTGGGCCTCGGTAGTCTTATTCTCACCGTCCAATCGCTCGGCGCAGCGGACCAATAACTGTCGCCAACTGGGGAAGGCCGGTCCACCGGTTGCCGTAAGGCGGACCGCCATCGAGACACCCGAGCCAACGAAGGGCACACACCGTTGCTGAACAAGCGCATCTTTTAACGTCTGTGGTACTGGCATGTGGCAATGTGTTGAGGCGTGACGCATTAAAGCCCCGGCCAGGGCAGCACGCAACGCCTAAGGGCCTCGATCTTGAAGAAGACTGACAGCCGATAGCCATTGCATAGACGCTTTTGGCCGCCTGCCGGAGCGCATGTCTACCACGCAGCAGGCGGCGCTCATGAAGGGTGGAGAAGGGCGCGCGCTCAGCGCCGGGCCAGCGGCAGGTAAAGCCACTCGCGCCGCTCGGGTGCCACCGTCTGTGCGGGGTCGGTGTCGTAGTGGCGCAGCACGGGGCCATCGGTGCGCTGCCAGCCGGCGTCGTGCAGGGCGTCCGCCAGCAAGGGGTTCGTTGCCTGCTCCAGCGCCACGCGCGCATACGGGCCGGGCGCCACGTGGGCCGTGGCAAGGCCGACGGGTGCATGGGTGAGCGGGTTGCCGAGCACGGCCGCGCTCAAGCTCACATCGCCGCCACGGCGATCCCACGCACCTGGCACCGCGGCAGCGCGCGATACGCCAAACACCTGCCACTGGGCACGCGGTGAACCGCTGTGCACCAGGCGGTCGATGAACCGATCGAAGAAGTCGCTCACGCCAGCGCCTGGACCCTGGTAGTCCAGCAGATGCCAGTGCAGTCCGTCGGGCAGGGCCACGGACGTGAACAGCGGTGCCGGCGGCTCGGCCGCGCGCCGATCGAGCTGCCGGGCCAGCCACTGCAAGGGCGGCTGGCCATGCTGCCGGGCAAAGGCGCGCCCAAAGGCCTGCGTGCTGCCGTAGCCCGCGGCATCGGCCACGTCCACCAGGCGGCCGCCCTGCAACAGCGCCTGTGCCGCGCGCCGCAGCCGCAGGCGTCGCACCGTCGTCAAGGGCGGCTCGCCCACCGTCTGCCGGTACACCCGGTCAAAGTGCTCCGGCGACCAGCAGGCCACCGCCGCCAGGGTGCGCAGGCTGAGCGCGTCGTCGTCATCGGGCATGGTGAGAAGCGGGCCGGCGAGTGCGCCGCCGATGTGCTCCACCACGCGGCGAAGCCGGCGCCGCCGTTGCACGAGATCGCGAACCGAGGTGGACATGGCGGGATTGTGGCGCTGGGCCGCACGCGGCTGCATCACGTCAATCCCGATCACTGGTGCGCGCATGGCCCGCCCTAGCATGCAGGCATGAACCCTTCCTACTGGCGACGCCGTGGTGCCGTGGCCCTGGTGGCCTGCTCCATGGCCATGCCGGCGGTGCCTTGCACCACCTTTGTCACCGACGGCCCGGACGGGCCGCTGTTCGCACGCAACTACGACTTCGATTTCGGCGAGGCGCTGCTGGTGGTCAACCCGCGCGGGCTGCGCAAGTCGGCCGACGTCCCCGGCCAACAGGCCGCCACGTGGACCGCACGCCATGGCAGCCTCACCTTCAACCAGTACGGCGTGGGCTTTCCCACCGGCGGGGTGAACGAAGCCGGCGTGGTGGTCGAGCTGATGTGGCTGGACGGCAGCCGCTACCCCGACGCTGACGCCCGGCCGGCAGTCTCCACGCTGCAGTTCATCCAGTACCTGCTGGACCGCAGCGACAGCCTGCCGCAAGCGCTGGAGGCCGCGCGCGAGGTGCGCATCGCCGGCCGCACGCCGCTGCACTTTCTGGTGGCCGACGCCACCGGCCGCAGCGCGACGCTGGAGTTCCTGGACGGCCGGCTGGTGGTGCACCAGGGGCAGAACCTGCCGGTGCGCGTGCTGGCCAACGACCCCTATGCGCAGTCGATCAGCCACTTGAAGCGCTTCAACGGCTTTGGCGGCACCCAGCCGCTGCCGGACGACCGCAGCTCGCTGTCGCGCTTCGTGCGCGCGGCCGACCGCCTGCGCGAGCGGCCCGCCGGCGTGGCGCCTGCGTTCGCCACGCTGGACGACGTGGCGCAGCCCGGCTTCACGCACTGGCAGATCGTGTACGAGCTGCGCCGCGGGCGGGTGCACTACCGCACCGCGGCGCAGCGCGCGCCGCGCTGGGTGGACCTGGCGCAGCTGGATTTCGGCTGCGCGGCCGGGCTGCGGGTGATGAACATCGACGAAGGCCAGGGCGACCGCAGCGCCCGCTGGCGGCCCTATGCACAGGCGCTCAACGAGGCGCAGTTGCGGGTGGCGTATCGCAAGACGGCGTGGATGCGGCAGATGAGCGACGAGGACGTGGCCAGGTCGGCGCAGGAGGATGCGGCGTATCCGGCCACCATGCGCTGCGACAGCGGGGGCGCTGAAGAGAAGTCGTCTGCGGATCGCGGCGGCTGAGCCCGCGCGGGCGCGGCACTACGCCGCCTCGCCGTAGCCGCTGTCACGCAGGGCTGCTTCCACGAAGTCGAGGAAACACTGCACCTTCATCGGCAGGTGGCGCCGCTGTGTCGTCACGCCGAACACCGCGTGCGCCGGCGGCATGCACTGCGGCAGCAGTGTCACCAGCTTGCGCGCGGCCAGCAGGTCGTCCACCACGAAGTGCGGTGTCAGGGTGACGCCCAAGCCTGCCAGCAGCGCCTCGCGCAGCATCAGGCTGTTGTCCACCTGCAGGCGGCCGGTGACCGGCACGGTGAGCTGCCGCCCCTGCGCCATGAACGGCCATCGGTTGCCGGTGCCGGTGGTGGCATACACCAGCAGCTGGTGGGCCGCCAGATCGGCCGGCGTGCGCAGCGGTGGCGCCGCCTTCAGGTAGCGCGGCGCCGCCACCAGCACGCGCGGCATGTGCCCCAGGCGGCGCGCGTGGAGCGACGAGTCCTCCAGCGTGGTGCTCACGCGCAAGGCGCAGTCGAAGCGCTCGGCCACCAGGTCCACGAAGCGGTCGTTCAATGAGAGGTTCAGTTCCAGGCCGGGGTACCGCACCATGAAGTCCGGCAGCCGCGGGCCCAGCCAGCGCAGGGCGAACGAGGTGGGCACCGACACCCGCAGCAGCCCGGCCGGCTTGCCCCCGCGTTCACGCAGCCGCTCCACGGCGGACTCGGTTTCGTCGAGCACCTGCACCACCGAGTCGTAGAAGTCCGCGCCGGCCTCGGTGAGCGCCAAGGTGCGGGTGGTGCGCTGGAGCAGCAGCACCCCCAGCTCCTGCTCCAGCCCCGCCACCAGCTTGCTGACCGCGCTGCCGCCCAGGCCCAGCCGCGTGCCGGCGCGCTTGAACGACTTGAGCTCCACCACGGCTCGAAAGGCCCGCAGCCCCTGCAGTGACGAGATCGCCATATTGATTCCTGATCAGACTCAGTGAAGTTCCGTTCGATGCTAACCAATGCCGGCGCGGAATTTCTACAGTGCGTCTCATCCACACCGGAGACCGCCATGCCGCTGCAGACCACGACCGCTTCCCGCCCTTGGGCCTTGCTGGGTGCCACCGGCTTTGCGCTGGGGGTGGGCCTGCCGCTGGGCAAGCAGGCGGTGGCGCATGCCGCGTCCCCGCTGGCCTTCGCCCTGTGGCCGGCGCTGTCCACCATCGTGGTGCTGGGTGCGCTGGCCTGGCGGCGCCATGGTGCGCCGGTGGCCCTGGCACCGCTGCTGCGCTTCGGGCTGCTGGCCGGGCTGCTGGGCGGTGCCCTGCCGAGCAGCCTGTCGGCATGGGTGGCCGCGCAAGCCGGGGCCAGCATCACGGCGTTTGCGTACACACTGCCGCCGCTGTTCACGCTCGGGCTGATGGTGCTGCTCGGTTTCGAGCCGCTGCGCTGGCAGCGGCTGGCGGCCGTGGCGCTGGCCTTCAGCGGTGCCTTGTGGCTGGCGAGCACGCGGGTCTCGGCCGGCGTGCTCAGCATGGAGGCGGCGATCGGCCTGCTGGCCATTCCGCTGTCGCTGGCCGGCGGCAATGTGTTCCGCGCCCGTCGCCTGCCGCCCGGCGTGCCGGCCGAATGGCTGGGCGTGGCCACGGCAGCCGGCGCAGCGGCCATGCTGCTGCCGGCCTGGGTGGCCACCGGCGCGCCCGCCGTGCCGGCCGCCGCCTGGCCCTACACCGCCGCGCAGATGGCCGCCGCGCCGCTGGCCATGCTGCTGTTCTTCCGGCTGCAGCAGCGCGCGGACGCAATGACCATGAGCTTCATCGGCTATGCCATGGCGTTGTGCGCCGCGCTGCTCGGCACGCTGCTGCTCGGCGAGCGCCTGCCCTGGCAACTGCTGCCCGCCGTGGTGCTCATCGGCACCGGCTTCTGGTGGATGCAGCGCACCGCTCCCATGCCCCTGGTGCCCCGCACCACGCACCACTGACACGCACCACTGACACGCACCACTGACACGGATCACCGAGAAAGGAACGGCACGCCATGCAAGCCCTCGACCTGCGCCCGGCCGGCACCCGCGGCAGCCTGCGCGCTGATTGGCTGGACGCACGCTTCAGCTTCTCCTTCGGGGACTATCACCACCCGGCTCGGCAAGGCTTCAGCGCGCTGCGGGTGCTGAACGAGGATGTCATCCAGCCCGGCAGCGGCTTTCCCATGCATCCGCACCGCAACATGGAGATCCTGATGCTGCCGCTGTCGGGTGCCATCGCGCATGCCGACAGCCTGGGGCACCAGGCGATCGTGCGCCCCGACGAGGTGCTGCTGATGAGCGCCGGCGCCGGCATCCGGCACAGCCAGATGAACGCCTCGCAGCAGTCGCTCGACCATCACCTGCAGCTGTGGCTGCGGCCGCGGCAGCGCGGCACCGCACCCCGCATCGCCCACCGACACTTCGAGCGCGCCGGCCGCCAGGGGCGCTGGCAGCTCATCGCATCGCCGGACGGGCAGCACGACAGCCTGCGCATCGACCAGGACGCCCGTGTCTGGCGCGCTGCGTTGCCGTCGGGCTGCAGGCTCGGGTTCACACCCGACGCCGGCCGCAGCGTGTACCTGCACATGGCCACCGGCAGCGCGCGGCTGCACCGGCCGCAACCGGCGGCGGACACCACGCCCCTGGCCGCCGGCGATGCGGTCGCCTGGCGCGAGGGCGAGCGTTTCGAGCTTGCAGCAGATCACGCCGAGCCGACCGAGCTGTTGTTGTTCGACCTGCCACCCCACACCGATTGACTTCCCCAACGAAAGGAGACTTCCATGACCTCACCCCGCAACGTCGCCGTGCTCGTGGGCAGCCTGCGCCAGGGCTCGCTGAGCCGCCAGCTGGCCCAGGCACTGGCCGCGATGGCGCCACCCTCGCTGCGCCTCACCATCGTCGAGATCGGCGACCTGCCCTTGTACGACCCCGACCTGGACACCGACAGCCCGCCCGCACCCTGGGCGCGCTTTCGCGAGCGGATCGCCGGCTGCGACGCAGTGCTGTTCGTCACGCCGGAATACAACCGCTCCGTGCCCGCGGCGCTGAAGAACGCCATCGACGTCGGCTCGCGGCCCTATGGCCACAGCGTGTGGAACGGCAAGCCGGGCGCGGTGGTGAGCGTGTCGCCCGGCGCGATGGGCGGCTTCGGCGCCAACCACCACCTGCGCCAGTCGCTGGTGTTCCTCAACGTGCCGGTGCTCCAGCAGCCGGAGGCCTACATCGGCGGTGCCGACAAGCTGTTCGATGCACAAGGCGGCTGGGCGAACCCGGCGACGCGCGAGTTTCTCGGCCGCTTCCTGCAGGCGTACGAGCGCTGGGTGCAGGCCAACGCCGCCACGGCCGGCTGAGCGGCGCTGGGGCGGGGTGGTGGCATGCGCGCCCGCCGATAATCCCGCCGCCCCGTGTTCGCCTCCCGCATGCGCGCCTTCCTGCACCGCCTCGTCCTCCGCTTCCGCGCCGCTTCGCGGCCCGCCCAGGTGCTTGCCGGCGCGGCGGCCCTCGCCGGCCTGCTGCTGCTGTACGTGGTGGTGATGTGCGCCTGGTACTACCCGCAGCTGCCGGCGCTGGACAAGGTGGTGGACTACGAGCCCGCGCAGTCCCTGCAGGTGTTCACCCGCGACGGCGTGGAGCTGGGCCAGTTCGGCGCCGAGCGGCGGCAGTTCGTGCCCATCGCCAAGGTGCCCCGGCTGCTGCAGGACGCGGTGGTGGCGGTGGAGGATGTGCGCTTTCGCGAGCACCACGGCATCGACCTGCGCGGCGTGCTGCGGGCGGTGCTGGCCAACCTCACGCCGGGTGGCATGCCGCAGGGCGCGTCCACCATCACGCAGCAGGTGGCGCGCACCTTCTTCCTCAGCACCCGGCGCACCACGGAACGCAAGCTCAAGGAGGCGATGCTCGCGCTGAAGATCGAGCAGCAGCTGTCCAAGGACGAGATCCTCGAGCTGTACCTGAACCAGATCTTCCTCGGCCAGCGCGCCTATGGCTTTGCAGCCGCGGCGCAGGTCTACTTCGGCAAGCCGCTGGACGCGCTGAGTGTGGCCGAGGTGGCCATGCTGGCCGGCCTGCCGCAGAACCCAGGCTTTGCCAACCCGATCACCAGCTTCGACAAGGCGCGCCAGCGCCAGCTGATCGTGCTGCGCCGCATGCGCGTGGTGGGCGTGATCGACGATGCGCAACTGGCCGCCGCCGAAAAAGAGAAGCTGCAGATCCGCTCGCCGCTCAAGGCGTTCATCCATGCCGAATACGTGGCCGAGATGGCACGGCAGGCGGTGCATGAGCGCTATGGCGACGCGGCCTACACCAAGGGCTACCGCGTGCACACCTCGCTGGTCTCGCAGGACCAGCAGACGGCCTGGGCCGCCGTGCGCCGCGGCGTGCTGGCCTACGACCGCAAGCAGCCCTACCGCGGCCCGGAGGACCATGAAGACCTGCCCGACGGCGGCGACGAAGCGCAGGCCGCCACCCGCGCACTGAAGTACCAGCGAGACGATGAAGAGCTGCGCGTGGCCCTGGTCACCGAGGCGCAGCCCAAGCGGGTGGAAGCGCGCCTGGCCAGCGGCGATGCCATCACGCTGGACGACGACAGCCTGCGCTGGGCCAGCCGCGCGCTGCAGCCGCGGGCGCCGGCCGAGCTGGCCTTGCGGCGCGGCGCGGTGATCCGCGTGGTCGAGCGCAAGGGCGCCAAGGGGCAGGTGAGCTGGTCGCTGGCGCAATGGCCGGAGGTGCAGTCCGCCTTCGTGTCGCTCGATGCGGCCACCGGCCGCGTGCGCGCGCTGGTGGGTGGCTTCGACTTCCGGCGCGCGCAGTTCAACCATGCCACCCAGGCGTGGCGCCAGCCCGGGTCCAGCTTCAAGCCCTTTCTCTACTCCGCCGCGCTGGAGCATGGCGTGATGCCCAACACGCTGGTCAACGACGCGCCTTTCGTCGAAGGCAACTGGGAGCCGCAGAACTCCGACGGCAACTTCGACGGCCCGATCACGCTGCGCCAGGCGCTGGCGCGCTCCAAGAACATGGTGAGCATCCGGGTGCTGCAGCGCACCGGCATCAACGACGCACTGCAGTGGACCTCGCGCTTCGGGTTCGACACGAGCAAGCAGCCCGCCAACCTGACCCTGGCGCTGGGCGCCGGCAGCACCACGCCGCTGCAGCTGGCGTCGGCCTATGCGGTGCTGGCCAACGGCGGCTACCGGGTGGCGCCGCTGCTGATCGAACGCATCACCGATGCGCAGGGCAAGGTGGTCTATGAAGCGCCCGCACCGTCCGGCGCCGGCGACGACAACCGGGTGCTCTCCGCGCGCAACGTGTTCATCATGCAGAGCCTGCTGCAGGAGGTGACCCACGCCGGCACCGCGGCGCGCGCCGGCCAGGCCCTCAGGCGTGCCGACGTGTACGGCAAGACAGGCACCACCAACGATGCGGTGGATGCGTGGTTCGCCGGCTTCCAGCCCTCGGTGGTGGCCGTGGCCTGGATGGGCTACGACAACCCGCGCAGCCTGGGTAGCCGGGAGTCGGGCGGCGGGCTCGCCCTGCCGATCTGGATCGACTACATGGCACGTGCGCTCAAGGGTGTGCCGGAGCAGGCGATGGCGCCGCCCGACGGCGTGGCGAGGGTCGGCCTCAACGGCGTGGAGGACTGGATCTACGCCGACCTGCCGGCCGACATGCTGACGCTGCGCATCGACGTGGAAGAGCCGGCATGGGCGCCGGCGGTGGCCGAGCCGGCCTCCGCCTCGTCGCCCTGAGGCCTCGGCATCGGGCGCCGCAGCAGCAGCAGCCGCAGGGGCGCGGCCGGCCGCACGGTGACGCTCATCTCCGGCTGCGGCACCGGCTCGCCGGCCACCAGCTGGATTTCGTAGCGCTGCAGCAGCATGGCCGCCACCAAGGTCATCTCCAGCATCGCGAAGTGCTGGCCGATGCACACCCGCGGCCCGGTGCCAAAGGGCAGCCAGCTGCCGCGTGGCGGCGCCTCCGCGCTGGACAGAAACCGCTCCGGCCGAAACGCCCCGGGTTCGGCAAACCAGCGCGGGTCCCGCTGGATCACCCAGGGCGTGATGCGCAGCAGCGCGCCGGCGGGCACATGCCACTGTCCCAGGCGCAAGGGCTTGATCACGCGGCGCGACATCAGCGCGCCCACGGGCGGGTACAGGCGCATCGCTTCCTTCAGGCTCGCACCCAGCCAGTCGAGGGCCGGCGCATCGGCCGCGGTGGGTTCACGCCCGCCCAGCGCCGCCAGCACCTCCTTGTGGGCCGCTTGCTGGGCGGCGGGGTGGCACGCCATCAGCCAGGCCCACCACAGCAGCGCCGTGGCGCTTGTTTCATGGCCGGCCTGGAACATCACCATGCATTGGTCGTGCACCTCGGTGGCCGACAGGCCCTGGCCGGTCTGGTCGTCGGTGGCGGCCAGCAGCATGGCCAGCAGGTCGCCCTGGGGCGCCTGGCCGGCGGGCAGGGCCTGGCGCCGCGCGATGTGGCCCCGGACCAGGCCGCGCAGGGTGCGCAAGCCCCAGCGCTTGGCGCGCTTGCCGGGCAGGGGCAGCCAGTCGGGCAGCGTCATGGGCCAGAACATCTCGCGGATGGCGCCGCGGCCCAGCACCTGCGTGGCGCGTGCCGCGTCGCGCGATTCGCCCTGGTCGGGTGCGCTGAACAGCGTGCGCAGGATCACGTCCATCGTCAGCTGCGACATCAGCGCGCCGATGTCCACCTCGGCGTGGGGCTGCCCGGGGGGCACCGCAGCGTCCAGCGTGTTGCGCGCGGCCGCTGTCATCAGCGTGGCGTAGCCCTGCACCCGGCGCGGCGTGAAGCCGGGCATCAGCATGCGGCGCTGGCGCTGCCAGGTGCTGCCCTCGGTGACCAGCACGCTCTGGCCAAAGGCCTGCTCGAAGATCTGAATGCCGCGCTCCCAACGGATCAGGTGGTCGGCCTGGTCCACCAGCGCCTGGCGCACCAGCGCGGGGTCGAACACGTCGTAGGCCGGCTCGGGCCCCAGGCGCATGAAGCTGACATCGCCGTAGCGCTGCTGCAGCGCCGTCACGAAGCCGATGTAGTCGCGCCGCATCTCGCGTAGCAGCGGCAGGCCCCACCATGGCGTGGGCGGGCCGGGCGGCAGGGCGTGTGGCGCGGCGGTCATCGCGTGCCCCGGGTGATGCGGCCCGGCAGGCCGGCGGAAAACACAAGCCAGGAGTTCATGGGCCGCAGCCTAGCCCCGGCCCAGGGGTGCGTCTTGAACGTTCACGACATCGCCGGCGCTTCGCACCGCCTGGTGCCGACAGTGCCTACACTGCCGCGCATGGCCTACCTCGCACAGACGCCTCAGCCCGCGCTGGCCGCTGTCAATCGAGCGCCGGTGCAGCTGTGGTTGCCGCGCGCCTCATTGAGCCACTGCGTGCGGGCGATGGTGTTCCGCAGCACGCTGGGGATCGGCCGCGACTGGCCCGAGGCCTGGCGGTACAACCACTTTCCGGCCTCGCCGCTGTGCGCCATCGGCTGGTTCTTCCAGGGGCATTCGGAGCTCATCGACGAAGGCCACCCGGCCGCCCCCGAAAGCCCGGGGCAGCGCGTGCCGCAGGTGTACTTCAGCGGCCCCGTGACCCGGCCCACCATTTCGCGCAACTCGCCGGAAGGCCACGGCATGATGCTCATGCTGCTGCCCGATGCGGTGCAGGCGATGACCGGCCTCAACCCCGCCGAGTGGATCAATCGGTTTGCGCCGCTGTCGGCCGCGCTCGATGCCGACTGGCAGCACCTCGGCGCAGCTGTGCTGGCCGCCCCGGACGATCCGTCGCGCGTGGCGCTGATCGAGGAGTTTTTGTTGCCTCGATGGCAGGCGGCGCGGCCGGCGGCCAGCGCGCCAGGCACGCCGCGGCTGCGCGATTGGGCGCAAGGGCTGTCCATGCGCGCGGCGTCGTCGGGCGTGGGCCGCAGCCTGCGGCAGGCCGAGCGGCGAATCAAGGGCTGGACAGGTCTGCCGATGCGCGAGCTGCGCGGCATCGGCCGTGCCGAGCAGGCCTTCTTCCACACGCTGGCCCAGGGCGACGCACCGGTGCGTTGGGCCGAGGTGGCCGCGGACGCGGGGTATGCCGACCAGTCCCACTTGTGCCGCGAGACACGCCGCGTCACCGGCTTTGCGCCGGCCGAGCTGCGCCAGCGCATTGCTGAAGACGAAGCCTTCTGGATCTACCGGGTCTGGATATGAACTTCAGCCGGCGATGCGGCCGATGTAGCGTGTGCTGCCGGCTGGAACGCCGTCTGCAGCAGCCGCACCGCCAGCCGATGCGCATGCACGCGCAGCTCCGGTACGGCAGTGGCCTCCCAGTCGCGGGCGCGCAGCAGCGGGCCCACGTAGTGCAGCACCTGCGACGCCTGCCCGTCGTGGCCCACCACCTCGTAGTGGTCGTTCACGTCCAGGCCCACGCCATTGGGGTCCGGCCGCAGCAGGCGCTCGGCCAGCAGGTGGCGCACCAGGCGGTGGCGCGCCAGGCGCAGGTCGGCGCTGGGCCCGGTGCAGTTGATCACGCGGGCCACGTGCAGGGTGTGCGGCGTGGCCTCGCCGCGCGGCTGCAGGGCCACGTCCACACCACTGCCGCGTTCTTCATACGCCCGCACCCGGCCGGCCACGCGGCGGATGGCGCCGGCCTGCAGCAGCTGCTGGAAGCGCTCGTGCGCGTCTGGCGCGCAGCGGTGGCGGGCGACGTCCCAGAAGGGCTGCAGCTGGCGCAGGAAGCGCTCGCGCTGCGCGGTGTCCAGCCGGCGCCACAGCTCGGGCGTGTGCGGCCGCAGCGCGGCGATCACGTTGCGCCAGTCGCCGCCCTGTGCTTCATGCTGGCGCACGCTGGCCCGCACCGCGCGCAGGTAGCTCGCGGCCGAGCGGCCCATGTGGGCCACCAGCGCGCTGGCCTCGTGCGGCGCCAGGTGGCCGCGCTGCTCGCGGTGCGGCTGCGGCATCAACCCGCGACGGCTCACGCACCAGATGGGCGCCTGCCGCGGCAGCTGCGCCAGCTTGAGCGCCACGTCCACCGCGGTGAGCCCGCAGCCCAGCAGCAGCACCGGCTCGTCCGGGGCCACGCTGTCCAGCACGCCGGGCGCCCAGGGGTCGCGCACATAGCGCGCGCTGTCGTAGAACGCGGGCGTGGCGACGGCCGGGTCGCGCGGTGCAAAGTGGCCGAAGGCCAGCACCACCTGGTGCGCGGGCAGCGCGCGGCCATCGGCCAGGTGCACGGTGGCCGCGCTGCCGCCGGCGGCCAGGTCCAGCCGCACCGCCTCGCCGCTGACTCGCTCCAGCGAGGCGCCCATGTGCGCGCCGTGCTCGGCCGCGTCGAGCAAGGCCTCGAGGTAGCTGCCATACAGCCGGCGCGACACGAAGGAAGAGGGCTGCACCGCGGGGTTGGCCCAGCGGCAGTAGCGCAGGAAGTCGTCAGGGTCGTCGGCCAGGGCGCTCATGTTGCCGGCCGGCACGTTGAGCACGTGCTCGGCGCTGGCGGTGCCGTAGGCGATGCCGCGTGCCATGCGGCCCGACAGGTTCACCAGGCTCACCCGCAAGGGCGCGCCGGCGCTGTGGCGCAGCAGGTTCACGGCGGTGAGTGCGCCGGAGAAGCCGGCACCGATGATGACGATGTGGCGGGTCAAGCGGCGGATTATCAGGAGCCTGCCCCCTGTGGCGGCCCCCCTAGCAGCGGGGGTGCGCATATGCAAAGCACAAATCCTGCGTTGGCTTTCAGGGGCGCGGGTCCTATGGTGGCGGCAATGTCCGCTGATTCCCTGCTCACCTTTCCCGAAGCGGCAGCCATGGCCACGTCCATCCGGGCCAAGGCGCTGCTGTTCCATGACCCGCGCTCCGTGGCCCTGCTGGAGCAGGTGGAGCGCATTGCCCACACCGAAGCCACCGTGCTGGTGATCGGCGAAACCGGCACCGGCAAGGAGCTGATCGCGCGCCACATCCACAAGCGCAGCGGCCGCACCGGCCCATTTGTGGCGGTGAACTGCGGCGCCTTCAGCGAGAACCTGATCGACGCCGAGCTGTTCGGCCACGAGGCCGGTGCCTTCACCGGCGCAGCCCAGGCAAGGGCCGGCTGGTTCGAGGCGGCCAACGGCGGCACCCTGTTCCTGGACGAGATCGGCGACCTGCCGCTGCCGCTGCAGGTGAAGCTGCTGCGCGTGCTGCAGGAGCGCCAGGTGGTGCGCCTGGGCTCGCGCCGCGCGATTGCGCTGGACGTGCGGCTGGTGGCCGCCACCAACATCGAGCTGCACCATGCGGTGGAGGCGCAGCACTTTCGCGCCGACCTGTACTACCGCCTGAGCGTGGCCACCGTGGGCCTGCCGCCGCTGCGCGAGCGGCCGGGCGACATCCTGCCGCTGGCACGCCACTTCATCGGCCTGTATGCCACCAAGCTGCGCTTGAGCAACCCGCGCCTGACCGACGAGGCCCAGGCGGCACTGCTGGCCTACCCGTGGCCGGGCAACATCCGCGAGCTGGAGAACGTGATCCACTACGCGCTCATCGTGTGCCGCGACGGGCTGGTGCGCGCATCGGACTTCCGCTTCTCGCCGCTGCAGCGCCTGGCCGTGCCGCCTGCGCAAGCGGTGCACGAGCCCACGCTGCCTGCGGCCACCGAGGCGCCACGGGCCGCGCCGGCACCCGCCACACCCGCACAGCCGGCCGATGCGCTGGCCGCTGCGCTGGACAGGCTGATCGCCGCCGGCCCGAGCGACCTGTTCCACACGGTGGAGGCCGCCCTGGTGCAGCAGGCGTTTGCGCGCTGCCGCGAGAACCAGGTGCAGACCGCGCGCCTGCTGGGCATCACGCGCAATACCCTGCGCACCCTGCTCAAGCGGCACGGCTTGCTGGGCGACGCAGCCGTGGCCGGCGACGCAGGCGATGAAGAACCGCCCGGCGCCGCCGCGCAGCGGATCGCGCCGGTGCCTTCCTTCGCGCACTGACAGGCGCAAGGCAGCGGCGGGCGCTCGCGGCCGGGCTCCCGCCCCGCGAGCGCCGGTGCAGGGCTTTATTCCGGCTGCTTCTTGCGGCGGTTCAGCAAGGCCAGCACACCCAAGCCACCGAACATCAGCGCCCAGGTCTCCGGCTCGGGCACCGGGGTGGTGTAGATGTCGGCGTGCGACAGCCCCTGCCCGAAGTGCATGTTGTTGTTGGGCCCGGAGAAGAAGCCCACGCCCAGGGTGTCGTAGCTGATGGAGCTGATGCCGCCCGCCACCGCGGAGCCGTCCAGCTCATAGAGGCTGAACGCATCGCCGGCCTTGAGGGCCAGCACGAACACGCCGGTCTGCGCGGCAAAGCTCAGCGTGCCGGTGCTGCCGGTGTTGCCGCCGGTGACGTCAGTGGACACCAGGCTCACCAGGCCCCAGTCGGCCAGGATCTGCGCGGCCACGTCGACCGACTGGTTGCTGTTGTTGCCCGACCAGGCGCCCGAGCAGTCCATGTAGCCGGTGAGGCTGGTCATGGTGGTGGACTGGCCGTCACAGGCCACGCCGGTGGCCGTGAGGGCGGCGAAGGCAGGGCTGGCGAAGGCGGTGGCTGCGGAAGCGGCGAGCGTAGCGATGAGCTTGCGGTTCATTGGGGCCTCTCTGCCGGCGGGGCGCAATGCGCGTCCAGGGGGCGTTATTGGTGATTGGGGCGCTGAGCGTGGGCGCGTAGCAGAGGCGGGCCCACCCCCTGAATGGGGCAATCCTGTCACCAGATGCAAGCGCTCGGGAACCGAGGCGCCGGGGGCGTGAACGGGCTTACGTATCGGCGCGAGCCGGCACGGGCCGCCGCTCGGTGCGCCCGTCCGCATGGCGGGCGAAGCGCACCACCTCCGCCCCGTGCACCGGTGCCTGGTCGGCCCAAGGCCAACCCCCGAACTGCGTGCGGCGGTAGTCGGCAAACGCCTGGTGCAGCTGCTGCTCGGTGTTCATCACGAAGGGGCCGTACTGCGCCACCGGCTCGCCGATGGGGCGGCCCTGCAGCAGCAGGAACTCGGCCGGCGCGTCGCCATTGGCCAGCACCACCGCCGAGCCGGCGGCCAGCTCGATGGCCGCATGCGAGGTGACCGCCTGGCCGGCTATGCGGACCTGCTGGCCGGCGAAGAAGTAGAGCTGCCGGCGCGTGCCGTGGCCGGTGGCGGCCGGCAGCGTCCACTGCGCGCCCGGCGCCATGCGGATCGTCCAGATCGCGAGGTCGGCCTCGGGCCGCGCGGCCCAGGAGTCGGGCGGCGGCGGCAGCGCGACCGTGTCGTCACCCAGCCGGCCCGCGATGCAGGCCACCTCGGTTCGGCGACCGTGCTCGTCAGCAAACACGCGGTGCGGAATGTCCTCGGCCCACAGCATGGTGAAGTGCGGCGCCGCCATCTTGCTGGCCGCCGGCAGGTTGAGCCAGATCTGGAACAGCTCCAGCGGGTTGGGCTGCTGGTCATTGAGCAGCGGGAACATCTCCGCATGCACGATGCCCTGGCCGGCGGTGAGCCACTGCACGTCGCCCCCGCCGAAGCGCGCCGCCGCGCCGAGCGAATCCGAATGGTCGATCAGCCCCTTGCGCACGATGGTCACGGTCTCGAAGCCGCGGTGCGGGTGGGCGGGGAAGCCGGGCACCTCGGTGCCGTGGTACATGCGCCAACCGTCCTTGCCCGCGAAGTCCTGGCCGAGGTCGCGGCCTGTGAGTGAGGCATCCGGGCCGAAGCGGCCGTTGCCGCGCGGATAGGCGTCGTCGTGGTGGACGCAGAAGAGGAAGGGGTCGATGGTTTCCCAGGGGAAGCCGAGGGGGCGGAGGTTGAGGATGGGAGAGGGCATGGTGGCAGGGCTTTGGCAAGAATGGAATAAGCATAGGACCGGTGCGCAGCTGCAGTCACCTCTCAAGCTGTCACCAAGTAGCCACCCCCATCCTCAAGAACGCTTGGCCGACCCGGCGCCAGAAGCGTCCACCCAGCCTTAGCGAAAGAAAGCGATCCTTAGCCTTTTTTGTTCCATATTTCATCGGACTCTTGTGCTCGCCACCTCCCCATGGGAGTAAGGCGGTGCTCGAGTAGTCCGTGGCACAACCGGAGAATAAGCAATATAGCGAGGATTAGCTGAGCACCAAAGTAGTAAACGAATAACTCGGCAACTCTCATAACGTACTGAATCCCGGTTACGACCAGGATTGCTGCAGCAACTAAAACGCCGCATATCAAAACGGCATAAGAGATGCTATAAAACGTTATTTCCACAAGCTCGCGAAGCTCGGATACGCTCTTTTCGTCAGCGTAAAGGGCTCCCACGGATTGCGTCGGCGCCAGTCCGTAGACAACGACCAGAAGATTTAAAAGAAGGCCTGCAAAAATCGCAGCCGCCGATATGTCTATTCCGACGAGCGATTCCGTCAAATGGAGGCCGAGAAGACACTGAACCAGCGGCGATATTATGGGAAGTGCGAAAAAAACAAGGAGAGCACGGAAAGGCCGAGCCTCGCCCACAACTAGCGCCTTTATCTGCCCTCTAACTATCTGCTTCGCAGAATACTTGTGCAACATGACTACGCTCGCGGTACTGCCAATTCACCACGCAGCAAACGCCGAGCCGACTCGTCTTGAACCATATTAATGTCGATGTCCAACTCGTGCCCCTCGTCGCGGTACGCGTCCACAGCGTAGTCCGAAAAACACGTTAGCAACGAACGCCACGTTGGATGACCGTCGCGGCCTCGCGTAACGTCATCCGTAACATCCACTACTGGGGACACAATGTCCGGCCGCGCGAGGTTAATGATTCTCTTACGCCCATTTACTTCGATCTCGATTTTGACAGCGTCGTGTTCGAAACCCTCTAGTGCAAACAATGCGACCGGGTTGCGCCGCATTGTTAAGGCGTCGAGGAAACGATTGGTTCGCGGAAAGCCGTCGGCTGTTTTAGATGTCAATACATATTCTATCGAACTAGTGTTTTCTCGAAATCCCCGGCCTAGGGAATCCACGAGGTCACCAACATTTTGATATTTTATAAGTTTGACCTTTTTTATGATCGAGTTCTGCAACAATCTTACTGCTAGGTCGCTTGGTACCTGTCGCGTAACTCTAAGTCGCTTTCCTGGATTTTCGGAGGTGAAAGAGGCTACGATGGGCTCGACGAAAAAGTCCTTTACACCTAGCGCCCCAAATTTCTGAAGCAGCAAGAGTCCGAAATCAAGACCGGGAGGGCTTACTATCAAGAAGAAGAACGGAATAAATTCCGCTTCCTCCGTTGTCCGGTTGTGGCTTACAACGCCGGTGATTGTATTGACTAGATCCGCCGAAAAACCGTTTATTCCGGTCTGAATGATGCCCGCTACAACGGAGCTATCCCGATTTCGCGCGAGTCGTGCAATCCGCGAACGCTTGACCTCGCCGTGCTGATGCACGACCCCAATATTCTCTCTCAGCAGCTCATATGCCCAAAGCGGAAGCCCTCTACGGCGATCTTCGCTCCACGTAGGTACCGTGGTCGAATGCCTGCCTAGCACGGCAAGACGATAAGGTGCTAGCCCAACGAGCATGACTTCTCCCTTTCCGCGGTACGCGTCGTTATGTAGCTGGAGGTTACGACAGGAAACGTCACCCGCCTAGGGATCGCATCAGCCGAGCGGCTTGGCAATTCTTCCTGTGTATTCCGAAGCCAAGTGCATGCCCGCGTTGACGATAGAGAGGCGTTGCTGGCCGGTCAACGTAACTGACGCACTTGTGTTCGTGAGCCGTTCCAGCTAGGCAACCTAGGCGGCTGCAAGTCCGACAACCACCCACCCAACCTGCTGCCTCCCCAACACCCCCACCCCTCCAAACCCCCTCTCCCAATGGCACGCCGCTTGCGCTAACGCCCGGTCCTTCAACCGACCTCAGCCACCCCGCAAGCAATGAGCACATCCCGTCAACTGCGCCTAGGCGCTTTCATCATGGCCACCGGCCACCACGTCGCTGCCTGGCGCCACCCCGGGTCGCAGGTGGATTCGGGCGTCAACATCGATCACTACATCGAGGTCGCCAAAACCGCGGAGCGCGGCCTGTTCGATCAGGTGTTCGTGGCCGACAGCCCGGGCCTCTGGCACAAGGGCGACCTCGAATCCCACGGCCGACAAGGCCGGGTGTCGCACTTCGAGCCGGTCACCTTGTGGGCCGCGCTGGCGGCGGTCACCCAGCACATCGGCTTCGTGGCCACCGCGTCCACCACGTATGAGGACCCGTACCTGCTGGCGCGCAAGTTCGCGTCGCTGGACCACATTTCCAAGGGCCGCGCGGCCTGGAACGTGGTGACCACCGGGGCCGACAACGTGCACGGCAACTTCGGGCTGGACAAGCACCCCGACCCCGAAATCCGCTACGAGCGGGCGCATGAGTTCCTGCATGTGGTCAAAGGCCTGTGGGACAGCTTCGAGGACGACGCTTTCATCCGCGACCCGGATTCCGGTATCTACTTCGACCCCGACAAGCTGCACACGCTCAATCACGTGGGCAAGTACTTCAAGGTGCAGGGGCCGCTCAACATCGAGCGCTCGCCGCAGGGCCACCCGGTGATCGTGCAGGCCGGCTCGTCGGAGCCGGGGCGTGAGCTGGCCGCGGCCACGGCCGAAGCGGTGTTCACCGCGTGGACCAGCCTGGCCGAGGCACAGGCTTTCTACAACGACGTGAAGGGCCGCATGGTGCGGTATGGCCGCAGCCGCGACGAGCTGCTGATCCTGCCCGGCATCTCGCCGGTGATCGGCCGCACGCAGGCGGAGGCCGAGGGCAAGTGGGCCGAGCTGCAGAAGCTGATCCATCCGTCGGTGGGCTTGTCCACGCTGGCGCAGGCCTGGCCGGGTGTCGATCTCTCCAAGTGGGATCTGGACGCGCCGCCGCCTCACTACCCCGAGCCGGAGAAGGACCGCAACAGCCGACAGCATGTGGTGCTGCAGCTGGCCAAGCGCGAAGGCTTCACCGTGCGCCAGCTGTACGAATACCTGGCCGGCGCGCGCGGCCACTGGGTGGTGGTGGGCACGCCGGAGAAGATCGTCGACGAGATGCAGCGCTGGTTCGAAAACGGCGCGGCCGATGGCTTCAACGTGATGCCACCGGTGCTGCCGCAGTCGCTCAACGAGTTCGTGGATTTGGTGATCCCCGAGCTGCAGCGGCGCGGGCTGTTCCGCACGGCTTATGAAGGCAGCACGCTGCGGGAGAACCTGGGGCTGGCCAAGCCGGTGAACCGCTACACGCAGCGCGCGGCGTTGGCGGCCTGGACCGCAGCTGCTGCGTGCAGTGCAGCCGCTGTTGGAAATGCAGCAGTGAGGGGCGCGATGCTGCTGCATTTCCAGCAGTGAAGGGGCTTTTCAGGTGGCACAGGCCTTGCGCTGAAGCCCACCTGACATGACCAGTCCCACCACGTCCTCATGAGTGCGCCCACCCTGGCCTCGCCGGCCCAGGTCACCTTGCACAGCCGCATCCGCGAGGAGCTGCGGGCGCGCATCGTGTCGGGCGCCTGGCAGCCGCACGACCGCATGCCCAGCGAAAGCGAGCTGATGGCGCAGTACGGCGTGAGCCGCATCACCGTGCGCCAGGCGCTGGCGGACCTGGAGAATGCGCAGCTGATCTTCAAGGTGCCGGGCAAGGGCTCCTTCGTGGCGCAGGCCAAGCCCTACCAGGAGCTGGGCCGGCTGCAGGGCTTTGCGGAAGCGATGGCGCCGCGCGGCCACGACACGCTGAACCGCGTGCTGCATGTGCGGCCGGTGCCGGCGCAGGCCGCTGTGGCGCGGGCGCTGCAGCTGGCGCCGCACACACAGGTGCTGGAAATCCGCCGCGTGCGCCTGCTCGACGGCCAGCCGGTGTCGGTGGACCTCACCTGGCTGCCCGCGGCGCTGGGTGAACGGGTGCAGCAGGCGGACCTGGCCTCGCGCGACATCTTCCACATCCTCGAAACCGACTGCGGCCGCCCGCTGGGCCATGCCGACCTGGCCATCGACGCCACCTTGGCCGACGCGCCGGTGGCCGCGCTGCTGGGGCTGGACGCCGGCGCGCCGGTGCTGCGCATCGAACGCCTCACGCACGACCGCCACGGCGTGCCGGTGGACTACGAGCACCTGCTCTGCCGCAGCGACACCTTCCAGTACCGCCTGCGCCTGCAGCGCGGCTGACCTCCCCATCAACGAAGCGACATGAACACCATCGAACAGGAAGTGGACGTGCTGGTCATCGGCGGCGGCACCGCCGGCCCCATGGCCGCGGTGAAGGCCAAGCAGGCCAACCCGGGCTTACGCGTGCTGCTGCTGGAAAAGGCCAATGTGAAGCGCAGCGGCGCCATCAGCATGGGCATGGACGGGCTGAACAACGCGGTGATCCCCGGCCACGCCACGCCCGAGCAATACGTGCGCGAGATCACCATCGCCAACGACGGCATCGTCAACCAGAAGACGGTGATGGCGTATGCGCAAAACAGCTTTCCGATGATCGAGGAGCTGGACCGCTGGGGCGTGAAGTTCGAGAAGGACGAGACCGGCGACTACGCGGTGAAGAAGGTGCACCACATGGGTAGCTACGTGCTGCCCATGCCGGAGGGCCACGACATCAAGAAGGTGCTGTACCGGCAGCTGAAGCGCACGCGAGTGGAGATCACCAACCGGCTGGTCGCCACGCGGCTGCTCACCGCGGACGATGGCCGCATCGCGGGCGCCATGGCCTTCGACTGCCGCACGGCGGATTTCCACGTGATCCGCGCGAAATCGGTGGTGCTGTGCTGCGGCGCGGCCGGCCGCCTGGGCCTGCCCGCATCGGGCTACCTCTTCGGCACCTACGAAAACCCCACCAACGCGGGCGACGGCTACTCGATGGCGTACCACGCAGGCGCCGAGCTCTCGGGCATCGAGTGTTTCCAGATCAACCCGCTGATCAAGGACTACAACGGCCCAGCCTGCGCTTACGTCACGGGCCCCTTCGGTGGCTTCACCACCAACGCCGAGGGCCAGCGCTTCATCGAGTGCGACTACTGGAGCGGCCAGATGATGTGGGAGTTCTTCCAGGAGCTGCAGGGTGGCAAGGGCCCCGTGTTCCTCAAGCTCGACCACCTGGCGGAAGAAACGATCTCGACCATCGAGACCATCCTCCACACCAACGAGCGGCCCAGCCGCGGGCGCTTCCACGCCGGGCGCGGCACCAACTACCGCGAGCGCATGGTGGAGATGCACATCTCCGAAATCGGCCTGTGCAGCGGGCATTCCGCCTCGGGCGTGTGGGTGAACGAACACGCGCAGACCACGGTGCCCGGCCTGCATGCGGCCGGCGACATGGCCTGCGTGCCGCACAACTACATGCTGGGTGCGTTCGTGTACGGCCGCCTGGCCGGCGAAAGCAGTGCGACCTATTGCGCCGAACACGAATTCGCCGCGGTGGATACAGCGCAGGTGGAGGCCGAGCGCCAGCGCGTGTGGGCGCCGCTGCAGCGCGAGAAGGGCCTGCCGCCCAGCCAGGTGGAATACAAGCTGCGCCGCATGGTCAACGACTACCTGCAGCCGCCCAAGGTGACGCGCAAGATGCAGATCGGCGTGGAGCGCTTCGAGGCCATCCGTGAGGACCTGGCCCAGCTCAAGGCCCGCGAGCCGCACGAGCTGATGCGCGCGCTGGAAGTGCACGCCATCCGGGACTGCGCCGAGATGGCCGCGCGTGCCTCGCTGTACCGCACCGAAAGCCGCTGGGGCCTCTATCACGCGCGGGTGGACTACCCCGAGCGCAACGACGCCGAGTGGCTGTGCCATGCGCAGCTGAGAAAGGGCGACAGCGGCGCGATGACGCACTTCAAGCGCGCGATCGAGCCCTACATCGTCCCCATCGCCGACACCGAGCGCAACGCCTACCGCGAGCTGCGCATTGCCGTGCCCGCCGACCCCGTTCCCGCCTGACCCCAAGAGCCGCCATGCAGATCGCTCCCATCGCCTTGAACCCCAGCGCCGTGCCCGTCACGGTGGATTCCGAGAAGTGCATCGCCCACAAGGGCTGCACCGTCTGCGTGGACGTGTGCCCGCTGGACGTGCTGGCCATCGACCTGGTCAAGGGCACGGCCTACATGAAGTTCGACGAGTGCTGGTACTGCATGCCCTGCGAGAAGGACTGCCCCACAGGCGCCGTGCACGTCGACATCCCCTATCTGCTTCGTTGAGCCCACCACCATGACCCGCATCCCCACTCCCTTCAAGCCGCTGGCCGCGCTGGCGCTGGCGCTGGCCTTCACCCTGCAGTCGGCCGGTGCCGCGGAGACCATCCGCGTGGCCATCGGCACACAGGACACCACGATCAACTGCGCCACCGGCGGCCTGCTGATCCGCGAACTCAAGCTGCTGGAGAAGTACCTGCCGCACGACGGCAAGTACAAGGACGTGCAGTACGACATCCAGTGGAAGAACTTCACCTCCGGCGCGCCGCTCACCAACGAGATGGTGGCCGGCAAGCTGGACATCGGCTCCATGGCCGACTTTCCCGGCTCCAACAACGGCGCGGCTTTTCTCAAGGCGGGCAAGCGCAGCCTGTTCATCACGGTGCTGTCGGGCAGCACGCTGGGCAGCGGCAACGGCATCGTGGTGCCGCGCCAGTCCAACATCACCTCGCTGGCCGAGCTGAAGGGCCGCACGATCTCGGTGCCGTTTGCGTCCACCGCGCACGGCATGCTGCTGCGCGCCGTGGCCTCGCAAGGTTGGGACCCGCAGAAGGACGTGACCATCACCACCCAGGCGCCCGAGGTGGCCGGCCCCGCGCTGCAGGCCAACAAGATCGAGGCGCATGCCGATTTCGTGCCGTTTGCCGAACTCTTCGAGCACCGCGGCGTGGCCCGCAAGATCTATGACGGCTCGCAGGCCAGCGCGCCCACGTACCACGGCTCGCTGGTGAGCGAGGAGTACGCCAGGAAGTACCCCGAGGTGGTGGTGGCCTTCCTGCGCGCGGCCATCGAAGCCGATCGCCTCATCGCCGCCGAGCCCGAGAAGTACAGCGAGCTGATCGAGAAGGTGACCGGCATCGAGGCCGCGGTGAACTACCTGTACCACGGCCCGCTGGGCCTGCAGACGCGCGACTTCACGTGGAAGCCCGAGTACCGCCAGGCGCTCAAGACATCCATAGCCACGCTGAAGCTGCTGGGCCGTGAATCGACGCTCGAAGCCGACAGCTTCATCGACGACCGCTACATCCGCGCCGCTTTCAAGCAGGCGGGCCTGAACTACGACACGCGCCTGGCCAACCGCGACAAGCTGGCGCTCAAGGCCAACGACGCGCTCACCGGCAAGCCGATCACCGACGTGCAGCGCGCCGCGGCGGTGTGGGTGCAGGGCGAGCCCAAGGTGCGCCACTACGCCAGCATCGAGAACGCACTGGTCGACCTGCGCAAGATCGAAGCCGCCGGCCAGAAGACGCGGGCGGTGTACGTGCATGACCTGATGCACCGCATCAAGCTGCTGGCGCCTACCAGCTGGTATGTGGCCGATGCCAAGGGCCAGCTGAGTGCCTTTTTGCAGAAGGACGCGGCCAACGCCTATGCAGCCGCCAACAAGGGCAAGGTGCTGGACTTTGCCGGCCTGCAGGCCTCGCTGGCGAAAACGGTGAACTGAGGCCATGAGCGCCGTCATCCCGCCTTCCGGCTTGCCGCTGCAGGGCTCGTTGCCCGCCGAGCGCGCACCCGGCCGCAGCGCCCCGGCGTGGAAGCGCAGCGCCGTGCGGCTGGCCGCCGCGGCTGCGCAGCTGGCCTCCATCGTCGCCTGCCTGCTGCTGTGGCACCTGGCCGCCACGCACAAGCTCAACCTCGGCGTGGTCACCTTCGACAACGTGCCGCTGCCGGCCGACGTGTTGCAGGCCGCGGGCGAGCTGCTGCAGTCGCCCAAGCTGCTGTCGCACCTGGTGAGCAGCCTGCTGCGCGTGGGCATCGGCTTCGGCATCGCGGCGGTGCTGGGCATCCTGCTCGGCCTGCTGATCGGCCGGCTGGCCTGGGCGCGCCATGCGCTGCTGCCGCCGCTGGAGGTGCTGCGGCCGATCCCGGCGGTGGCGTGGATCCCGCTGGCGATCCTGATGTTCCCGTCGTCGGAGGGCAGCATGGTGTTCATCACCTTCATTGGCGCGCTGTTTCCGATCCTGCTCAACACCATCCACGGTGTGGAAGCGGTGGACCCGCGGCTGGTGGCGTCGGCGCGCAGCCTGGGCACGCCGCGCTGGCGGCTGTTCACGGAGGTGATTGGCCCGGGCGCGGCGCCCAGCATCGTGACCGGCCTGTCCATCGGCATGGGCACCTGCTGGTTCTGCCTGGTCACGGCCGAGATGATCGCGGGCCAGTACGGCATCGGCTACTACGCCTGGGAGTCCTACACCGTGCAGCGCTATCCGAGCATCGTGGTGGGCATGCTGGTGATCGGCGCGCTGGGCATGGGCAGCAGCGCATTGATCCGCCAGGCCGGCCATCGCCTCATGCCCTGGAGCCGGCCGCAAGGGGGTTCGCGATGAGCGCGGTGCCCACGCAAGCGAACGACGTGCACGGCGGCCGCATCGCGATCCGCCACCTCGGCATCGAGCTGGGCGCCGACAGCGGCCGCTTCGAGGTGCTGCACGACGTGTCCATCGACATCGCGCCTGGCGAGTTCATCTGCCTGCTGGGGCCGTCGGGTTGCGGCAAGTCCACCTTGCTGGGCGCGCTGGCGGGCCATCTGCAGCCCGCACGTGGTGAGCTGCTGCTCGACGGCGCGCCGGTGCGCGGGCCGGACCCACAGCGCGGCCTGGTGTTCCAGCAGCACACCTTGTTCCCCTGGAAGACGGTGCTGGACAACGTCGCCTATGGCCTGAAGATGCAGGGCGTGGCGCGTGACCGGCGTGAACACGAGGCGCGCGAGATGCTGGCCGCCGTCGGCCTGGCCGGCTTCGAGCAGCGTTATCCGCGCGAGCTGTCCGGTGGCATGCAGCAGCGGGTGGAGATCGCCCGCGTGCTGATCAACAAGCCGCGCGTGCTGCTGATGGACGAGCCCTTCGGCGCGCTGGATGCGCTGACCCGCTCGCGCATGCAGGAGCTGCTGCTCGCGCTGTGGGCGCGCATGCGCACCACGGTCGTCTTTGTCACGCACGACATCGACGAAGCGCTGTTCCTTGCCGACCGTGTGCTGGTGATGAGCCCGCGCCCGGGGCGCATCGTGGAGGAGCTGGCGCTCAACTTCGCCCGCCCGCGCGATGCCAGCCTGCTCACCCAGCCTGATTTCGTGGCCCTGAAACGCCGCTGCCTGGCCCTGCTGCGGCAGGACGCCGGCAACGCGCCCCCGCTGGAGCGCCTGTCGCCGCTCGGGCCTTCCATTTCATCCACTGCCTGGCGCTTTGCCACCTGACCGCATGAGTTCCTCTGTCGTGGACGATCCCCTCATCGCCGCCTTGCGCGAGCGCCTGCGCAGCCCCGACCCCGGCGTGCGCCGCGTGGCCCTGCTGGACTTTGCCGACCTGGAGGACGAAGCGCTGCTGCCCGACCTGGCGGCCGTGCTGAACGCCGACCCGGACACCGAGCTGCGTGCCGAGGCCGCGCGCGCACTGGCCGGCTGGGACCATGCCACCGCGGTCGATGCGCTGGCCGCGGCGCTGCTGGACGAACCGCCGGTGCGCGAGTCCGCGGCGCTGGCGCTGCAGGCCTTGAAGGACCCGGCCTGCGGCGCCCGCCTGGTGCCGTTGGCCTCGCATGCCGATGCCGCCGTGCGCGCTGCGGCCCTGCGCGCCTTGAAGGAGCTGCGGGTGAACGCTGCGGCCGAGCCGGCGCTGTCGGCGCTGCAGCATGCCGATGCCGCCGTGCGGCGCGAGGCGGTGGGCGTGCTGGGCTGGCTCAAGCATGCGCAGGCCCTGCCGCTGCTGGCCGCGGTGGCGGCCGACGATGCGGACGCGGAAGTGCGCCGCGCCGCGACCGGTGCGCTTGGCCTCGCCTCGCCGGAGGATGCAGCCGCCGTGCTGCCCGCCTTGTACGTGGCCCTGGCCGACGACGAGTGGGCGGTGCGCGAAGAAGCCGCCACCACGCTGGGCAAGCTGGGTGCAGGCAGCGCCGCCGCCGCCGAAGCGCTGCGCCAGGCGATGGGTGATGCCTACTGGCAGGTGCGCCTGCGCGCGGCACGTTCGCTGGGGAAGCTGCGCGACCGGCTGGCGCTGGAGGTGCTGTCCGAGGCGCTGCTGCACCCGGCCGGCAACCTGCGCAAGGAAGCGGCCATTGCGCTGGGCGAGGTGGGTGATGCGCGCGCGCTGCCGGTGCTGCAGGCGGCGCAGGCCGATCCCGACCCGGAAGTGCGCAAGGCGCTGCGCATCGCGCTGCAGCGGCTGCAAGGGCAGGGGGCCGGCGCATGAACACCGTGCTTGCACCGGAGGCGATCGAACTGCGGCCCGATGCACTGCGGCTGGACTGGCACGACGGGCCGGTGCAACTGTCCGCTGCACGGTTGCGCGCCGAGTGCCGTTGCGCGGCTTGCCGCAGTGCGGCGCTCAAGGGTCTTGCAACGCCCGTCGATGAACGCGTCCGCCTGGCCGGTGCCGCCCCCGCGGGCCACTACGGCCTGCAGCTGGTGTTCGACGACGGCCACGACCGCGGCATCTACCCGTGGGCATTGCTGCGCGAGCTGGCCGCCGCGTGATCGTGCGAGCCCAGATCAGGGCCGCTTGAGGATCTGGTCGTAGATCGCACCGTCGTTGAAGTGCTCGGCCTGCGCCTTGCGCCAGCTGCCGAACACCTCGTCCACGGTGAAGGCCTGCACCTTCGGGAAGCGGCTTGCGTTCTGGGCCAGCAGCTTCTCACTGCGCGGGCGCAGGCCGTGCTGCGCGGCGATGGCTTGCGCCTCGTCGGACCACAGCCACTTGAGGTAGGCCTCGGCGGGCTTGCGCGTGCCCTTGCGCTCAACCACCTTGTCCACCACCGCCACCGGGTTCTCCGCGGCCACGGTGACCGCGGGATACACAACGTCGAAGTGGTTGCCGAACTCCTCGACGATGGCCTGCACTTCGGATTCGAAGGTGCACAGCACGTCACCGATCTGGCGCTGGGCAAAAGTGGTGGTGGCCCCGCGGCCGCCGCCGTCGAGCACCGGCACGTTGGCAAAGATCTTCTGCACCCGGTCGCGCGCCTGGGCCGGCGTGCCACCCGTCTTGATCACCGAGCCCCAGGCGGCCAGGTAGCCGTAGCGCCCGTTGCCGCTGGTCTTGGGGTTGGGAATGATCACCGACACACCCGGCTTGGCCAGGTCGGCCCAGTCGCGCAGGCCCTTGGGGTTGCCCTTGCGCACCAGGAACACGGTGACCGAGCTGGTGGGCGCGGCATGGTCCGGCAGGCGGCTGGCCCAGTCGGCGGCAATCAGGCCCTTGTCGGCCACCATGTCGATGTCCAGCGCCTGGTTCATCGTGATCACGTCGGCCTCCAGGCCTTCGATCACCGAGCGTGCCTGCTTGCTGGAGCCGCCGTGGCTCTGGTTGAGCACCAGCTCGTCGCCGGTGGTGGCCTTCCAGTGGCGCGCGAAGGCGGCGTTGTAGTCCTTGTAGAACTCACGCGAGACGTCGTAGCTCACGTTCAGCAAGGTGGTGGCGGCCTGGGCCAGCGGCGCCAGCGCCAGCAGGGCAATGGTTGCAACAAGGCGGCGTCGAACAGGGGCGGGAAGGCCAGTCGTCATGGGGGTGGCAAGCGATGCGGTGGCAAAGCTGCGGATGCTAGGCAGCGTGCCGGCCCAGCCCAACGAAGCGATGCGCACTTGCATATGCGGTGGGCGCAGCAGGCACGCCAACGCAAAAGTAACCGCGGCCAACGACCTAGGGAGAACGCATTGCGCCGCACCGAACCGGCGCCCATACTGCCCAGTCCCACCTCCTGGGAGACGTCATGCAGCACTCGGCTTGGAGCCGCCACACGCGCGGCTGGTTGGCATGGCTGGCCGCTGTCGGCCTGGGCACCGGCAGCGCCGCGCAGGCGGCGCCCACGCTCGCAGACCCCGCGCTCGCGGTCACCACGGCGGTGTCCGGCCTGTCGCAGCCGATCGGCCTCGCGTTCATCGGCCCGGGTGACATGCTGGTGATCGAAAAGGCCACCGGCCAGGTGCGGCGGGTGATCAACGGTGTGCTGCAGCCACTGCCGGTGCTGGACCTGCCGGTCAACTCCAATTCCGAGCGCGGCCTGCTCGGCATGGCCCTGCATCCGCAGTTCCCTGCGGTGCCGCACGTGTTCCTCTACTGGACCGAAAGCACCACCGGTGCGGACAGCACCGCGGTGGCCAACGTGCCCTTGCTCGGCAGCCGCCTGGACCGCTTTGTCTGGAACGGCAGCAGCCTGGCCTTCGAGCAGACGCTGCTGCGGGTGCGCACACGCCAGACCGACAACGTGGCGGTGCCCGGCCACCCCGGCACCAACAACGGCGACGAACGCGGCAACCACAACGGCGGCCAGCTGCGCTTCGGCCCCGACGGCAAGCTCTATCTCTTTGTGGGTGACCTCGGCCGGCGCGGCTGGATGCAGAACCTGCCCAGCGGCCCCTTCCTCACCGCGCCACAAGTGGACGACACCTTCGGCGGCCCTCAGCCCGACAACGCCCACCTGTCCGGCGTGGTGCTCCGGCTCAACACCGACGGCACTGTGCCGGGGGACAACCCGTTCTTCGCGGCGGGCGCCAGCATGGGCGGCGAGGTGGGGGCCAGCGTGCAGCGCGTGTTCTCCTATGGCCACCGCAACGGCTTCGGCATGGCCTTCGATCCGCTGGGCGGCAGCCTGTGGCTCACCGAGAACGCCGACGACGCCTTCAGCGAGCTCAACCGCGTGGTGCCCGGCATGAACGGCGGCTGGATCCAGCTGGCCGGGCCGCTGCAGCGCATTGCGCAGTTCAAGCAGATCGAGACCACGCAGTTCGGCGCCAGCCTGCAGCAGGTGCGCTACCCGCCGACCCGCATCGCCTACACGCCGGCGCTGGCCTTGTCGCGCATGTTCATGCTGCCCGGCGCGGTGTACACCGACCCTGCCTTCAGCTGGAAATTCGAGGTGGCGCCCGCGGGGGCCGGCTTCGTGAGCGGCAGCGCACTGGGGCCTGTCAATGACGGCACCCTGTGGATAGGCACCGCGGTCAGCAACAACAGCCGGCTCTACCGCATGCGCCTCACGGCCAACCGCCAGCAGGTGGACACGAGCGCCGACCCGCGCCTGGCCGACAAGGTGGCGGACAACCTCACCAAGTACGACCCCACCGAAAGCGAAACGCTGATCGTGGGCAGCGGCTTCGGCGCCACGCCGGACATCCGGCAGGGGCCGGACGGCGCGCTGTACGTGGTGTCCATCAGCGATGGCGCCATCTACCGCGTCGCGCTCAAGCAGTGACGCTGCACATCGCAAGGGAGCATCCCATGGTCGACCTCAAGCATTCCTGTCTCGCGCTGGCGGCTGCAGCGGCGCTGGTGTTCAGCGGCGCCGCTCAGGCGCAGATCGTCAACGGGGGGTTCGAAGCCGGCCTCACCGGCTGGACGGTGGTGGACCAGCTGGGCAGCGAGGGCACGTTCTTCGTGCAGGCCGGCACCACCAGCCCGGTCAACGGGGCCAGCGTGCCCGCGCCGCCCCAGGGCGTGCAGGCGGCGATGACGGATGCGGCGGGCCCCGGCAGCCATGTGCTCTACCAGGACTTCATCGTGCCCACGGTGGCGGCCGGCGCGACCTTGTCGTTCCAGCTGTATGTGCGCAGCGAGGCGGACTTCGTATCGCCCGGCCACCTGGATTTCGCCGGCGTGGACCTCAACCAGCAGGTGCGGGTGGACCTGCTCAGCGCTGCGGGGGATCCGTTCAGCACCAGCGTGCTGATGAACCTGGTGCAAACACAGCCGGGTGATCCGCTGGTGTCCGGTTATTCATTGCACCAGTTCGAAGTGGGCGGCCTGTTGAAGGCCCATGCGGGTGAAACGCTGCGCCTGCGCTTTGCGGAGGTGGACAACGTGTTCATCCAGAACCTGGGCGTGGACGCGGTCGCCCTGGTGCTCACGCCGGTGCCGGAGCCGGCCACGGCCGGCCTGGCCGGGCTGGGGCTGGCCGTGCTGCTGCTGGCTCGCCGTTGGCTTCGCCGGCGGCGTTAGGCCGCCCAGCCGGCCTACTCGACCAGCGTCTGGATCGCGTGGGCCGGGATGCCGAGCGCATAGGCCTGATCGCCAACCTGCAGGCTGTAATTCACCGCGTCGTCGCTGGTGTTCACCACCACGACGGCCAACCGGCCGTCCGCATTGATGAAGCCGGTGCTGCGCAGCATGCTGCGGCTGCTCACCGCGCCCACGCGCCGGGCGCCCGGCCGCACGAACCTGGAGAAGTGCCCGAGCACCGCGTAGCTCGGCGTGAAGACCAGCTCGCCGGTGCGCAGGTCCGCATGCACGGGGGCGAAGCAGAAGTTGCCCACGTGGTTGGGCCCACCGTGTTCGTCGAGCAGGATGTTCCAGTCGGTCCAGCCCACCGCGCCGGCGTTGAAGTCGTCCACCATCTGGCGCGCGTAGCGTTCGGCGTTCGCCCATGAGCGCATCAGCTCGGGGTTGAAGCGTTCCACCGTGGCTTCGGTGAGCAGCAGGTTCACCTGCGGCCAGCGCTCGTGCACGGCGGCCACGTTGCGGTGCATCGGCTCGCCGCCGGCCCAGGTTTCGTACCAGTGGAAGCCCACGCCCCACACGTACTTCGCCGCCTCGGGGTCGCTCAGGATCACCTGCGCACGCTGGGCGATCAGGTCGCGGTTGTGGTCCCACACGATGATGCGGCGGCTGCTCAAGCCCGCCGCCTGCAGGGTGGGGCCGAGGTGGTGCTTGAGGAAATCGCGCTCCTCCTCGGCGGTGTAGATCATCGATTCCCAGGTCTGCCGGGCCATCGGCTCGTTCTGCACCGTGAGGCCCCAGATAGGCACGCCTTCAGCTTCATAGGCCTGCACGAACTTGGTGATGTAGCGCGCCCACACCGGCGCCATCTCGGCTTTGAGCTTGCCGCCTTGCAGCATGCTGCCGTTGTCCTTCATCCAGGCCGGCGCGCTCCACGGGCTGGCGTAGGTGGTGAGCCGTCCACCTGCCGCTTTCAGCGCCGCATGGATCATCGGCAGGCGCGCGCGGCGGTCGGCGGCGATGCTGAAGCTGGCGAGTGCGCTGTCGCCCTCATCCACGTAGGTGTAGCTGGCGGCGCTGAAGTCGCTGCTGTGGATGGTCGTGCGCAGCAGCGAATAGCCGATGCCGCGCTCGGGGTCGAAGTAGGCGGTCATCAGCTCGGCCTGCCTTGCCGGCGACAGACGGGCGAAGGTGTCGGCCGCCGCGTCGGTGATGGCGCCGCCGATGCCCAGCACCGTCTGGTAGGGCTGGCTGCGGACCACGAACACCGCCACTTCGCTCTCCAGCGGCTGGCGGCTGGGGGTGGCGGCCGCAGCGGCGCTGGGCACCATGAAACGGGGGTTGCCTTGGGCGGTGGTGTAGACGTGCATGGCCAGCGGCGCAGCGGCCGGGGTGGTGGGCGGGTGGTCGGGTGGCCGCGCCGGTGCCGCACAGCCGGCTGCCAGCGCGCTGAGCAGCAGGGCAAGGGCGCGGCGCCACAGTGGAACGACGCTAGGACAGGGTGAGCGCATATCTGAAAGCGGTTTCATTCTGCCGGCGGCGCGGGGCACCACAGCGCGTGCTAACCCTGACGCACCGGTTTCCGGCTGGCGCGCGAGGGTTCGCCGCAGAAACCGCTTGAACCTCACGTAACGTCAGGGCCTATCGTCGCGCCAGCAGAGAAGGCGGGGAGGGCCATGCGGCTGAAGATCGGGGAATTGGCGAAGAAGACGGGCCTGACGGTCCGGACGCTGCACCACTACGACGCCATCGGCCTGCTGTCGCCGGCCGCGCGTTCGGAGGGTGGCGCTCGGCTGTATGGCCGCGACGACCTGATCCGCCTGCAGCGCATCGAGGCGCTGAAGCAGCTGCACTGCTCGCTGCCGGAGATCAAGGCCACGCTGGACGGGCCGGGCGGTGCGCCGGTGGCCGTGCTGCAGCGCCAGATCGCCGCCTTGAACGCGCAGGCGCTGCAGGCCCAGCGCCTGAGTCAGCGCCTGCAACACCTGCTCGACATCGTGGCCCAAGGCGGTGACACGCCCGCGGCCGACTGGCTGAACATCCTGGAGCTGATGACCGTGTACCAGAAACACCTGAACGACGACGAACTGAATGCCCTGCTCTCTGCCGACGAGCAGGGCGCGCAGCCGGCCGACGCTGAATGGGCCACGCTGATCGCGGAGGTTCGCGCCGCCATGCAGCGGCCGGAGCCGCCCGATACGGTGGCCGCGCAGGACCTGGCCTGGCGCTGGATGCGCCTGGTGATCCGCACCACCAACAACAACCCCACGCTGGCCGGCAAGCTGCTGGACCTGCAGCTGAAGGAAACCCGCGCGCAGGACATCGTGGGCATCACGCCCGAGATGCTGGCGTGGATCGGCCAGGCCTTCGCGCATGCACGCACCACGCTGTTCGCCAAGGTGCTCACGCCCGCGCAGACCGAAGAGGTGCTCAGGCGCCAGCTGGCCACCTTGTCCCACATGGGCGCCTGGCCGGCGCTGGTGGCCGAGCTGCGGGCGCAGATGGAAGCGGGCGCCGATGCCCGGTCGCAGCCGGTGCAAGCCATCGTGCAGCGCTGGCAGCAGCTGTTTCGCGACAGCTACTGCGGCGACGATGCCGCGCTGGAAGCGCGGGTGCGCGAGGCCTTCATGCGCGAGCCCGAGCTGCGCCTGGGCGTGGGCATGGACGACACCTTGCTCGCCTACCTCCACAAGGCCCATGTGCTGGGCCATCCGATGCCGCAGGCCGATGCCGGCCCCAAGCCGAGTGCGCTGATGGTGGCCATGCAGCGCGCGGCGCACCAGCTGATCGAAAGCCCGCGGGTGCTGGACGATCCGCTGGCGCTCACCATCCTGGGCCCGGCGGAGGCCGAGGCGCTCCGGGCGAACCTGGCGCCGTTCCGCAACCCGATGGCGCAGGGGCTGCGCAGCTCGGTGGTGGTGCGCAGCCGGCTGGCAGAGGACGAATGGGCTGCCGCCCGCGCCCGCGGCGTGCGGCAATACGTGGTGCTGGGCGCCGGCCTGGACACCAGCGCCTACCGCCACCCCGATGCGCCCGGCCGCATGTTCGAGGTGGATCTGCCCGCCACGCAGGTGTGGAAGCAGGCGCGCCTGCGCGAGGCCGGCATCGAGGTGCCACCTTCGCTGAGCTTCGTGCCGGTGAACTTCGAGCGCATCAGCCTCTCGGACGGCCTGGCCCGGGCCGGCTTCGACGCAAGCCAGCCGGCTTACTTCAGCTGGCTGGGGGTGACCATGTACCTGGACGAAGCTGCGGTGCTGCAGACCTTGCGCTTCATCGCCGGCTGCGCGCCGGGCAGCGCGGTGCTCTTCGAATACGTGACGCCGCTCGCCGGCCTGCCCGCGCCGATGCGCGTGGCGATGGAGCAGCTCACCACCCAGCTGGCCGAGCGCGGCGAGCCGTGGAAGTGCTACTTCGATACCGCCGATCTGGAACGCACCCTCGCCGGGTTGGGCTTCAGCCGCACGCAGGCCTGGGCCCCGGAGGCATTGAACCAGCGTTACCTGGCCGGGCGCAGCGACGGGCTGCACATCGGCGCCAGCCCGGGGCGGCTGATGCTGGCCACCGTGTAGGCGCGTGCGGCGGCCGCGCTGCCGCGCACTTGTTCACGTCCACCAGGGCCGGCCCGGCTACGGCCGGCCTGCCAGGGCGCCGATAAGCGGAGGTGACCCTCCACCTGCCTTCCGTGCCCGCCTGGCCGCGACGCTGCTTGCTGCGTGCCGCGGCGCGGGCGCTGGTGGCGCTGACCGCTGCGCTGGGCGCAACGGGCGGCGCCCTGGCCGGTGCCATCGGTGACAAGGTCTTCGAGATCGAGGCGCAGTTCGGCAGCCAGCCCGGCCAGGTGATCGAGCGGCTGCGCCCGCTGGAGGCCGGCGCGCGCGCCGGCGACACCGACGACCTGCGCATCTTCCTGGCGGCCTGGGGCTATGCCCATGCCAGCATCGACAAACCGTCGGTGGCCGAGGCGGCCGTCGAGGAACTCACCGACCTGGGCGAACGCCTGCACGACCCGGCGGCGCTGGCGTCGGCCTACACCCTGAAGGCCGCGATGCTGAGCTTCTCCGGCCAGGTGCGCGCGGCCTTCGGCTGGGTGGAAAGCGCCTTGCCGCTGGCCGACAAGGTGCCCAGCCCGGACCTGCAGTACTGGGTTGACATGATGGCGGCCGACATGGCCACGTCCAACGGCCACCTCGACGAGGGCGTGCGCATGTACGAGGCCGCCGTGGTGGCCGCGCGCCGCGGGCGCAACCCGCGCCGCGAGGCCCAGGCCTACCTCGGGCTGGTGCCCCTGCACATCGTGAAGGGCCAGCTCGGCGTGGCGCTGCGCCAGGCGGCGCTGGTGCGCGAGCTGGGCGCGCGCACCACAGACCCCTCGCTGCGCATCTCCAGCTGGGTGCTGGAGGCGTTGGCCGCCGATGCGCAAGGCGACACGCGGCGCAGCGAACGCGCGCGGCGCGAGGCGCAGAACGCCACCCTGGCCGCGCTGGTGGAGGCGCCGGCCGGACCGCAAGTGCCGGTGAACTCCCAGGCCGGCGGCGACGGCTGGATGGGCACCGAGGTGGATGCGCTGCTCACGCTGTCCGCGCTGCACCAGAGTGCCGGCAACTTTGGCGCCGCGCGCGACCTGGCGTTGCGCGCCCGCACGCAGGCGCAGGCGCAGAACGACGACGCGCACCTGGCCGTGGCCCTGGTGAACATCGGGCTGGCGGACATCCGCATGGGCCACATCCAGCAGGGCATGGCGCTGGCCAACGACGGACTGGCGCGCATGGGCAGCCGCAAGCGCGATGCCGAGCTGCTGATCCAGCTCAACCGCTACGTGGCCGCGCTGGAGCGCAGCGGCGAAACCAGCGAAAGCTGGCTGCGGCTGCGCGATGCGCTGATGCTGGAGACCGAGCTGGCGCGGCGCGACCGCCGCAGCACGGTGATCGAGCTGCAGCGCGAGTCCAGCTTCCAGCAGCGCCAGCGCGAGCTGGACCAGCTGGAACACCAGAACGCGCTGCAGGCGGCGGAGATCGGCCGGCGGGCGATGGAGCGCACGCTGAGCCTGCTGCTGGCGGCGGCCATGGGGCTGGGCGGCGTGGTGGCCTGGCGCCTGTACTTGCGGGCGCGCAAGGCCAACCGGCAGCTGGCGCTGAACAACGAGGCGCTCGAATTCGCCAGCCACCACGATGCGGTGACCGGCCTGCTGAACCGGCGCGCCATGGAGGCGCACACCACCGCGCTGCACGGTCAGCCGTATTGCAACGTGTCGATCTCGGTCAAGCAGTTCGGCCTCATCGTGGGCAGCGTGGGCCACCAGCAGGGCGACCAGCTGCTGTGCCAGATCGCCGGCCGGCTGGACGCGGTGGCGCGCCGCCATGACGCCACGCTGTACCGGGTGGACGGGGTGACCTTCGGCGCCATCTTCCGCTGCGCCGAAGGCGACACCCAGCGGGTGCGCACGGTGCTGCAGGCGCTGGCCGAGGCCATGGAGGTGCCGTTCGAGGTGGGCAACCAGGACCTCATCGTCTCCATCGGCGCGGGCGCGGCCCATTGCCCCACCGACGCCCCCACCGCGCACGAGGTGGCCCGGCTGGCCGAGCTGGCCAAGCTGCGCACGCATGCCGAGCCTGGCAACACCCATGTGCTGTACGACGCGCGCATCGGCGAAAGCCAGCACGACAAGCTGCACATGGAAGCGCGCATGGCCAAGGCGCTGGAGCAGGGCGGCTTCGAGCTCTATTACCAGGGCCAGCGCAGCATGGCCGACGGCCGCTTCTGCGGCTTCGAGGCGCTGCTGCGCTGGCACGACGGCGGCAAGATGGTGTCGCCGGCGCAGTTCATTCCCCTGGCCGAAGAGTCGGGCCTCATCGTGCGCATCGGCGCCTGGGTGCTGCAGCAGGGCTGCCAGCAGGCCAAGGCCTGGGCCGACGCCGGCTTTGGCGCGGTGAAGGTGGCGGTGAACATCTCGCCGCGCCAGTTCAACCACCCCGACTTCCTGGCCACGGTGCGCCGCACACTGCAGGCCACCGGCGTGGACCCCGCGCAGATCGAACTGGAAATCACAGAGGGCAGCGTGATGGACGCCGCCGAGGCCAGCATCGCGCAGCTGCACGCCCTGCGCGAGCTCGGCCTGCAGCTGTCGATCGACGACTTCGGCACCGGCTACGCCAGCCTGTCGTACCTGCGCCGCTTTCCGCTCACCCGGCTGAAGATCGACCGTTCCTTCGTGAGCCAGCTCGGCGCCAGCGCGCAGGACGACACCATCGTGCGCACCGTCATCGGCCTGGCCCATGGCCTGGGCCTGGCGGTCACCGCCGAAGGCGTGGAAACGCCGGCGCAGGAGGCCATGCTGCAAAGCTGGCACTGCGATGTGGTGCAGGGCTTCCTGCACTCACGCCCCGCGCCCGCCGCGACCGCCACCCAGCTGCTGGTGGCCGAACGCGAAGCGCTGCTGCAGGCCGCCGAGGCCTAGCACCCGCCAGCGCCGTTCGCTCATCGCGCGCAAGAGCGCGAGCCCACCTGTTTGCGGGGGTAACTGCGACATGGGGATGGCCCCGGTGAGAACCGGCGCCTAACTTTCCACACAGGCCACCGGCCCCTCTAGGGCAGCGTGCACTCGCTCCGCCGTCGCAGACCCCCGGGAATCGGGGGGTTCATCTGCGTTTCACCGGCACATCGGTTGCACCTGTTTACGCCGGTGTTGGGCTTCCTGATGGGCAGGAAGCCGCTTGTAGACCAAAGAAAGAGCGGGCGCCATGAACATGCATTCCAGAAAGAAGAACCCCCGGCGTGCCGGCGGGGTGGGCCACCTGATGCTCGCCTGCACGGTGGCACTGGCCGTGCTGCCAGCGGTGGCAGCCAACGACAAAAAAGCGGAGAAACACGCGGAGCGCGATGGCATCGGCATGCTGACGCTGGAACAAATTGCCGCGCTCGGCGGCCAGACCAGCAAGCCCGGCAAGAAGAGCCTGTTGTCGCCCACCACGGCAACCACTGCGGTAACAACTGCCGCCACGCCGGTCACAGTGGATCCGCGCCGCTCGCTGATCGTCACCGACGTGGCGCTCGTGCAGGCGTTTCCGTTCCTGAAGATGCTCAACACGCTGGCCGCGGGCAGTCCCAATTCGATGACGGCACGGCAGATCTACGACCAGTGGATGGATCTGCACAACCCCGCGCCCGGCATCGGCCAGGGCGGGCACTGCAATGACGAATCCACGGGCGGCGTGCCCACCATGAACGGCTTCCAGTACGACTGCCCGCGCGCCGAGGGTCGGCTGGTGGGCACCAACCCGACCGATGGCGGCCCCAACAGCTTCCAAGCGGTGGCGGTGGTCAACCGCTTCGACCTGGCTACCGATCCCAAACAGGGCGGCACCGATTGTGGGGAGTACCGCATCATCTACGCCAAGACCAGCGGCCAGACGGTCACCACCGACCGCATGCAGATCATCTTCGAAGGTGTGCTGCCCAACCCGGCACCTAACGGCGTGGACCTGACTGGCTGCCGCCCGGTGGCGCAGTTCTGGGCCGACCTGAGCACGGTGACCGACCAGACCGAGCGCATCAACCGCCTGAAGACCTTCTTCTACACCGGCCTGCCGGGCTTCGAGCCGGTGGTGCGGGCCTCGCACTACGGTTTTGCCACGCCCAACGCGCCGGGCCAGATCCGCACCAACCTCTTCATGCAGTTCAACTGGGCGCTGCGCGAGTACCGCATGGCCCTGGTCAACAACCGCCTGAAGATGATTGCGCAACCCGCCCATGGGCAACCGGCCGCCCAGCTGTTCAACGAGACCGACGCGCATCCCAAGGGCCCGGACTTCCGCACATCGTTTCTCAATGTGGTGAACACCCTGGCGGTGAACGACATCAACACGTTCAACATGAACGCACTGCCGGGCAGCTTCAACGCCGGTGATGGCGACCAGCAGCACGCCACCAAGAGCAACTACCCGGCGCAGTTTGCGCAGTCGCCGGCGTTCGCCACGGCCATCCAGCAAAAGCTCACCGCCGCTGGCTCGACGCTCACGCCCGCGCAGATCGTGCAGCGCTCATTGGCCATGTCGTGCGCAGGCTGCCACCAGTTGAGCAGCGGCAAGGACCTGGGCGGCGGCCTGGTGTGGCCGGCGTCGCTCGGCTTCGTGCACGTGACCGAGGCAGCGCGTGAGACGGCACCCGAGGGCTTCTCGCGCTTCAAGATCTCGCCGGCGTTGAACAACGTGTTCCTGCCGCGCCGCAAGGCCGTGCTGGAGGCCTTCCTCAACGGGGTGTGATGCCCGCCGGGGCGGTGGTGCTCACATCACCGCCCCCAGCGCCCAGGGCACGAACTCGTTCGGCCCGTAGCCGTGCTGCTCGCTCATCGTGCGCCGGCGGGAGGCGGTGGCGAGCGCTCATGGCGCCGTCATGCGGTGGATTGGTAAGACCATTGGTGATGATGTTGTCGTATGTGTTCAGGCATCATCGGCCTCGTCGCCCAGGCGACTACCGGGTTTCTGCCTAGGCGTAACTGCCGAGTTGTCAGATGTCTTGGCTTGGTTCGACACTGATGGCCAGACCAATCGCTGTCATCGATGTCCACCGCCGTAGCCGACGCCAGGCGCCTGTATCGCCAGATCGCCGACCAGATCGTCCGCCTGATCCTCGGTGGTGACTTCCCGGTCGGCGCGCGCCTGCCGTCCGAGCGTGACCTGGCCGAGCGGCTGGAGGTGAGCCGGCCCACCGTGCGGGAGGCCTTGATCGCGCTGGAAGTGGAGGGCGTGGTGGAGGTGCGCGTCGGTGCTGGCGTGTATGTGACCGCCCGGCCCACGCCCGGCCGCACGCCCGACCCGCGGCCGGCGCCCGGCCCGTTCGATGTGATCCGGGCGCGCTGGCTGGTGGAAAGCGAATGCGCCGCCCTGGCTGCAGAGCATGCCAACGACGTGCAGCTGGACCGCATGAAAACCGCGGTGATGGAGATGCGCGAATACACCGACCACACGCCCCAGGGCATTGCCGCGGACCAGCGCTTCCATCAATGCATTGCCGAGGCCAGTGGCAACGCAGCCTTGCTCCTGCTGGTGCAGCAGCTGTGGGAGCAGCGCACCGGCCCGCTGTACACCCGGCTGGAATCGCACTTCGTCGGCCGCAGTATCTGGCGCCAGGCGGTGCAGGAACACGAGGCCCTGCTCGATGCGATCGCGTCGCGCGAGCCGGCCGCCGCCCGCAGCGCGATGCAGCTGCACATGAAAAACGCCGAGCTGCGTTTTGCCTCCGGCTGGAAGGTGCACGAATGAGCTCCATCGGCCCTGTGCTGGCCCCCGCGCCTCCCTTGCCGGACGAGCCCGCGCCGGCTGCGGCGCAGGCACCGGCCGACGCGCCGCTGCTGGGCGCCGACGGCCAGTTCCACCTGAGCGACGAGGCGATCGACCTGCAGCGCTACCGGCTGGAGGACTGGTTGGCCGTGGCGCTGTTCTGGGTGCTGGGCCTGGTGGTCTTCTATCAGTTCTTCACCCGCTATGCGCTCAACGATTCGGCCAGCTGGACCGAGGAGATCGCGCGCTACCTGCTGATCGGCGTGGTGTTCATCGGCGCGGCCATCCCGGTGCGCCGCAACAACCACATCCAGGTGGACTTCTGCTATCGCTTCATGCCGCGCTGGCTGGGGCGGGTGATGGCGACGCTGGTGGACATCGTGCGCGTGGTGTTCCTGCTGGGCGCTTGCGGGCTCACCGTGCAGCTGATCACGCGCATCGGCGGCAGCCGCATGGCGGTGGTGGATCTGCCGATGGGCATCGTCTACGCGGTGGTACTGGCCGGTTTCGGGTTGATGGCCTGGCGCGGCGTCGGCGTGGCGCGGCGCCACTGGCAGCAGCGCAACTCCTTGCTGGAAGACCCCGACATGGAGGTGCACTGATGGGCGCCGGTGCCTTCAAGCTGCTGTTCCTGGCGCTCATGGGCGCCGGCATCCCGGTGGCCATCGCGATGGCGGCGGCCTCGCTGGTCTACGTGCTCATCGAGGGCAACCCGCCCGCCTTTGTGGTGATCCACCGCATGGTCGCTGGCATCGACAGCTTTCCGCTGCTGGCGGTGCCGTTTTTCATCCTGGCCGGCAACCTGATGAACAGCGCCGGCATCACCACGCGCATCTACAACTTTGCGCTCGCGCTGGTGGGCTGGGCCAAGGGCGGGCTGGGGCACGTGAACATCGTGGGCTCGGTCATCTTCGCCGGCATGAGCGGCACCGCCATCGCCGATGCCGCCGGCCTGGGCACCATCGAGATCAAGGCGATGCGCGAGCACGGCTACGAGGCCGAATTCGCGGTGGGCGTCACGGCCGCCTCCGCGACGCTGGGGCCCATCATCCCGCCCTCTCTGCCCTTCGTGATCTACGCGATGTTCGCCAACGTGTCGGTGGGCGCGCTGTTCCTCGCGGGCCTGATGCCCGGCCTGGTGCTCACCGTGCTGATGATGGCCACGGTGGCCTTCATCGCGCACCGCAAGGGCTGGGGCGGCGACGTGGCCTGGAACGGCCCGCGCGTGGGCAAGGCGCTGGTGGAGCTGATCATCGTGGCGGCCTTCCCGCTGCTGCTGTGGGCGCTGGCGCGCATAGGCATCAGCCTGAACATCGGCTTCCCGCTCGCCTTGGCGGCGCTTCTGCTGGCCGACCGGCGCTACCGCTTCAACGCCGTGCTGCCCATCATGACGCCGGTGCTGCTGATCGGCGGCATGACCACCGGCCTGTTCACCGCCACCGAAGGTGCCATCGCGGCCAGCGTGTGGGCTCTGTTCCTCGGCGGCGTGTGGTACCGGTCGCTCAGCTGGCGCATGTTCGTCAAGGCCTCGATGGACACCGTGGAAACCACCGCCACCGTGCTCTTCATCGTGGCCGCAGCCTCCATCTTCGGCTGGATGCTCACGGCCACCCGCGCCACCGAGATGATCGCCAGCGGCATCCTCAGCGTTGCCAGCGAGCCCTGGCAGTTTTTGCTGCTGGCCAATGCGCTGATGCTGTTCGTGGGCTGCTTCCTGGAGCCCACCGCGGCCATCACCATCCTCGTGCCCATCCTGCTGCCCATCGTGCAGAAGCTGGGCATCGACCCGGTGCACTTCGGCCTGGTGATGGTGCTCAACCTGATGATCGGCCTGCTGCATCCGCCGATGGGGCTGGTGCTGTTCGTGCTGGCGCGTGTGGCCAAGCTGTCGGTGGAGCGCACCACCATGGCCATCCTGCCGTGGCTGATACCGCTGCTGCTGGCGCTGATGCTGGTGACCTTCATTCCCGCCATCTCGCTCTGGCTGCCGCGGCTGCTGGCCTGATCGTCCACCCGAAGAAGACAAGCACACCAGGAGACACACCATGCACAAACGACACCTTCTGCGCGGCCTGGCAGCCGCCACACTCGCAGCCTCCGCTTTGCTCTGGGCCGGCGCGGCCGCGGCGCAGACCAAGCTGAAGTGGGCCCATGTGTACGAAACCAGCGAGAGCTACCACAAGCAGGCGCTGTGGGCGGCCGACGAGGTGAAGCGCCGCACCAACGGGCGGGTGCAGATCGACGTGTTCCCCTCGTCCCAGCTGGGCAAGGAGACCGACATCAACCAGGGCCTCACCCTGGGCACGGTGGACATCATCTACACCGGCATGGCCTTCGCCGGCCGCACCCTGCCGGCGCTGTCGGTGGCGGCCGCGCCCTTCACCTTCCGCGACCATGCGCACTGGGAAGCGTTCCGCGCCAGCCCGCTGTTCAAGGACCTGGCCAACCAGTACGAGGCCAAGTCCGGCGGCCACCAGATCGTGGGCTACACCTACTACGGCCTGCGCCACATGACGTCCAACAAGCCGATCGCCAAGCCGGAGGACATGAAGGGCCTGAAGCTGCGCGTGCCCGATGCGCCGATCTTCATGATGTTCCCCAAGGCGGTGGGCGCCAACCCCACGCCGATCGCCTTTGCGGAGGTGTACCTGGCCCTGCAGAACGGCACGGTGGACGCGCAGGAGAACCCGCTGCCCACCATCGACGCCAAGAAGTTCTACGAGGTGCAGAAGTACATCACGCTCACCGGCCACATCACCGAGTCGCTGCTGACCATCGTGTCCAGCTCGGCCTGGCAGCGCCTGTCGGCCGACGACCGCAAGGTGCTGGAGGCGGTGCTGTGGGACGCGTCCACCCGCTCCAGCGCCGAGATCCTGGACGCGGAGAACCGGCTGGCCGACGAGTTCGTCAAGCGTGGCAAGGTGGTGAACAAGGTGGACCGCGCGCCCTTTGCCGCCGCCGTGCGGCCGGCGGTCACTGGCCCCGACGCACCCTGGCCGCGCGAGCTCTACGAGAAGATCCAGGCCTTGAAGTAACGCTCAGGCGGCCTGCAGCAAGGGCCGCCACTCCTCGCCCGCAGCGGCTTCGATCACCAGCGGCAATCCCTCGCCGCCCGTGAGCTCGATGCGCTCGGCATGCAGCCACAGCCGCTGCACGCCCAGCCACTGCGCCACCGCGCGGTTGTGGGCGCCCTTGCCGTGCGTGGTGTCACCCACCAGCGGATGCGCGATCTGCTTGAAGTGGCGCCGGATCTGGTGGCGCCGCCCGCTCAGCGGCTCCACCGCCATCAGCGCATAGCGGCTGCTGGCATGGCGGCCGTCCACGCTGAAGGGCCACTCGATGCAGGCCAGCCGCTCATACCGCGTGAGCGAGGCGAGCATCGGCTGGCCGGTGGAGGGCAGCTCGGGGTCGCGTGCCAGCGGATGGTCGATCTCGCCGGCCGCGGGCGGCCAGCCGCGCACCAGCGCGAGATAACGCTTGCGCACCGCGCCACTCTCGAAGGCCTGGCCCCACTGGCGCGCCGCATCGGCATGGCGCGCGAACACCAGCACGCCGGAGGTGGCCTTGTCCAGCCGGTGCAGCGGCCACAGGCGCTGCCCGAGCTGGTCACGCAGCAGCTTCAGCGCACTGCGTTCCTCATGGGCGTCCAGGGCGCTCGGGTGCACCAGCAGACCGGCGGGTTTGTCGATCGCGACGATGTGCTCGTCCAGGTGCAGGATGGGCAGGGCTGGGTGGGGCTGCACGTTCACCGTCAGGCCGGGAGGCGGCCTCGCGTCGAGTCATCCAGTAGTAGATCATGCGTTCGCCTGTGCTCGCGGCCCGTGGCGGGAAGCCTGCGAGTATCTGCCGTGGCGGTGCCGCTGCAGGCCCTGCGGGCGGCTGGCGGCACTACGGATCACCGTAGTGGCCGCGCCGCCAGCAGCGACACCGGCAGCCCCACCAGCAGCATGTGGGCGAGCAGGTCCCGCGCCACCTGCCAAGGCGTGTGCAGCGTGCGGAAGGGCGCGGCCGACAGCGGCACCACCACCGCGTTCATCACGGCGAAGATCACTGCGCCCGCCAGCAGCCCCGCCAACACCGGATGGGCCGCCAGCACGTGCAGCCGGGCCACCACGGCGCAGAACAAGCCGACCGCCACGGCGAGGATCACGAAGTGCAGCCATACCCCGAGCAAGGCGCTGGCCAGCCCGCCCTCGAAGGCGGCGCGGCCCAACAGCCCGCTGGCCACCGACTGCATCACACGCAACGGCGGCGCGCCCTTGGGGCCGTTCACCGCGCAGGCATACAGCAGGTCCAGCGTGCCGGCGACCAGCGTGGCCAGCGGCCAGGCGGTGCCCACCGTCAGCCAAGGGGCCGACTTCAGCATCCGGGGCTCCAGCGCAGCGCCTGCACCGGGCGCCCCGATGCTGCGTCGCTCAACACCAGGGCCACCGCGCGCCGGCCCTCGTGGCCCAGGCCGGCGTAGTCCAGCGTGAGGGCATCGCCCGGCTTGACGGTGAAGGGCTTGAGCTTGCGGTAGTCACGCACCACGAAGTCGTGGTGCAGGGTGACGCCGGCGTTCTCGCCCGCGCCCACCGCGCTCGACAGATCGTTTTCGGTGGCGGCCCAGAAGCCGGCCAGCGTGATCGGCGCGGTGGCCTGGGACGACAGCTGCGCCACCAGGCGGTCGCCCTCGCGCTGCAGGGTCAGCGCCACGCCGGCATTGATCGGCGCCTCCACCTTGGCGGTGCGGCGGTCGCGGCCGTTCACCACCACCTGGGGTGTGTAGGCGGCGGGTGCGCCGTTGAAACGCAGCTGCTCCTTCTGGCGACGGGTGTGGGCTGCGTCGCCGAAGCGGTCGCGCCAGCCGAGGTTGTCGAAGTAGTCCACGTGGAAGGCCAGCGGCAGCACGCCCGGCTGGCCTTTCAGCCCGGACAGCCAGCGGTCTTCCGGCGGGCAGGAACTGCATCCTTCGGAGGTGTAGAGCTCGACCACCTGCGGCGGCGGCCCGCTCGCGCTCACGCGGCAGGCGGGCTCGGCCATCACCGTGCCGGCGGCCAGCAGCGCCGCGGCCAGCGCGAGCTCAGAAACGATAGGACGCATTGACATACACAAACCTCCCGCGCGGGTCGTACAGGCTGACGTCATAGCCGGTCTGGAACTGGTTGCTCACGGGGATGTAGACCGGCGGATCGCTGTCCAGCAGGTTCTTGACCCCGAGCGCCAGCTTCAGCCCGCGCCAGCCGTGCCACGCCACCTGCGCGTCGTAGGTGGCCCGGCTGGGCACGAAGTGCGCGCGGCCTTCCAGGTCGTTGCCGTCGCGGTAGCCCTTGTAGAAGTTCTGCACCAGGGTGCCGCTCCACGCGCCGTGGCTCAGGTTGGCGGTGAGCGTGTGCTTCCAGCGCAGCACCACGCCGCCATTCTGCGCGCCCAGCACCGGGTCGCCGTTGTCATCGACCAGGGTGCCCACCTTGTGCGACACGAAGCCGCCGGGCGAGGTCTCGTCGAAGCGGCTCATGTAGGTGCCCACCAGGTTCACATCCAGCCGGCCGAAGCTGTAGCTGTCGCGCCAGCCGAGCTCCACGTCGACGCCCGAGAGCCTGGCATCGCCTGCGTTGGTGAGGATGGTGGAAACCTGCTGGATCTCGTTGGTGGGGCTCAGCCTCACCAGCCCGGCATAGGCCGGGTCGCCACGCCGGAAGCCGGACACCACCTCCTGCACCGAGGGCAGGTTGATGATGTCGCGCAGCCGGATGCGGAACACATCCACCGTGGCGGTGAACTGCCGGATCGGCGAGAACACCAGCCCCACCAGCACCTGCTGCGACTTCTCGGGCTTGAGCGCCGGGTTGCCGCCGGACAGCGCATTGACCTGCAGGTCGGTCTGGCCGGTGGCCGGGTCGTCGAACTGCTCGGAGTTGCCCAGGGTCTGCGGGGTCCACAAATCCACCAGCGTGGGCGCGCGGAAGCCCGTGCCCACCGAGCTGCGCAGCATCAGCGAGTCGGTGGCGCGCCAGCGCAGGCTGCCGTTGTAGTTGGTGGTCGAGCCGACGTCGTTGTACTTGTCGCCCCGCACCGCCAGGGTGGCCTCCAGGCGCTTGACGATGGGCACGCTCAGTTCACCGAACACCGCATGCACGCTGCGCGAGCGGTCCACCGGGGCCACCGATCCGCCCAGGCCGGCGATGTCGCCGGAGAAGAGCGCCTCGCTCGGCTCGGTCTTGTACTTCTCGCGCCGGCCCTGGTAGCCCAGGGCGTATTGCGCCATGCCGCCGGGCAGGGTGAAGGCGTTGCCGGTGATCTTGCCGTCCACCAGGTCGGTGGTGGCCTGGCCGTTGAGCGTCTGGCCGGTGTAGGCGGTGGCCCTGAGCTTGTCGGCCAGCTCGGCCGGTTGCGTGCCGCTCGGTGACCACGGATTCCACAGGCGGTTGTTGGCCGGGTCGTTGATCACCGCCACGTAGGCCACCTGGGAGAAATAGCCGCCGACGGCGCGGCCTTCGAGTTGGCTGCTGTTGTGCGAGACCGCCACTTCAACGTCCTGCTCGGCCACGCGGCCGCTCACGCCCAGGGTGGCGCGCAGCTGGGTGTTGGTGTCCTGGTTGACGCGGTTGCCCAGCACCGTTTCGCGCGAGGTGATGGACAAGGGCTGGCCGATCAGGTCGGTGAAGCCGCGAGCCTGCAGGTAAGCGGTGGGGTAGTTGGGGTTGTCCGGATAGAGCAGCAGCGCGGGGTCCACGCCGCGTTCGCCAAACAGCGCATCGGTTTCCAGGAAGGAGGCGCGCAGGGGGTTGGGCTGGAAGCTCTGCGTCACCTTGCTGCGGCCCCACAGCACGTCGGCGAACACGTCCAGCGACTCGCTGGCGCGCCAGGTGGCATTGAGCGTGAAGCTGGCGAGCTCGCGTTTGGGGACCAGGCCGACATAGGGCGCGCTGTCGAAGGCGCACACCGGCGCGCCTTCGAAGCCACCGGCAGCGCGCTGGAACATGCCCATGGTGTCGCAGGCCACCGGGCTGCCGTAGCTGCTGTTGGGCGAGCGGAAGAAACGCGGGCCGCCACTGGCCTCCACCTCCTGCAAGGTCATGCCCGGGATCCAGGCGCCCTCGATGTTGCCCTGGCCGGTGGCGCCGCTCTCGTAGTACGGATAGACGTTGCCGCTGCGCGCGAAGCTGCGGTCGCGTGCGAACAGCAGGTCCTCCTTTTCCAGCGAGCCCGACACCACCACGCTGAAGCGGTCCGCGTCCAGGTCGCCGAAGCCGGCCACGATGCCGGCCTTTTTCGACTTGCCGCCGCCGTCGCGCGTGGGCGTGCCGGCCGAGCCGCTCAGCTCCACGCCGTCGAAGTGCTTGGTGAGGATGAAGTTCACCACGCCCGCGATCGCGTCGCTGCCGTACACGCCGGAAGCGCCGTCCTTCAACACCTCCACCCGCTCGATCGCGCCCAGCGGAATGGTGTTCACGTTGACCGACGCGCTGGCCCCGCCGGGAAAGGGCGCCAGCCGGCGGCCGTTGACCAGCACCAGCGTGCGGTCGGCGGTGAGCCCGCGCAACGACACCGACGACAGCCCGCCGGTGGAGCTGCCCGCACCCATCGCGTTGGTGGTGGCGCCCATGGCGGAGATGGCCGACACGCTGGACAGCAGCTGCTCGGTGCTGGTGACGCCGGAGCGCGAGATCTCATCGCGCGTGATCACCTGCACCGGCAAGGCCGTTTCCGCATCGATGCGCTTGATCGACGATCCGGTGATGGTGACGCGCTGGGTGTCCGGCTGCGGCGCATCGGCCTGCGCCCAGGCAGGGCCCGCGGCCGCCAGGCCGAACGCCGCGTGCACCAGCCAGGCGCCGCGCGAAAGAGTGTGGGTCATGGGGATCCTCGGCTGTTGAGCGAGGCAGTGTCCCGGGCGGTGGTGGCCTCATGAAGTGCCACTGGAGCGCAGCTCACATGGAGCCAATCCGCTTGACAAGCGGCCCCGTCGTGCATGGGCTGGTGGTTCCGTGCCACCCGCTCTACGATCGCCGCTGGTGGAACCACTTCGCGAGCTGCGCATGGTGCTGGAACTCGATGGCAAGGGCGAGCTGTATGGGCAGCTGCTGCGCTCACTCAAGCGCGCGATCCTGGACGGGCGCCTGCCGCCCGGCACACGCTTGCCATCCACGCGCGATCTGGCGGGCGAACTCGGCCTCGCGCGCAACACCGTGCTCGCGGCCTACGAACTGCTGTGCGCGGAGCAGCTGGCCGTCTCGCGCGTGGGCGCAGGCACCTTCGTGGCCGACACGCTGCCCAGCCCGCGGCGCATGCGCGCTGCCACCGGCGTGGAGGCGCAGACCCGTTATGCGGCCCGCCTGCGCGCGCTGCCGCCCTTGTCGCTGGGCCGGCGCAACGAGAAGCTGCGGCTGGACCTGCAATACGGCGAACCGCTGGTCGACATGGCGCTGTTCACCGTGTGGCGCCGTGCCCTGTCGCATGCGGCGCAGCACACCGAGGCGCGCGGCGTGGGCTCGCAGGGGCTGCCGGCGCTGCGCCGCGAGATCGCCGCCCACCTGGGCCCGCGGCGCGGCATCTCCTGCGACCCGGACGACGTGATCGTGCTCAACGGCACGCAGCAGGCCATGACGCTGCTCGCCCGCGTGCTGCTCAACGAGCAGGACACGGTGGTGCTGGAAGATCCGCACTACCAGCTCGCCAAGCAGTGTTTCCAGGCCCATGGCGCCCAGGTGCTTCACGTCCCGGTGGACGCCGAGGGCCTGGATGCGGCGCGCCTGCCGCCCGAGCGGGTGAAGCTGGTGGTGGTGACACCCTCGCATCAGTTTCCATCCGGCCATGTGCTGACCGTGCCGCGCCGGCTGGCGCTGCTGCGTGCGGCCAGCGAGCGCCGCTTCTGGGTGCTGGAAGACGACTATGACGGCGAGTTCAGCTTCGACAGCCTGAAGCTGCCCGCCCTGCGATCGCTGGACCGCGAGGACCGGGTGATCTACGTGGGCACCTTCTCCAAGACCCTGCTGCCGTCGATTCGCCTGGGCTTCGTGGTGTGCCCGCAAGGGCTGCGGGAGGAGATGGTGCGCGCCAAGATGCTGGCCGACCTGGCCTGCAGCGCGATCGAGCAGACCGCGGTGGCCCACCTGATGGCCACCGGCGCCTACGACCGCCACCTGCGGCGCTCGTCGGTGGAACTGAAGCGCCGGCGGCGCGCGCTGCTGCAGGGGCTGAAGGTCCACTGCGGCGATGCGCTGCAGGTGCAGGACAGCGGCGGCGGCATGCACCTGGTGGCCTGGCTGCCCGGCTTCAGCCAGGCGCAGTTCAGCCGGCTGGTCGACCTGGCCACCGAGCGCGGCCTCGGCCTGCACACCATCGCGCCGCACTTTGCGCGAGCGCCCCGGGTGCCGGGCCTGCTGATGGGTTTTGCGGCGCTGTCGGTGACGCAGATCAATGCCGCGACGCGGCTGCTGGGGCGGTGCCTCGCCGAGGTGGCGCCTCTCGCGGGCGCCCGGCCTGCCAGGGCCACGGGCGGCCTCGCGGTGTGACGCAGCCTGCCGCGAGCATCAACGCAGATCGCCGTCCACGTAGTACCAGCGGCCGTCCTCGCGCACGAAGCGGCTCAGCTCATGCAGCCGGTGCGCGCGGCCACCGAGCTTGCTGCGCGCGACGAATTCCACTTCGGCGTGATCCGCGTCGATCGGCGTGTGGCGCTTGACCTGCAGGCCCAGCCACTGCAGCCCGGGCTCGTTGGGCGCGATCGTGGCCGGGCGCGTGCCCGGGTGCCAGGTGGCCAGCAGGTAGTCGGTGAGGCCGAGCACGAAGGCGCTGTAGCGCGAACGCATGAGCGCTTGCGCATCCGGTGCGGGCGTGCCGCCATGCCAGCGGCCGCAGCAGGCGGCGTAGGGGAGGTTGGTGCCGCAGGGGCAAGTGGCACCGGAGGGCGAATTCATGGCGCGCGATTCTGCGCCTCGCCGTCCTCCTCCAACTCCAGCTCCCAGTTCTCCGCCACCTGCTCCGGGCCGAAGCTGCGGTGCGTCTCGGTGCTCACCAGCCGGTAGCCGGCCTTGCGGTAGATGGCGCGTGCGGCCTGCAGGTCGCTCTGGGTCCACAGGCGGATGCGCTGGTAGCCGGCCTGGCGGGCAAACCGTTCGCATTCGGCCACCAGGCGCGCACCCAGCCCCAGGCCGCGGGCGGCGGGCTCCACCAGCAGCAGGCGCAGCTGGGCGGTGCCGGGCTCCGGCTGGCCGGTGGCCTCGTCGCGCGCCTGCACCAGGCACACGCAGCCCAGCGGCTCGCCGGCCCGGTCGGCGATCCAGCAGGCTTCGCGCGCCGGGTCGAACTGCTCGAGGAAGCGCCCGGCGATGTGCGCCACCAGGGCTTCGAAGCGGCCGTCCAGGCCGTATTCGCTGGCATAGAGCGCGCCGTGGCGCGAGATCAGCCAGCCGATGTCGCCGGGGCGGTGCGGCCGCAGCACCACCGGGGTGGGCGGAAGGGCCGCGCCTGCGCCGAGCAGTTCTTCCACCGTCTGCAGGGCCTGCATCAATTGCTGCTGCTGGGCATCGGGCAGGCGGGCGAGCAGGGCGGTGGATTCCTGCTGCGAGCGCTCGTTCAGCGGCGCAAAGGCGTCGCGCCCGGTCGGGGTGAGGTGCAGCAGGGCCTGGCGCGCATCGTCCGGGGCGCGCTGGCTGTCGATCAGCCCGCGCTCCTTCAGCGAGCGCAGCAGCCGGCTCAGGTAGCCGGGGTCCAGGTCCAGGTCGCGCGCCAGGGTGGCGGCCGTCACGCCGTCGTGGTGCGCCAGCTCCCACAGCACGCGGCACTCCGGCAGGCTGAAATCGCTGTGCAACAGGCGCTCCTGCAGCACGCCGATGCGCCGGGTGTAGAAGCGGTTGAAGGCGCGCAGCCGCACGGCGCGCTGGGCGATGAGGGTGGGCAGGCTGGCTGGCGCGGGCAGGCTGGACAGGCTGCTGGGGGGCAGGGCGGTGGACATGGCATTCCTTGGCTGGAAGCGATGATTCTGGGCCCAAAAGGTTGCTTTTGGCAATCAATCGACTTGCATGAACACCTGTATGAACATACAGTTGGCGCATGCTGTTCCCGCCTGCTGCTGCTCCCGTCGCCCCGCCGGCGCCCCCGGCGGCAGGGCGGTCGCGCCTGGCGCCGGAGGCTATCCACCCCACGCTGTGGCGGGCCCACCAGCTGGGTCGCGGGCGCGATGACACCGTGCCCAGCGGCTTCCCCGCGCTGGACCTGGAGCTGCCGGGTGGCGGCTGGCCGCGCCGCGCCTTGAGCGAGCTGCTGCTGCCGCATGCCGGCATCGGCGAGCTGCGGCTGCTGGCCCCGGCCTTGCGCCAGGTGGCCGCCGCCGGCCGGGTGGTGATGCTGTTCGACCCGCCGGCCTGCCTGTGCGCACCGGGCTGGGCCCAGCTGGGCATTGCGGTGCAGCAGCTGGTCATCGTGCAGGGCCGCGCCGGCGTGCGCGGGGCCGCGCGCGAGCTGCTGCCCAATGCCGACGTGCTGTGGGCGCTGGAGCAGGCGCTCAAGAGCGGCCATGTGGGCGCGGTGCTGGCCTGGCTGCCGGCGCGCCTGCGGGCTGACGTGATGCGCCGCCTGCAGCTGGCCGCCCACCAGCATGACGGCCCGGCCTTCGTGCTGCGGGATGCCAGCGCGCAAAGCCGGGCCAGCGCTGCGCCGCTGCGTCTGCAGCTCAGCCCGTCGGCCCCCGACCAGCTGGCCGTGCGGGTGCTCAAGCGCCGGGGGCCCACCCTGCTGCAGCCGCTGCAGCTGGCGCTGGCGCCGGTGCTGCCCGAGGTGCTGCAGCGCCAGGCCCAGCCGCCCGCCGATCCGCAGCAGGCCGTGGAGCACACCACGCCGCACATGCCCGCACCCTCGCTGGCCCGCCTGTGACGCCCATGCGCGCCCCCCATGCTCTGGATCGCCGTTCACCTGCCCCTGCTGTCGCTGGAATCCTTTGCCAGCACGCTGGGCGCTGAACAGCAAGGCCAGCCGCTCGCCCTGCTGGCCGATCACCGCATCGCCACCTTGGACGCCAAGGCGGCCGGCGCCGGCATCAAACCCGGCCACAAGCGCGCCACCGCGCTCGCCCTGGCGCCCACGCTGGTGCTGGGTGAAGCCGACCCCCTGCGCGACGCCCTCGAGCTGCAGGCCGCCGGCCATGCCGCCCTGGCGTTCACGCCGTCGGTGGCCCTGCAGGAGGACGGGCATGGGGTGCTGCTGGAGGTGCAGGCCAGCCTGCGTTATTTCGGCGGGCTGCAGCGCCTGCTGCAGCGCCTGAAGGCCGCGCTGCAGCCGCTGGGCCATGCGCTGCAGGTGGCTACCGCGCCCACGGCGCTGGGCGCGCTGCTGCTGGCGCGCTGGCAGGCCGGTTTCGAATTCGGCCGCCACACCACCGACCTGAAGGCCCTGGCCCAGCGGCTCGATGGTGTGCCGGTGTGGCTGCTGGGGCCGGGGCGCGAACACTGGGAGGCGCTGCAGGGCATGGGCCTGCACACCCTGGGCGACCTGCGCAGCCTGCCGCGCTCCGGCGTGGCGCGGCGCTTCAGCCCCGGCCTGCTGCAGGACCTGGACCGCGCCTACGGCCTGCAGCCGCAGCCCAGCGCCTGGATCAGCCTGCCGCCGGTGTTCGACAGCCGGCTGGAGCTGTTTGCCCGCGCCGACACCACCGAGCAGGTGCTGTATGGCGCCGCCGTGCTGCTGCGCCGCCTGGTGGCCTGGGCCCAGGCCCAGCATGCGCGGGTGGGGCGCTTCCTGCTGCGCATGCACCATGAGCCGCGCCATCGCGAAGGCCGCTCGGTGGCGGAGCAAAGCACCCTGGAAGTGGCCCTGGCCGAACCCTCGGCCGACGCTGAGCACCTGCAACTGCTGCTGCGCGAACGCCTGGCGAATGCCGTGCTGGCCGCGCCCACCCTGGAGCTGAGCCTGCACTGCAGCCAGGTGGTGAAAGGTGCGCCACCCAACAACGAACTCTTTCCCACGCCGCGCAGCGAGCGCGAAGGCTTCACCCGCCTGATCGAGCGCCTGCAGGCCCGGCTGGGGCGCGAGCAGGTGCAGCAGCTGAGGTTGAAGTCAGACCACCGGCCCGAGTGCAGCGGCGTGCTCGCTCCCATGCAGCCGACGCCCACTGAAAGCGGTTGTCTGGGGAGGAGCATCGCCGCCGCGGACCTGCGGGCTCACATCAGCCGGCCGGTGTGGTTGCTACCTGAGCCGGAGCCCCTGCCCGAACGCCAGTTCAAGCCCCTGCTCGACGGCCAGCCGCTGCAGTTGCTGAGCGGCCCCGAGCGCATAGAAACCGGCTGGTGGGACGGCGCACTGGCGCAGCGGGACTACTTCATCGCCGCGGGGCCCGACGGCGCGCTGGTCTGGATCTACCGCGACCGCCTGCCCACAGCGCTGGACGACGACGATGCGGGCTCCGGCTGGTACCTGCAGGGGAGGTTTGGTTGAACTTAAATAAACTTGACCAAACTGGCATAAAAAACTATATCTATGTAATGCCAAAACCCTCCGAAGCCCTGTCCACCCTGCCGCCGGCCGCTGCTGAAGCCTTGCGCCGCTTGGGTGACCACCTCGCCATCGCCCGCATCCGCCGCAAGGAATCGCAGCGTGTGTGGGCCCAGCGCCTGGGCGTCTCGGTGCCTACGCTGATCCGCCTGGAGCAGGGGGATCCCGGCGTGAGCATCGGCATCCTGGCCACGGCCTTGTGGATGATGGGCCGTGCGCCGGCCTTGCCGGACCTGGCCGATCCCGAGAAGGACCGGGGTGCGCTGGAGCTCGACGTGCGGGAAGCCATGCGCCGGCGCGCCGTGCGGCGCAAGGAGGGCAGCACGTGAACGGCCTCGCTGCCTACCAGCCTCGCGACACGCTCTTCCTCTGGCTGCTGCAACAACCCGAGCAGCCGGTGCTGGTGGGCGAGCTGCAGATGGTGCGCTCGCTGCGCGGCGTGTCGCTGCGCTACAGCGACACCTGGCTGCGCCAGGGTTTTGCCCTGAGCGAGGACCTGCCGCTGGTGAGCGGCGAATTCCTGCCGCAAGAGCGGGACAGTGCCGCCGGCGCGGTGGACGACGCCCGGCCCGACCGCTGGGGCGAGCGCCTGATCCGCTTTCTCGACAAGCCGCCGCGCCTGTCGTTGATGGAGTTCCTGTATTTCGCCGGCGACGAACGCTTTGGCGCACTGGGGGTCTCCACTTCGGGCGAGCAATACGCGCCGCGTCGGTTCGGGCCCTTGCCCACGCTGGCCGACACCGAGGCCATCCACGAGCTGGTGCGCAAGGTGCTCGACAACGAGCCGGTGCCCGAAGCGCAGAAGCGGCTGGTGTCGCCCGGTGTCACCATGGGCGGCGCGCGGCCCAAGGCCTTGATCGAGGTTGACGGCGAACAGTGGGTGGTGAAGTTCTCCGACGGCGACGCGGTCGATTCCCCGCTGATCGAGCATGCGTCCATGACGCTGGCGGCCACGGCCGGCATCCGCAGCGCCATCACCCGGCCGCTGCGCCTGGCCGATGGCCATGCGGTGGCGGTCAAGCGCTTCGACCGCCAGGGTGGGCGGCGCATCCACGCCTTGTCGGCTAGCGTGGCGCTCAAGGCCGCTGGTGAACGCCTGGGGTATCCGGAACTCGCACAGCTGCTGCGCCGCCGCGGCGTGGCTGAAGGCGGTGTCAACGTGCAGCAGATGCGCGAGCTGTTTCGCCGCATGGTGTTCAACATCCTGATCGACAACACCGACGACCACGAGAAGAACCATGTGCTGCTGGTCCATGCCAACCAGCACTGGGAGCTCTCACCGGCTTTCGACGTGCTGCCCTCAGGCCAGGCGCTGGGCTACCAGCAGATGCGGGTGGGCACGGATGAAGCCGATTCGACGCTGGACAACGCGATGTCGATGCACGGCCTGTTCGCGCTGAAGAAGGACGAAGCCGCGGCCGAGGTGCGGCGCGTGTGTGGCGTGGTGCAAGGCTGGGCCGGGCATTTCGAGCAAGCGGGTGTGGCCCGGCGCGACATCGCCCTGCTGGCCGAACAGATCGACCGGCCCTTCCTGCGCACGCAGCGAGAGGGGTTCTGAAGGCCGCCGTTCATGTCGCTGCCCGCCTACGCCGAGCTGCACTGCCGCAGCAACTTCAGCTTCCTCACCGGCGCGTCCAGGCCGGAGGAGCTGGTGCAGCGCGCCATGCAGCTGGGCTACAGCGCGATCGCGATCACCGACGAGTGTTCGCTGTCGGGCGTGGTGCGCGCGCATGACGAAGCGAAGGAGCAGCGCTTTCCGCTGATCATCGGCGCCGAGATGCGGCTCACGCTGCCGCCGCGCGAGGACAAGGAGCCGCCGGTGCCGCATGCGCGGCTGGTGCTGCTGGCCACGTCCAAGCGCGGCTACCAGAACCTGTCGCACTGGATCACCATCGCGCGGCGGCGCGCGAAGAAGGGCGAGTACCTGGCGCACCCGGACGACGTGGAAGGCAAGGTGCCCGACGCGCCCATGCTGGCCGGCCTGCCCGATTGCCGCGCCTTGCTGGTGCCCGATGCATCGCAGCCTTTCGAGACGGTGCTGGCCCACGCGCTGTGGCTGAAAACCTGGTTCGGTGACCGCGCCGGCATGGCGCTGGAGCTGCTGGACCGGCCGCACGATGCAGTGCTGACCGACACGGTGCTGCGGGTCCAGGCCAACACCGGCCTGCCCATCCTGGCCGCGGGTGACGTGCTGATGCACGTGCGCTCGCGCAAGCCGCTGCAGGACACGCTGACCGCCATCCGCTGCAAGCGCACGGTGGCGGATTGCGGCGAGCTGCTGCAGCCCAATGCGGAGCAACACCTGCGCCATCGTGGCCGGCTGGCCAACCTGTATGCGCGTGAATGGCTGGACAACACCGTGCGCTGGGCGGGCGCCTGCGCGTTTTCACTCGATCAGCTGAAGTACGACTACCCCCAGGAGCTGGTGCCGCCGGGGCACACGCCCACGAGCTGGCTGCGCCACCTCACGTACGAGGGCCTGCCGAAGCGCTACCCGAACGGTGCGCCGCCGAAGGTCATCGACACCATCGAGAAGGAGCTGGCGCTGATCGCGATGAAGCGCTACGAAGCCTTCTTCCTCACGGTGGAGGACATCGTCCGATGGGCGCGCGCGCAGAAGATCCTCTGCCAGGGCCGCGGCAGCGCGGCCAACTCCACCGTCTGCTATTGCCTGGGTGTGACGGAGGTGAACCCCGAGCGCGCCACCTTGCTGTTCGAACGCTTCGTGAGCGCCGAGCGCGACGAGGCGCCCGACATCGACGTGGACTTCGAGCACCAGCGCCGCGAAGAGGTCATCCAGTACATCTACCGCAAGTACAGCCGCCACCGCACGGCCCTGGCCGCGGTGCTCATCTGCTACCGCCCGCGCTCGGCCCTGCGCGACGTGGGCAAGGCGCTCGGGCTGGACGAGGACCGCATCGCGCTCGTCACCAAGCACCAGCACTGGTTCGACGGCCGCCGCATCACCGATGAGCGCCTGATGGATGCGGGCCTGGACCCGAATGCGCCGGTGGTGAAGCTGTGGATCGAGCTGACCTTGCAGCTGATCGGCACGCCGCGCCACCTGTCGCAGCACCCGGGCGGCTTTGTCATCGCCAGCGAGAACATCTCGCACCTGGTGCCGGTGGAGAACTGCGCGATGGACAACCGCACCGTGATCCAGTGGGACAAGGACGACCTGGAAAGCCTGGGCCTGCTGAAGGTGGACGTGCTGGCCCTGGGCATGCTGAGCGCCATCCGCCGCGCGCTCGACCTGCTGTCCGCCAAGCTCGGCCGCACGGTGGAGATGGACCACATTCCCAACGAGGACGAGCTGCCCGAAGGCCAGCCGCGCCCCACCTACGACATGCTGTGCAAGGCCGACAGCGTGGGCGTGTTCCAGGTGGAAAGCCGGGCCCAGATGAGCATGCTGCCGCGCCTGCAGCCGCGCAACTACTACGACCTGGTGGTGGAGGTGGCCATCGTGCGCCCCGGGCCCATCCAGGGCGGCATGGTGCATCCGTTCCTCAACAACCGCGAAAAGCAGCGCCTGGGCCAGCCGATCGACTACCCCACCAGCGAAATCCGGCCTGCGCTGGAGCGCACGCTGGGCGTGCCCATCTTCCAGGAGCAGGTGATGCAGATCGCCATGCTGGCCGCCGACTTCACCGGCGGCGAGGCCGACAAGCTGCGCCGCGCCATGGCCGCCTGGAAGCGCAAGGGCGGGCTCGGCCCCTTCCACGAGAAGCTGGTGGGCCGCATGGTGGCCAAGGGCTACGAGCGCGACTACGCCGAAAGCATCTTCAAGCAGATCGAGGGCTTCGGCGAATACGGCTTCCCCGAAAGCCATGCGGCCAGCTTCGCGCTGCTGGTCTACGTGAGCTCCTGGCTCAAGTGCCATCACCCCGACGTGTTCCTCGCTGCCTTGCTCAACAGCCAGCCCATGGGTTTTTATGCGCCGGCGCAGCTGGTGCGCGATGCGCGCGAACACGCCGTGGAGGTGCGGCCGGTGGACGTGCGGGTGAGCGACTGGGAGTCCACGCTGGAAGGCGAGTGGCCCGTGGTGCGCGATGCCTTCTTCGCGCCGCCCATGCCGGTGCGGCTCGGCCTGTCGCGAATCAACGGGTTTTCGCAAGAAGCCGCGCGCCGGCTGGTCGCCGCGCGCACCGAGCGGGCCTTCGACAACCCGGAAGACCTGGCGCGCCGCGCCGCCCTGACAGCCAAGGACATGCGCCTGCTGGCCGAGGCCGACGCGCTGCACGGCCTCACCGGCCACCGCCACCAGGCGGCCTGGCATGTGGCCGGCATCGACACCCGTGCCACCGCGCTGCTGCAGCAAACCCGCACCCATGAGGCCGACGTGACGCTGGCCGCGCCCGCGCAGTTCGACGAGACGATGGCCGACTACCGCAGCGTGGGTCTCACCCTGAAGACCCACCCCATGGCCTTGTTGCGCCAGCAGCTCAAGGCCTTCAGGGTGGAGCCGGCGGTGGTGCTGCGCGAGACCTTCCGCCATGGCCAGCTGGCGCGGGCCAGCGGCATCGTCACCCACCGCCAGCAGCCGGGCACCGCCAACGGCACCATCTTCGTCACGCTGGAGGACGAGACCGGCCAGGTGAACGTGATCGTCTGGCCGCGCGTGGTGGAAACCCAGCGCAAGCCGCTGCTGGCCGCCAGGGTGATGACGGTCTACGGCGTGTGGCAGAACGACAAGGGCGTGCAGCACCTGGTGGCCAGCAGGCTGGTCGACCATTCCCACCTGCTGCAGGGCCTGAGCACCCGCAGCCGGGATTTCCACTGATCCGGGCCTGGCCTGCTACGGCGCCGCCAGCTGTCGAGCCATCTCGCCCAGCTCGGCCACGCCCTGCCGGGTGTCCGCCGTCACCGGCGAGCCGCAGCTCAGCCGCAGGAAGTGGTCGAAGCGCTGGCTGTTGGAGAACAGCGAGCCCGGCGCCACGCGGATGCCCCGCTCGAGCGCACGTTCGAACAGCCGCTGCGAGCGCAGCGGGCGCGGCAGCTCCACCCACAGCATCATGCCGCCCGGCGGCAGGCTCATCCGCGTGCCCTCCGGGAAGGATTGCGCCACCGCCTCGGCCATGTCCTCGCGCTGGCAGCGCAGTGCGGCGCGCAGCCGCTGCAGGTGACGGTCGTACCCGCTGCCGGCCAGGAAGTTGGTGGCCACCCGCTGCGCCAACTCCTCCACCGAGCGGGTCTGCACGTACTTGAGCATCTCCACCCGCGCATGCCATCGGCCCGCCAGCATCCAGCCCAGGCGCAGGCCCGGCGAGAGCACCTTGTTGAACGAGTTGCAATGGATCACGTGGCCGGTGCGGTCCCAGGCCTTGGCCGGTTTCACCGGCGCCGAGCTGTTGGCATCGGCCAGGTCGGCATAGATGGCGTCCTCGATCAACGCGATGTCGCGGCGCGCGCACAGCGCCACCAGGCGCTGCTTGTGCTCGTCCGGCATCACGCTGCCCAGCGGGTTGTGCAGGGTGGGCATGCAGACCACCGCCTTCACCGGGTCCGGCCCGTCCAGGGTGTACTCCAGCGCCTCCAGGCTGAGGCCGGTGTGCGGGCTCGTCGGCACTTCGATCGCCCGCAAGCCCATGCTCTCGATGATCTGCAGCAGCCCGTAGTAGCTGGGCGACTCCACCGCGATGGTGTCGCCCGGCTGGGCCACTGCGCGCAGCGCCAGGTTCAGGCTCTGCACGCAGCCGTGCGTGACGATCACGTCCTCCGGCGCGGCCTGCACGCCCTGGGTGAGCAGGCGCCGCACCAGCGCTGCCTTCAAGGGCGGATGGCCGCCATAGATGGCCATCGCGCTGAACAAGGCCGGGGTCTGGCGCAGCACCTGGCGCGCAGCCGCTTCCAACGCCGCAGCCGGGTACAGCTGGGGCGCGCACACGGCCATCGCCAGGTCCTGCCGCACCGGGTACTCCTGGCTGCTCGCGATGAAGGACGACACCTTGGCGTGGATGCCGAGGTAGGCCGCACGGTCCGGCGCGGTGGCAGTGCCCGGCTCGGCGGCCGGCAGCAACTGGCCACGGCGCGGGCGCCGCACGAAGTAGCCCAGGCGCGGCCGGGCTTCCAGCCAGCCGCTGCTCTCCAGGTGGCGGCAGGCCTGCAGCGCGGTGGACAGGCTCACGCGGTGGATGCGCATCAGCCGGCGCACCGACGGCAGGCGGTCGCCTTCGGCCAGTGCACCGCTGCCAATGGCCTGGAGGTAGTGGTCTGCCAGCTGGCGGTAGAGGGTGGGAGAAGGCTCGGACACGGGTCGTGGGCAGGGCGCCCTCAGGCAGGTGCGCCGCGATCATCAAGGCGCATCGCGGGCTGGACAAGATACAGCAGCGGCTGATTCGCACCGGAACAGCGGCCCGCATCGGGGGCCTGTTGCGCAACAGCGCCTGCGCGCTGTGCCTGTTGCGCGGGCCGGCCAGCTTTCACAGTGGAGGCCTCTCAACCCATGCCATTTCCACGCCGATGTCCCCCACCTGCGAACCCCCATCCCGCCTCGTGCTGCACGCCGGGCAACGTGTCTCGCTGCATCTTTCGGCCGGAAGCCACCTGAGCTTGCTCGAGGGCCGGCTGCAGCTCAGCGAGCCGCTGCAGTGGATCGCCGAGCGCTGCGTCGCGTTGCGCATCGCCTTGGCCGCGGGCGGCGGCCACAACCTGCCCAGGGACGGCACGGTGGAGCTGCTGGCGCACACCGATGCAGTCTGCCTCGTCATGCCAGGCAGCCGCCCGGCGCGGCGCCCATGGCGGGCGATGCTTCAGCCCGCATGACGCAGTGGCATCGTTGTGCCCGGCGTGCAGGCACCGCGGCCTGCCCTAAGGCGTGCCGAACTCGAACGACCAGGTCACTTGCGCCACCGGGCTGGACAAGGCGCCGCTGCGCGACTTGATCCAGCCGCCGCCCAGCTTGAGCCGGCTGTAGCGGCCCAGGTCGCGCGCCACCCAGGCCATCGGCTGGGCCACCGCGCCGCCCTGGCTGGCCACGCCGCCGCCGCCGGCGGCGCCCACCAGCGCTTCGGCGCCGGCGCTCCAGTGCTCGCCGATGCGGGTGCGGGCGCCCAGGCCCACCAGGCCCACCGAATAGGCGCCCGCGCCGCCGGCCACCGCACTGTGCGCCTGGCCGCTCAGGTACAGGTGCGGCGACAGCGCTCGATTGAAGCTCAGGGCCACCAGCTGCATGGCACGTTCGCTGCCGTCCTTGCGCGCCGCGCGGCCGTAGTGCAGCAGGCTGAAGCCCCACTCCATGTCATGCAGCGTCTGTTGCTGTTCCCGGCCCGCGGCGCCGCGGGAGCCGTCGCCCAGCGACATGCCGAGCGACAGCTGCGCATAGCGGGCGCTGAAGTCGCCATTGAAGGCCTTGGCCTGGCCGGCTTCCAGGTCCACCGAATACGCCGGGCTGGGCTGCCAGCGCGCCACCACGGCCGCCTTGGCGATCGGGCCGCCACCGGTGTGCACCGCGCCGCCGCCGGCCAGGCCGGCCGCGCCGCGCACGCCCAGGCGCAAGCTGGGCCCGAACACCGGCCACTGGGCCGACAGGCCGGCCAGCGCCTCCATGTAGCCGTCGGCGCCGCCGGAGGCCGCACCCGCCGCTTCCAGCGTGGCGGCCAGCACGGGCGTGGCCTGCTGTTCCAGGCGCAGGCCCACGTAGCCCAGCGTGCCGGTGGCGTCCTTGCGGTGGGTGTAGACGCCCGCGGTGGGGTGCATGCGGTCGGCGCCGATGCCGCCGCGCCCGCTGAAGGCCACACGCTCGCCGCCATGGCCAGGCGGTGCGAACGCGAAACGGTCTTCCACCATCAGCTGCAGGCCCAACTGGGTGCTGCGGATGTTGCCGCTGGGAAAACGCACGTGTGACGCGCTCAGGCCGGCTTGCCAGCCACCGAAATCGAACATGAAGTCGGCGTGCGGACGCAGCATCAGGCCGCCGCCCACCGGCGCGGCTGCGCCACCACCACCGCCCGCATACAGGCCCGCAGCGATGCCGAAGGAGTCGCCCAGGCGCCAGCGCCGCTGCACTTCGGCGCCCCAGGTGAAGAGGCCGCCGCGGCGGCCGGTGGCCGCGCCGTACACCGCCGGGCCCAGCCACCAGCCGGGGCGCAGCTCCATCACATATCCCGCGCCCACCAGGCCCATGCGTTCGCCGCCGGGCAGCTCCAGGCGCTCCACGCCCAACAGGGCAGACGCAGGCAGGGTGTTCACCCGGGGCGCGTCTTCAGCGGCGTGCAACACCCCGGCCGCGCACAGGCCCATGGCGGCTGCCAGTGCGTGTCTGCCCCGTCTGCCCGCCGTGCCCTTGCCCACCGTGCCCGTGCCCACCGTTCCCGCTCCTGCTGCGACCAAAGCCGCGCATCTTACGGTGCGGGCCAGTGGGCACGGCCCGGCGCGCGGGGTGTTACTTCGGGCGCTGCTGATCCTCGCCGGACGACTTCGGCTTCAGCTGCGGATCCTCGCCCTTGGCGCGCGACTTGCCTTCTTCCTCCGCGCGTTCGAGGTCACGCGCTTCGTCGGGTGATTCAGGCTTGGCGGCGGCCGCGGCGCCGTCCACCTTGCCTTGTTCGACAAACTGCTTGGTGGCCTCGTTGTAGTGCCGGCCGGCCACGTAGTTGCCTTCGCCTTGCATGTCGGGGTTGGACTCGTCGGGCTTGGGGTTCATGGTGTGTCTCCTGTGGGGCAAGAACACCTCAACGTACCGAAGCGCGCTTTGCGCCGCTGTCGGCCGGCGCTGCACTTGCTGTCAGCCGCGCCTGACGATAATCCGCGCCCATGCTGCTGCTGCTCTCTCCGGCAAAGACCCTGGACTACGACACCCCGGTGCCCCCGGCCGTGATGGCGCGTACCGTGCCGCCGCCGTTCGTGGACCGTTCGGCCGAACTGATCAGGCTGCTCAGGCGCCTGTCCGCCGCGCAGATTGCCGAGCTGATGAACCTGTCGCCGGTGCTGGCCGAGCTCAATGCTGAACGGTACGCCGCCTGGTCCAAGGGCTTCGGCGAGCGCAACAGCCGGCCCGCGCTGTGGGCATTCAATGGCGACGTGTACGAAGGCCTGGACGGCAAGACGCTGGGGCCCGCCGCGCTGGCCTGGGCACAGGACCACGTGCTCATCCTGAGCGGCCTGTACGGCGCCCTGCGCCCGCTGGACCTGATGCAGCCCTATCGGCTGGAAATGGGCACCGCGCTGGCCAACCCGCGTGGCAAGGACCTCTATGCCTTCTGGGGCGATACGCTCGCCGAGCACCTCAACCAGCGCTTGGCCGACCAGGCGTCGCCGGTCATCGTGAACCTGGCGTCGCAGGAGTACTTCCGCGCGGCCGACCGCAAGGCCTTGAAGGCGCGGGTGATCGAATGCGTGTTCGAGGACTGGAAGGGTGGGCGCTACAAGGTGATCAGCTTTTTTGCCAAGCGGGCGCGCGGGCTGATGGCGCGCTATGCGGCCACCAAGCGGCCGAAAACACCCAAGGCGCTGCAAGGTTTTGCGCTGGAGGGGTATGCCTTCGACGCGGCGGCCTCGGACGCCGACCGCTGGGTGTTCCGCCGCCGCCTTGCGGGCTGACCCATCAGCCGCCTCAGGCCTGCGCCAGCCATTCCTCTGGCAGGCTCTTCACGTCCAGGTGCAGGTCCTGCGCCGCCTTGAAGTGCTCCAGCAGCCCGTCGACCACCACGCGCACCCGCGTGCTCAGGAACTGCCGGTGCGGGTAGTGCAGCACGATCTCGCGCTCACCGGGATCGTGCGGCCCATGCAGCAGCACCTTCAGCCGGCCCGAGCGCAGGTAGGGCGCCACATGGTGCAGCCCGATCTGCGCGACGCCATGCCCGGCCAGCGCGAGGTCCACCAGCGAATCCGGGTCGGACACCGACACCTGCGCACCGGGCTCCCACTCAGTGATCCGGCCGGTGCCCTTGCGAAACCGCCAGACCGCGACCTGGCCTGAACTGAAACGCACGCCCAGCAGCCGGTGCGACGCCAGCTCCGCCGGCGTGCGGGGCACCCCGTGGCGACGCAGGTAGCCCGGCGACGCGGCCAGCACCACCTGCAGCTGGGCCACGCGCCGCGCCACCAGGCTGGAATCGCGCACGAAGCCGCCGCGCACGCCGATGTCAAAGCCCTCGGCCACCAGGTCCACCGCCCGGTTGTCGAGGCTCAGCTCCAGCTGCAGCCGCGGGTGCTGCTGTGCCAGCACCGGAAGCAGCGGCATCACATGGCGCCGCCCGAACGAGATGCCGGCGGAGATGCGCACTCGGCCGGCGGCCTCGCTGCCCGCATGCGTGACCTCGTTGACCGCATCGTCCAGCAGGCGCAGGGCCTCGATCGCCTTGGCCAGGAAGGCCTCGCCTTCGCCGGTGAGTTTCAGGCGCCGGGTGGAGCGGTTGAACAGGCGCACCTGCAGCTGCTGTTCGAGCTTGATGACGTTCTTGCTCACCGCCGCGGGGGTGAGCTCCAGCCGCGCGGCCGCCGCGGTGAAGCTGCCGCCGGCCGCGCTTTCCACGAAGGACACCAGGCCCTGCAGGTTCTTCATGCGTTCAACCACAAGTTGAAGATCTTTGGAAATTCTATGTCTTCCGATCGTGGTGGCGGCTGCCTACAGTGAGCCCATCGCACCACTTCCTCCAAAGGAAACACCATGAGCCACCGCATCCTCGTCACCGGCGCCACCGGCCACATCGGCCGTGAACTCGTGCGCGTGCTGCAGCAGCGCAAGGCCGACTTCGCCGTGCTCACCTCACCCTCCGGCCGCAGCGTGCCCGGCGTGTTGAGCGTGGAAGGCGACTTCGCCGATGCGGCGTCGCTGGAGCGGGTGTTCCGCGGCTTCGACACCTTGTTCCTGCTGCTGCCGCTGGTGCCCAACAAGCTGGAGCTGGCCCGCAACGCGGTGCAGGCCGCCAAGGCGGCGGGCGTGAAGCACATCGTGCGGTCCTCCGGGGCGGGAGCCGACGCCGCCAGCCCGGTGGCCATCGCCCAGCTGCAGGGCCGCATCGACGAGCTGGTGCAGGGCAGCGGCCTGGGCTGGACGCTGCTGCGCCCGAGTTTCTTCATGCAGAACTGGGTCAACTACTACGCCGACCAGCTGAAGGCCGGCGCCTACCATGCACCCAACGGCAACGGTGCCATCGGCATGATCGACGTGCGCGACATCGCCGAGAGTGCTGCCGCCGTGTTGGCCGACCCTGCTGTGCATGCCGGCCGCATCTACACCCTCACCGGGCCGGAGGCGCTCACCAACGCCCAGCAGGTCGCCGCCCTGTCCGAAGCCAGCGGCCGCCCGATGCGCTACGTGGACGTGCCCGAAGCCGCCGCCCAGGCCGCCATGCAGCAGATGGGCATGCCGCCGGTGGTGATCGACTGGTTCATGAGCCTGCACCATGTGGTCAAGGAGGGCTGGGCCGCCGGCCTCACCGATGACGTGGCCCAGCTCACCGGCCACCCGCCGCGCCGCTTCCTTGACTTTGCGGCCGAGAGCGCCAGCACCTTGCGCTGAGACGTACCAGCGGCCCGCTCATGCTGCCAGAATGGCGGCATGAGCACCCCGCAGACTGTCACCCCTGAACTGCGCCAGTGGATCGTTGCGCAGGCCCAGGCCGGCTGCCAGCCCGAAGCCGTGCTGCAGGCCATGCTGGCCAGCGGCTGGGAAGAGGACGTGGCCGTCGAGGCGCTGGAAAATACCTTGCGCCAGCACCTGGAAGAGCACGCCCGGCAGAACAACCTGCCACCGCCGTCCATCGTGCCGGAGCCCGACCTGCGCGATTCGCCGGGGGCGGTGTGGGCGGGCGACCGCGAAGTGAAGATCGTCGCCACGATGCGCAACCCGCGCGTGGTGGTGTTCGGTGGGCTGTTGTCCGAAGAAGAGTGCGACGAACTGGTGGCCTTGTCGCGCCCGCGCCTGGTGCGCTCGGAAACCGTGGACAACAACACCGGCGGCAGCGAGGTCAACGCCGCCCGCACCAGCGAAGGCATGTTCTTCCAGCGCGGCGAGAACCCGTTGTGCGCCCGCATCGAAGCCCGCATCGCGGCGCTGGTGAACTGGCCGCTTGAAAACGGCGAGGGCCTGCAGATCCTGCGCTACGGCCCGGGTGCGGAATACCGGCCGCACCACGACTACTTCGACCCCGCCCAGCCGGGCTCGGCCACCATCCTCAAGCGGGGCGGCCAGCGCGTGGGCACCATCGTGATGTACCTCAATGCGCCGGCCAAGGGCGGCGGCACGGTGTTCCCGGATGTGTTCCTGGAAGTGGCGCCCGTCAAGGGCAATGCGGTGTTCTTCAGCTACGACCGCCCGCACCCCATGACCCGCACCCTGCATGGCGGCCAGCCGGTGGTGGAAGGCGAAAAATGGGTGGCCACCAAGTGGCTGCGCGAAGGCCGGTTCGAATAGGCCTGCGCACGTGGGCATGCAGGACGATCCGCCGCTGCAGGGCCTGAAGGTCGTCGACCTGACGCGCCTGCTGCCCGGCCCGCTGGCCACCCGGCAGCTGGTGGACTGGGGCGCGCAGGTGCTCAAGGTCGAAGACGCCGGTGGCGACGGCACCCGCCACATGCTGCTGTCGCCGGAAGACCGCGCCAGCGATGCCGAAAGCGGCCTGTTCCAGCACCTCAACCGCGGCAAGTCGCTGCACACGCTGGACCTGGCCACCGATGCCGGCCGCGATGCCCTGCTGGCGATGGTGCGGGATGCCGATGCGCTGATCGAAGGTTTCCGCCCCGGCGTGATGGACCGGCTGGGCCTGGGCTGGCCCGTGCTGCATGAAGTGAACCCCCGGCTGGTGATGTGTGCCATCACCGGCTATGGCCAGCACGGGCCGTTTGCCCGGCGCGCCGGGCACGACATCAACTACATCGCACTCGCCGGCGTGCTGGGCCAGAACGGGCCGCTGGACGGCGACCCGGTGGTGCCCAACTTCCAGATCGCCGACCTGATGGGCGGCACGCAGGCGGCGCTGTCGGGCGTGCTGGCGGCACTGATCGGCGCGCAGCGCACCGGCCGGGGCCGCTTCGTGGATGTGTCCATGACACGCCAGGTGTGGGAACACCACGTGATCTCGCGCTTCGAGGCGCGTGCGCTGGGCGCGCCCACCCGGCCAGGGCGCGGGCTGCTGTCCGGCGGCAGCCCCTGCTACAACGTCTACCGCACGGCGGATGGCCGCCACCTGGCCGTGGGCGCGCTGGAGCTGAAGTTCTGGGCCAAGCTGTGCGACGTGGTGGGCCGGCCCGACTGGGCCCAGCGCCACTGGTCCCTGGGCCAGCGCCCGGCCAGCGGCGACGCCATCACCCTGCGCGCCGAGCTGGCCGCGGTGATCGTTGCCCAGCCGCTGGCGCACTGGGTGCCGCTGTTCGATGCGGCCGACTGCTGCGTGACGCCGGTGCTGCGCCCGAACGAGGTGCCCCAGCATCCCTGGTTCGCGGCCACCGAGCCGGCGGCAGCGGGCCGCCTCAGCCCGCGCTGAACAAGGCGTCGATCGCGGCCAGGAAGGCCTTGAAGTCCAGCGGCTTGGTCCAGTAGTCGGCAAAGCCGTTTTTCAGCGCGCGCTCGATGTCCTGGGGCATGGCGTTGGCCGACAGCGCGATGCACGGGATGTGCGCGGTGCGCGGGTCCACCCGCAGCCGGTTGCGCACCTGGTGGCCGTCGATGTCCGGCAGCTGCATGTCCACCAGGATCAGGTCGGGCCGGATGTCCGCCGCCAGGCGCAGCCCGCTTTCGCCGTCGGCCGCCACGTCCAGGCGCAGGCCGGGGCGCAGGGCCACCAGCTCGCTCACCAGCAGCACATTGACCGGGTTGTCCTCGATGTAGAGCAGGCGGCCGCTGCGCGGTGGGCGCTGGGTGGCAGGCGGCTGCGGCGGCTCGGTGGCCGCGGGCGGGGGCTCGATGGCTGCCGGGCGGGCCCGGCCGTCCATGTCGGCGCGCGGCAGCAGCACCCTGAACTCGGTGCCTGCGCCCGGCTCGCTGCGCACCTCCACGCGGCCGCCCATGCGCTCGACCAGCGCCTTGACGATCGTCAGGCCGATGCCGGTGCCCTCGATGCCCTCGCGTTCCACGCCCAGCCGGTTGAAGGGCTCGAAGACATGCAGCAGCTGCTCGGCCGACATGCCGCGGCCGTTGTCCTTCACCTGCAGGCTCACCATGCCATCGGGCGCATCGTTGCCACACGCCACGCTGACATGGCCGCCGGGCCGGTTGTACTTGATGCCGTTGGACAGCAGGTTCAGCAACACCTGGCGCAGCCGCATGGTGTCGGCCAGGGCATGGCCGGGCAGCGGCTCGCAATGCAGCCGCACGCCGTATTCATGGGCCATGCGCTCCACCAGCGGCAAGGTGCTGGCCACCAGCTGCGCCAGCGGCACCGGCTCCAGCGCCATGCGCAGCTCGCCGGAGTCCAGGCTGGACAGCTCCAGCACGTCGTTGATCAGCGACAGCAGGTGCTGGCCGGCCGAGCGGATGTGGCCCAGCCGCAGCCGCAGCACGATCGGGTCCACCCGCTCCGCTTCAGCGAGCAGCAGCTGGGTGAAGCCGAGCACGGCGTTCAAGGGCGTGCGCAGCTCGTGGCTCATGCGCGCCAAGAACTGGCTCTTGGCCTCGCTCTCGCGCAGCGCCAGGGTTTTTTCATGGCGGGCGGCTTCGGCGTTCTTGCTGTCGGTGATGTCCCAGTTCACGCCGATGCGGCGCAGCGGCCGGCCCTGTTCGTCCATCACCGTGGTGGAGCGCGACGCCAGCCAGCGGTAGCTGCCGTCGGGCTGGCGCACACGGAACTCGTACGTCGCGGGGCGGTTGCTCGCCAGCGCCTCGTCCAGCGCGTTGATCACCAGATGGCGGTCGTCCGGGTGCGTGAGCGCCAGCCGCTCTGCCGCCGGCAGCGGCTCGGGCCCGGGCCGCAGGCCGCGCAGCGCAAACATCTGCTCGTTCCAGTAGGCCTTGCCGTCGCGCAGGTCGACCTCCCAGGTGCCCATGCCGATGCTGCGGGCGATCAGCGCGGAGCGCTCGCTGGCTTCGCGCAGGGCGTCGATGGTGGCGCGTTGCTCGGTCACGTCCAGGGTCACGCCGAACACGTAGCGGCCCTGGCTCACCCGGTCCACGTCGGAGCGGTTGACCAGCCAGCGCACCGTGCCGTCCGGCCACACGGTGCGGTATTCCACCTGCAGCAGGTCGTCGCCCGTCTTGATCCAGCCGAAGGCCAGCTCGCGCACACGCGGCCGGTCCTCGGGGTGCACACAGCGCTCCATCCACTCGTCGAAGCTGCGCGGCGACTGCTCCGGCGCCAGGCCGAACAGCTGCGAGGTGCGGGTGTTCCATTCCAGGGCACCGGTGGCCACCTCCACCGTCCACAGGCCGATGTGGGCGGCGCGTGCGGCGGTTTCCAGGCGGCGCGACAGCTCGTAGGCCTTGCGCGAGCCTTCCACCTGCTCGGTGACGTCCAGCGCCACGCCCACAAAGGCCACCGGCGTGCCGGTGACGTCGCGCTGCACCACCCGGCGGTTGAGCACGTAGCGCCAGCTGCCGTCGGCGCGCTTGTAGCGGGCCTCCATGTCGGTGGGCTGGTCGGTGGCCAGCGAACGCTCGGCCGACGCGATCACCTGCGGCAGGTCCTCCGGATGGATCAAGGCACGCACCTCGTCCAGCGTCAGCCCTTCCGGCCGCGGCTGCAGGTCCAGCACCTCCCAGGCGCGGGCGTTGTAGTGCATGCGGTTGGTCCTGAGGTCGTGGCGCCAGATCGCGATGTTGGCCAGGTCCACCGCCATGTTGAGCTGTTCGTGCGCGTCGCTGGCCGCGCGTGCGAGCTCATAGACCTCGGTGTCGTCCATCATGATGCCGATGGCGCGCTCGGGCCGGCCGTCGGAACCGTTGTTCACCACCCACTGCGAATGCAGCAGGCGCACCACGCCGTCAGCGCCGCGCACGCGGAAGCGGTGTGAATAGGTGCCGGCGCGCTCCAGCGAGGCACGTACCACCGAGGCGGCGTTGTCTTCCGGATGGACCGACTTCGCCGCTTCGTCGAAATGCGGCGTGGCCTCGCCGGGCTTCAGCCCCCAGAAGCGGAAGACATGGCGGTCCCAGCGGCCTTGCAGGGTGCGGATGTCGCGTTCCCACACGCCGATGCGGCCGAACTCCTGGGCCATGTCCAGCAGCTCGGCCAGGCGCTGGCGCTCCTGTTGTTCCTGGTGCTCGCGGGTGCGGTCGGTGAGCGTGGCAACGAAGCCGGCGTCGGCCTGCGAGGGCGTTATCGCGGCCAGGCCGACGCACAGCCACAGTGCGGTGCCGTCGGCCTGGCGGCAGGCGAGCTCCACCGGCTCCGCCAGCGGTTCGCCGGCCAGCGCCCGGGCCAGCCAGGGTGCCGGCGCGCCGGCTTCGTCGGCGCCCGGCAGCAGGGTGTCGATGCGCCGGCCGACGGGTGCGGCCTGGCCGGTGATGCGCTGGAAGGCCGGGTTGGCCCAGCGGACCCGCCCGTCGGCGTCCAGCCAGGCCAGGCCGCTGGGGCTGTGCAGGGCCAGGGCTTGCAGCGCATGCGGCGCCAGCGCCGCGGCGGGCGCTTCACTGAGCAGATGCAGGGGCCCGGGCAGGGACATGGAGGCGGCACACAAAGGGGTGTGCCGGGCAGTCTAGCCCCCTGCCGCGTGCTTTTGCAGGTTCACTCGTCCGCCAGCTGCAGCACCAGCTTGCCAAAGTTCTCACCGCTGAAGAGCTTGAGCAGGGTGTCGGGGAAGGCGTCCACCCCGCCGCGCACCACGTCCTCGCGCGAGGTCATGCGGCCGTCCTTCAGGTAGCCGGCCAGTTCCGCGATCGCCTGGGGGTAGCGGTCGGCATAGTCGAACACCACCATGCCCTCCATGCGGGCACGGTTGACCAGCAGCGAGAGGTAGTTCTTCGGGCCCTTGACGGCCTCGGTGGCGTTGTACTGGCTGATGGCGCCGCAGATCACGATGCGCGCCTTGCGGTTGATTCGGGTGAGCACCGTGTCGAGGATGTCGCCGCCCACGTTGTCGAAATACACGTCCACGCCCTGGGGGCAGTGCTCCTTCAGGCCGTCCTTGACCGCGCCGCCCTTGTAGTCGATGCAGGCGTCGAAGCCCAGCTCCTTCACCACCCAGGCGCACTTGGCGGCGCCGCCCGCGATGCCGACCACCCGCATGCCGAGGATCTTGCCGAGTTGGCCCACGGTCTGGCCCACCGCGCCGGCCGCGCCGCTGACCACCAGGGTTTCGCCGGCCTGCGGCAGGCCCACGTCCTTGAGGCCGAAGTAGGCGGTCATGCCGGGCATGCCCAGCACGTTGAGCCACTGGGTCACGGTGCCCAGCTGCAGGTCGATCTTGTTGAGGCCGGCGCGCTTGAGGTCCGCACCGCCGAAGCGGGCGAAAGTCTGCACGCCCAGGCTGCCGGCCACCGTGTCGCCGACTGCAAAGCCCGAGTGGCGCGAGGCCACCACCCGGCCCACGCCGCCGGCACGCATGACTTCACCGATGCCCACCGGCGGAATGTAGGACTTGCCTTCGTTCATCCACCCGCGCATGGCCGGGTCCAGCGACAGCGCCAGCGTCTTGACCACGATGCCCCCGTCCTCCGGCTCGGCCACCGGCTCCTCGGTGAACTGCCAGTTGGCCGGCGTGGGCAGGCCCACGGGGCGGGCGGCCAGGCGGACCTGGTGGCTGGTGAGGGAGGCGGGGTTGGCCATGGAAGACTCCTTGAGATCGGCGAGGGCGCATCCTAGTGCCGCGCCCCCGGCCTCACAGTCACCGAGGCGTCACACGGCAATGGTCGAACTGACTGGAGCCTCCCGCTCGGCGGGAGGCTGGAGGGAGCCCGCTGTCATGCTGGAGCCCCCTCCCGGAGGGGGCGGGGGGGAGCTGAACATACAGCCGCCCAGGCGGCGTAGGCCGCAAGCGGCCTACGCCGCTTGCGCGAAGACCCGATTGCGGCCGCCCGCCTTGGCGCGGTACAGCGCCTCGTCGGCCCGGTGCAGCATGCTGGTGAGATCGTCCTCGCCCGGCCGCGACACCGCCACGCCGAGGCTGGCGGTGACCTGGCGCGTGCCCGGCATCCAGCGCGAGGCATCCAGCGCCTGGATCTTCTCGCGGATGGTTTCGCTGGCCTGCAGCGCCTGCGCCTCGCCGGTGTCCGGCAGCACCGCGATGAACTCCTCGCCCCCCAGGCGGCCGACGCAGGCCGGCTCGGGCACCGCGGCGCGCAGCACCTCGGCCACCGCCTTGAGCATCTCGTCGCCGACCAGGTGGCCGAAGTCGTCGTTGATCGACTTGAAGTGGTCCAGGTCGATGATCACGGCCGCGCAGGGCCGGGTGCGCCGCTCCGCCAGCAGCGCCTGCAGCCGGCCCAGCACATCGCGCCGGTTGGGCAGGCCGGTGAGCTCGTCGGTGAGGGCCAGCCGGCTCATCAGGCGGCCATGGCGGCGCTGGTGCAGGGCCAGCAGGCCCAGTGCCACCAGCAAAGCGCCGGCCAGCACGATCACCGCCACCTGCAACCGGCTGGCGCGCCGGGCCTGGGCCAGTGCGTTCTCGGTGGCGGCGTTCTCGCGCAGCAGCAGCACGTTCTCGCGCTCCTTGGCGCTGGTGTCGAACTCGACCTTCAGGGTGGCGAAGCGCTGGTCCAGCTGGTTGCGCAGCCAGCGCTCCAGCGTCTGGGTGTACTGCGCGTGTGTGTCGTAGGCCGCCTTCCAGTCGCCGGCGTCGGCCTGCGTGGCCGCCAGCGCCTGCTGGGTGGCAGCGGTTTCCTGCAGCGAATCGGCCTTGCGGAAGATCTCCAGCGCGTCTTCCAGCGCCGGCAGCGCCTCCGCGGGCCGCTTGAGCTGGCGCAGCGCCACGCCCCGCTGCAGCAGGATCTGCGCGCGCAGGCGTTCGTCCGGCACCCGCTTTTGCAGCAGCTCGGCCAGCTGCAGCAGGCCCAGTGCCGCGGCGGGCTCGCCTTCGGCATTGCGCACGCTGGCCAGGCCGCGCAGGGCATAAGCCTCGCCGCGGGCGTAGTCGAGCTGGCGGCTCAGGTCCAGCGTGGCTTCGAACTCGTCGCGTGCCTTGTCCCAGAGCTTGAGGTTCTCGTACACCCGGCCGAGGTTGTGGCGGGTGACGGCCACCTCGCGCTTGGAGCCGTCGGCGGTCTGCGCGCGCAGGGTCTGCTCGAAGTAGTGGCGCGCCTGGGCGTGGTCGCCCAGGCGGTTGTAGAGGATGGCGATGCCGTTGAAGGTGGTCACCGCCCGCGCGGCCATGCCCAGGCGTTCGTAGGTGAGGCGGGCGCGGCGCAGGTCGGCCAGGCCGGCCGCGTAGTCGCCTTGCACGCCGCGCAGGTAGCCGCGCTGGTAGAGCACGTCGGCCAGCATCTCGCCGTCGTGTTGCGCCTCGGCGGTCTGCACGGCCTGGTCGAACAGCGTCAGCGCGGCGCCGTAGTTGCCCTTGTATTCCTCGATCTCCGCTTCGCAGCCCAGCAGGCCGGCTTGCAGGCCTGCACGCCTGGCCTGAGGCAGGCGCGCGCGGGCGGCCTTGACCTGCGCGGCGGCCAGCGCCGCGTCGCGCTCGGAGAAGTAGTCGCACAGCTGCACGCGGGCGCGCACCTCCAGGTCCGCCTCGGGCTGCTGGGCCAGCAGCTTGAGCGCCTCTTCGGCATGGCGGCGGCTGGCGTCCGGGTCCGAGCGCATCGCGTCCACGCTGCGCTGCACCAGGGCCTGCGCCGGGTGCACCGGCGCGGCTGCACCTGCGGCCCCGGCCAGCCCGGGCAGGGCGGACAGCAGCAGGGTGAACAGGGCAAGTTGGCGCGGCACAGGCGGGCAGGGCAGTCGCGTGAAGAGAAGCGCATTGTCGCCGCGCCGCGCCGAGGGGCCACATCCCTGCTGGCGCATGGGCCGGGCCGCCTGTGCCATCCTCGGCCGATGACGCTGCGCCTGTCCGTGCTGGACCAATCCACCGCCCTGTCGGGGCGGGCCGAAGACGAATCGATCCGCGAGACCGTGGCGCTGGCGCGCCATTGCGACACGCTGGGCTACCACCGCTTCTGGGTGAGCGAGCACCACGGCCATCCCGCCATCGTGGGCAGTGCGCCGGAGGTGCTGCTGGCCGCGATCGCGGTGCAGACGAGCCGCATCCGCATCGGCAGCGCCGGCGTGATGCTGCCGCACTATTCGGCGCTCAAGGTGGCCGAGCAGTTCCGCGTGCTGGAGGCGCTGGCGCCCGGGCGGGTGGACCTGGGCGTGGGCCGGGCTCCCGGTTCGGACATGCGCACCGCGCAGGCGCTCAACCCCAACGCGCGCCATGCGGCCGAACGTTTCCCGCAGCAGGTGCAGGAACTGCAGGCCTGGCTGGAGGGCAGCGAGCTGCCGCCGGAGCATCCGTCGCGTGGCATCACTGCCCATCCGCGCGGGCCCGGCATGCCGGCGCTGTGGATGCTGGGCAGCTCCGACTACGGCGCCCAGCTGGCGGCCCGCCTCGGCTGGCCTTATGCCTTTGCCTACTTCTTTGCCGACGGGCAGGGCGCCGGGCCGGCGCTGGAGCTGTACCGCGCCCTCTTCAAGCCCAGCGACCGCCTGGCGCAGCCGCAGGCCACCTTCTGCGTGTTTGCGCTCGCGGCCGATGACGAGGCCACCGCCTGGCGCGCCTTTGCCAGCCGGGAGCGCTGGCGCCTGGACCGTGCGCGTGGCCGGCTCGGGCCGCTGCCGTCGCCGCAGGAGGCGCTGGCGCGCCCGCTGGATACGGCCGAGCAGGCGCAGGTGCAGGCCCTGCGCCAGGACGCCGCCGTGGGCACCGCGCGCCAGGTGGGCGACAAGCTGCGGGCGCTGGCAGACCGCTACGAGCTCGACGAGCTGGTGATCGTCACCTGGGCCCATGACCCCGCGCTGCGGCGCCGCTCCTACGAGTTGCTGGCGGCGGAGTTCGGCCTGGCGTAGCCAGCGCACGCACCGGACGGCGTTACGACCCCCCGCGGGCCCGGGCGCTGGACGGTATGCTGTCCGGCTTTCATGTCGGACGGGCCGCTGGGGCCCTTGCGGGTTTGATCTCCTCCTTCCTGTCTTCTTCTGGCGGCCGCTGGTGGTCTGCCCGCCCGCAGTGGCGGGTGGAAACGCTGGCGCTGGTGGCCAGCCTGTTCTTCGCGCTCGCCTGCAACGGCAGCTTCTGGGCCGCGCTGCTCGCCGGGCGCACCTGGGACGACCCGGCCACCTGGCTGTTTGCAGCCGCCTGCGCGGTGGGGCTGGTCGGGCTGCAGGCGCTGCTGCTGTTGCTGCTGCTCAACCGCTACACCGCCAAGCCGCTGCTGGCGCTGCTGTTCATCGCCACGGCATTTGCGGTGAACTACATGCGCAAGTACAGCGTGTTCCTGGACCCGTCGATGATGCGCAACGTGCTGCGCACCGACGTGCAGGAGGCGCGTGAGCTGCTGGGCTGGAGCGTGCTGCCCACGCTGCTGCTGTTTGCCGGGCTGCCGCTGCTGGTGCTCTGGCGGGTGCGGCTCAAGCGCGATCGCCTGGTGCGCGCCACGCTGGTGCGCGCCGGTGCGCTGCTGCTGGCGCTGCTGGCCACGTCCGGTGCGGTGTGGCTGGTGTTCCAGGACCTGTCTTCGCTGATACGCAACCAGAAGGAGGTGCGTTACCTCATCACGCCGGGCAACTACCTGGTGTCGCTGGCCAGCGTGCTGCGCACCGACACCCAGGCGGCCGCCAGGCCCCGAACGCCCATCGGCACCGACGCCACGCTGGGCGCGCGCTGGGCAGGCGCGGTGAACCCGCGGCCGCTGCTGGTGGTGCTGGTGGTGGGCGAGACGGCGCGTGCGGCCAACTGGGGCCTGAACGGCTATGCGCGCCAGACCACGCCGGAGCTCGCTTCGCTGCCCGACCTGATCAACTTTCCGCTGGTGGACAGCTGCGGCACCAACACCGAGACCTCGCTGCCCTGCATGTTCTCGCCCTGGGGCCGGCGCCAGTACGACGAAAGCCGCATCCGTGGCAGCGAATCGCTGCTGCATGTGCTGCAGCATGCCGGCGTGGGCGTGCTGTGGCGCGACAACCAGTCCGGCTGCAAGGGGGTGTGCGAGGGCCTGCCGCAGCAGCTGATGAGCAAGGCCGACGATCCGGCGCTGTGCGACGGGGAACGCTGCCTGGACGAGATCCTGCTGCATGGGCTGGACGAGCGCCTGCGCGCCACCACCACCGGCCCCAACCTCATGGTGCTGCACCAGCTGGGCAACCACGGGCCGGCGTACTTCAAGCGCTACCCGTCGGCGTACCGGCGCTTCCAGCCCGCCTGCGAAAGCGCCGACCTGCGCCAATGCAAGCGCGACCAGATCGTCAACGCGTACGACAACGCCATCCTCTACACCGACCATGTGCTGGCGCAATTGGTCGCGCAGCTGCGCGCCCAGGCCGACACGCTGGACAGCGTGCTGCTGTATGTGTCGGACCATGGCGAGTCGCTGGGGGAGAACAACCTCTACCTGCATGGCCTGCCGTATGCGATTGCGCCGCGCGAGCAGACGCGGGTGCCGATGGTGATGTGGCTGTCCGCCGGTTATGCGCAGCGCTTCGGCCTGGACCCGCGCTGCCTGCGTGAACGCGCCGCGCAACCGGCGCACCATGACAACCTCTTCCACACGGTGCTCGGCCTGCTCGACGTGCGCACGCAGGTCTATGAGCCCAAGATGGACCTGGCCGCCGCCTGCCGGCACTGAAACCGCCCAACGCACCCACGCTCTCACCTTCCTACTGCGCCCGCCATGTCGATGCTGCTTTCTCCCCCGATCAGCCCGCCCGCCGAAGCGGACGCCCAATTGCGCGAGCGCGGTTATGCCGTGCTGGATGCGGCCGGCCTGAGTGAGCTGCTCGACCTGCAGCGGGGCGACCTCGACGCGTTGCGCCCGTTCTGGAACGACCTGCCGCCCGATGCCCATCTGAAGGACGGCGGGCGTTATCGGCGGCGCCGGCATTCCTGCTTCGTGGTGGACGGCGGGCAGGTGACGCAGGTGCCGCATCGCGCGCACTGGCAGCCGATCGAATACAACGCCCTGCATGGCGGCATCGAGCGCTGGTTCGAGCCGATGGACCCCGCGATGCTGGCCTTGCCGGCGTGGCCGCGCCTGCTGCGTGTGCTGGCCGAACGGGCCAGTGCGCTCAAGGGCGCTCAGCCCTGGTATGTGGAGGCGCACCCCTTCCGCATCGACACCACCGACGGCATCGGCCGCCCCACGCCCGAAGGCGCGCACCGCGACGGCGTGGACCTGGTGGCCGTGCTGCTGGTGCAGCGCCATCAGGTCAAGGGCGGCGAGACGCGGGTGTTCGAGGCCGATGGCCCGCAGGGGCTGCGCTTCACCATGAGCCAGCCGTGGACCACGCTGCTGCTGGACGATGCCCGCGTGGTGCATGAAACCACGCCGATCCAGCCGGTGGGCGAGGGCGCGCATCGCGACACGCTGGTCATCACCTTGCGCTCCGGCGGCTTCCAGGGCGTGACGTAAATCGCACTGCGGCCCACGGCCGCGGCGCCCTCCGGGAATGCCCCATGCGGGGAAGCCCGCCTCTGTCGTCCTCACGACAATGTTCGCGTGACCGGCTTCCTAAGCTGCCCGCCAGTCACCACTGCAGGACACGACATGGCAGCTTCCACGGCATTCCGCATTTCCCGCCGCGCCTTCGTGGCGCAAGCCAGTGCGTTGGCCGCCGGCGGCCTGGCCGGCCGCGCGATGGCGCAAGGCAGCGACACGGTGCGCATCGGCCAGTCGGTGGACCTGGGCGGCCCGCTGGCCGAGCTGGGCAAGGCAATGCACCTGGGCGCCAAGGCGTGCTTCGCGGCCATCAATGCCGCGGGCGGCGTGCATGGACGGCAGCTGGAGCTGGTGGGCAAGGACGACGGCTACAACGTGCAGCGGTCGCTGGCCAACATGAAGTCCTTCATGGCCGACCCCGGCATGTTCGCGATGTTCGGCTGCATGGGCACGCCGATGATCGAGGCGGTGCTGCCGCTGCTCAAGGCCACCGACATGCCACTGTTCACGCCGCTCACCGGTGCCACCTCGGCGCGGCCGGCCGGCATGCGGCAGGTGATGAACATCCGCGCCAGCTACCCCGAGGAAACCGAGCGCCTGATCGAGCACCTGGCCACCGTGGGCATCAAGCGCATCGCCATCGTGTCGCAGCACAACTCCTTCGGTGCCGAGGTGGCGCAGGCCGCGCAGGGCGCGATCGCGCGGCGCAAGTTGACCGCGGTGATCGCGGTGACGGTGGAAAACGACGCTTCGGATGCCGACGCGGCCGCCGTCAAGGTGGCCCAGGCCCAGCCCGAGGCGGTGTTCGTCGGCCTGGCGGGCAAGCCCACCATCCAGTTCGTGAAGGCGATCCGGCGCGAGAGCAAGGGCATGCCGCTGTATGCGCTGTCGGTGATGGGCACCGCAGCCACGCTGGACGCACTGAAGGACGACGGCGTGGGCATCGCGATGACCCAGGTGGTGCCGCTGCCCACCAACGGCGTGGTGCCGGTGGTACGCGACTTCCTCCAGGCCTGGCGCGCGCAGGGCGCGGGGCTGGAGCCGTCGCACCTGGCGCTGGAGGGTTACATCAATGCGCGGGTGTTTGCCGAGGCGCTCAAGCGCGCCGGCCCCAAGCTCAGCCGCGCGGCCTTCATCGATGCGGTGTACGGCCTGAAGAAACTGGACCTGGGCGGTTTCGAGATCGGCTTCCACGAGCCGGGCCGCAATGCATCACGCTTCATCGAGCTGACGATGGTGGGGCGCAACGGGCGCTTCGTGCGCTGAGTCAACCCGGCGCGGGCTTCAGCGCACTGCAGCCAGCCGCTGCAGTTCGAAGCCCGCCGCGGCGTGTTCGGCGTAGCGCATCACGCCGGCTTCGCGCGTCTTCTCAAACGCGTTGCGCGCCTGGTGCGCCTGACCGTGGGCCAGGTGGTGCTGGCCCACGGTGAACCAGGCTTCCGCCAGCGCCAGCGTGCGGGCATCGCCCTGTGCATTGCCCGCTTGGGCCAGCAGCTCGTCGGCGCTCAGGGTGCCGGCCAGCAGCGCCAGGGCAGGGCGCGGCCAGGCGGTGTGCGGGCCTTGTGCGGCGGCGGCCTGCAGCTGCGCGGGCAACGCCTGGCCCAGGCGCTTGAGCGCCCAGCCCTGCCACACCAGCGCATGCAGCCGCTGGGCCTCTTCGCCAGCTTGTGCAGCCGCACGGGCAAAGTCCTCGGCCGCTTGTTCAAAGCGCCCCTGGTAGAAGCGGGCCTGGCCGCGGTGTAGATAGCTGGTGAACGGCTCGCCGTCGAGTTGCAAGGCGCGGCTGAAGTCCGCATCCGCCGGCGCAAAACGGCCCAGCGCCCACAAGGCCTTGCCGCGGCAGGCCCAGGCGCGTGCGAGCGCCGGCGCCAGGCGCACCGCGGCTTCGGCGTCCTGCAGGGCCGCCTCGCCGTCGCCCAGCTCGGCCAGCGCCTCGGCGCGCAGGCAGTGCGCATCCGCCAGGTCCTCAGCCTGCAGATGGCCTCGGGCGATTGCGCGCCCGCTGCGCTCGGCCTGGGCCTGCAACTGGCTGGCCAGGCGCTGCTGCAGGCTGGCCGGGGCGGCCGCAGCGGTGTCGCCGCCGTCCTGCGGCAGCACCGTGAAACGGCTGTGCACCAGCTCGTCGATGCGCCGCATGTCTTCCAGCAGCTGCGGCAGTTCGGCGGCCGGCACGGCGGCCACACGCGGCTGCAGCCACACCGTCTCGCGCGCCCGCGGGCCGCGCATGCTGCGGGTGACCTGCAGGTCGAAGTGCGGCGTGTCCAGCCGCTCCGTCTGGGGCGTGAGCACCTGGCTCACGCTGTCGGGCCAGCGCACCTCGACCACGTAATGCATGCGCCCCGGGAAGGAGGGCACGGCCAGCGGCAGCTGGCGCGCCAGGGTGTCGGGGATGACAAACGCGCCCTGCAGGTTGGACGCAAGGAAACGCAGGCTCCATTCGCCGCCGGACTCGGTGGCCGGCCGGGGCACCTGGTAACGCGCCATCACGCTCAGGCGGTTGAGCTGCGCGTCATGCACCACCTGCGGCGGGCCTTCGAGCGTGAGGCCGGGATGGCGCCGGTCATAGCGGCCCAGGGCCCAGTGCGCCAGCTGCTGCGGGTCCATGCGGCCCAGCATGACGCGCAGCGATTCAGCGCCCAGGCCGAACCAGTGCTGTTCCGATTCCAGCAACGCCGGCTCACCCAGGCGTGCGAGCGTATAGCGCTCATGCAGCTCGTTGGCGAACAGCTGCGCGCGGTTGGGCGACTGCACACGGGCCAGGTGCGTCACCCCGGGCGCCACCACCAGCACCGCCGCATCCTCCATGCCCTGGCCCATGTGTTCGAGCGGGCCGCTCTGGCCCAGCCGTGTGGCGTCCAGGTAGAAGTCGCGCCCGTTCAGGCGCACCTGCACGATCACATGGTCGAAGGCTTCGGGCGAGGGCAGCAGCTTCAGCGGCGCCTGCCGGGTCTGCGCCGCCACCAGGGCCGGGTGGGCGTCGATGCCCAGGCTCTGCAGCATGCGCGCCAGCAGGAAGGACTTGTCCTTGCAGTCGCCATAGCGTTGCGCCACCACCTCGGCGGGGCTGTGCGGCTTGTGCGAGCTTTCGCCCAGCGACACCGAGTAGTAGCGGATCTCGTTTTGCACCCACTGCAGCGCCTGCGACACCTGCTCCTCGCGGGTGGGCAGCTGGCGCAGCCGCTGCATCACCGGCCCCAGCGCGGCGGGCAGCGGGGCATCGGCCGGGAACAGGCCGCGCGCCCAGGCCGCCACCTGGGCCCAGCTGCCGAACTCGCTGAACTGCAGCCAGCGCAGCGGATAGGCATCGCGCGGCAGGTAGGGCTCGAAGGCCACGCCGGGCAGGCGCCGGCCTTCGAAGCTCAGGCGCCGCAAGCCACCGTGCTCGCTTTCCACCGGCAGTGGCCGGTCGCCTGGCCGGTCGCCCACCCACTGCCAGCGGATGGGTCGCTGCATGGGTGCTGTGAGTGACACATGGCGCAGCACCACCGGGTGGCTCTGGTCCCAACCGGCCCAGCCGGCGTAGTGGCCACTGAAGATCGGGTTCTCGCCTTCGATGGTGTACGTGAGGTGCAGCGTGTCGCCCACGCGCACATCGGGCAGCACCATGCTGGCCGTGGTCACGCCGCTCACCACGCCCTGCTCCAGCCCGGCCTCGCGTTGCAGGAAGCGCACCGGCACGTTGCTGGTGTGGTCGATCGCCGCGCCCTCGCGCACGATGGCCACACGGTGCAGCAGCAAGCGCTGGTACTCCGGGTTGAAGTGCAGCGCGATCTGGCCGATCTGGCTCAAGGCGCCCGCGTCGTCCACCTGCTCGGCCCGGTTCACCAGGTAGGCCGGTGTGTCGCCCGCCCACAGCTGCGTGTCGGCCAGGTGCACCAGCACCGGCGGGCGGCCGGCGATCAGCTCGGCGGGTGGCAACGGCAGCGGCTGCGCCCACCCGGGCAGCGGGGCGTTCCTCACAAAAGCGGTTTCGGCCACCACCATTCGGCTGACTCCAGTGCGCGCCTGCAAAGGTACTCGCTGTGGCGCTGCGATGAAGTGAGCGTCAACCACGTATTCCGGCCTCTGCTCGAAAACTGCCGCGCCGGGGCGTGCGGATTGCACGCTCGTTACACTCGTCCGTCACTGTCATCACGCAAGGACAACGGCCATGAGCGAAGCGACGACGCCACAAGCGAACGCCACCCCCGCAGCCACCGAAGAAGCCAGGAAGCGCCAGCGCGAGCTCGTCGACCGGCTGCTGCAGCAGGCCACCGTCACGCACGACGCCAGCGTGCGCCTGGCCGATGGCCGTACCTTGGACTACACCGTGTCGGCCGCCTACATGCCCACGCATGCCGCCGGCATCGAGGGTGCGCATGCCGAAGCGGAGTGTGCGATCTTCACCACCGCCTACCTGCTCAAGGGCGCCACGCCCGGCGAGCGGCCGGTGTGTTTTGCCTTCAACGGCGGGCCGGGTTCTTCGTCGGTGTGGCTGCAGTTCGGGGCGCTCGGCCCCAAGCGCGTGCGCATCGAGGACGACGGCAGCATGCCGCGCCCGCCCTATGCGGTGCAGGACAACCCCTTGACCTGGCTGGAGCACTTCGACCTGGTGTTCGTGGACCCGCCGCACACCGGCTATTCGGTGGCCGCCAGCGACGACGTGCGCAAGAAGGCGCTCAGCGTGGACGGCGACGTGGCCACGCTCACCGAAGCCGTGCGCCACTGGCTCAGCCGCCACAAGCGCTGGGCCTCGCCGGTGCTGCTGGCCGGTGAGAGCTATGGCACCACGCGCGGTGCCGCGCTGGCCGACAAGCTGCAGACCGAAGGCGTGCCGTTGTCAGGCCTGATCCTGATCTCCTGCGCGATGGACCTGCAGACGCTGGTGTTCGCCCCTGGCAACGATCTCCCCTATGAACTCTTCCTGCCTGGTTTTGCCTGCGTGGCGCAGTACCACGGCATGCTGCAGGGCCCCCAGGCCGAATCGCCCGCTGCCGCGCGCGCAGCCGCCGAGGAATTCGTGCTCAACGACTACCTCAAGGCCCTGCACGCCGGCGCACGGCTGGGTGCACAAGAGCGCCGCCGCATCGTGGCCCGTGTGGCCGAGCTCACCGGCCTGAAGCCCGCGCTGGTGGAAGAAAAGAACCTGCGCATCAGCGACCAGACCTTCTTCTTCGAGCTGCTGCGCGACCAGGGCCGCATGGTGGGCCGGCTGGAAGCGCGGGTCACCGGCCCGATGGCGGCCAGCCGCAGCCGCGAATGGGAGTTCGATCCCGGCATCGAAGCCCTGGCCGGCCCCTACACCATGGCCGCGCAGGCCTACTTCGCGGAGCTCGGCTTGCCGACCGACCGGCGCTACGAGATCCTGTCGTTCGACGTGCACAAGCAGTGGAACTGGAACCGCGGCGAGGACAAGGGCAACGCCTTCGCCAGCACCAGCGCCGACCTGGCGCGTGCGCTGCGCCGCAACCCGCACCTTCGCGTGCTGGTGGCCAGCGGCTACTACGACCTGGGCACGCCCTACAGCGCCAGCGACTATTCGCTCGCGCAGCTGGACATCACGCCCGAGGTGCGCAGCCGCATCACGCACCACTACTACGAGGCGGGCCACATGATGTACACCCGCGAGGCCGACCTGAAAAAGCTGCAACGCGATTTGTCGGCCTGGTGGGCTGAAGCGCCTGTTACCGCACGCTGACCCCTCAGGCACGCCAAGTGCCGCATCCTCCGCGGTTTTCTCCGAGGACCTGTCAACAGGTCCTAAACAAACACGAGGGGGTTCTGAATGACCGATGCGCTGTGGTCGCTGATCACGCGTCCCTGGGCGCTGCGCACCGACACCTTGATGGGTGTGGCGCTGCTGCTCGTGCTCGCTGCCCTGCTGGGCGAGGCCGCATGGCGCCTGCTGCGCTGGCCGCGCCTGATCGGCTACTGCGCGATAGGCAGCGTGCTGGCCGTGGGCAACATCGGCGCCAAGGGCAGCGAGCCGTCGCTGCGGCTGGCGATCGACGTGGCGCTGGCCCTGTTGTTGTTCGAGACCGGTGCGCGCGTGAACCTGCGCTGGCTGCGGCGTAACCAGCGCCTGCTGGCCACCAGCCTGCTGGAAGCGCTGCTGTCAGGCGTCGCGGTGTACAGCACCGGCCTGTTCCTGGGCATTGAATCGCGCGCGGCCGCCGCCTTTGCCGTGGTGGCGATGAGCGTGTCACCCGCGGTTGTGTTGCGGGTGGTGGGCGAGTCGGGTGCCGCGGGGCAGGTGACCGAGCGGTTGATCGTATTGAGCACGCTCAACACGCTGTACGCCTTGCTGGCCGCCAAGCTGCTGAGCGCCGGGCTGGTGCTCAGCGAACCTGCGAGCTGGGAGCACACGCTGCTGCCCACGCTGGTGTCCTTTGCCGGCTCGCTGCTGCTGGGCGCCTTGTTGGGCAGCGCGATCGCGACGATCGCGCGGCGCCTGGACCTGCGCAACGAAAACTCCACCGTGCTGCTGCTGGGCTGCGTGCTGCTGGCGCTGGTGGTCGCCAAGACCCTGCAACTGTCCACCTTGCTGGTGCCGCTGCTGGCCGGCCTGTGGCTGCGCAACCGCAGCGAGCGGCCCTGGGTGTGGCCGCGCCACTTCGGCACCGCCGGCGGCGTGCTGGTGCTGGTGCTGTTCGTGGCCGTGAGTTCGGCCGGCTCGCTCAACATGGTGCTGCTGGCCGGTGGAATCGCAGCGGTGCTGCTGCTGGTGCGCCTGGCTGCCAAGGGTGTGGCGGTGGCGGTGCTTGCGCGCCCTAGCGGCCTGTCATGGCGCCAGGCCGGCTGCCTGGTGGCGGGCACCTTGCCGTTGTCGGCGACCGGCTGGTTGATCGGGCTGGACTTCGCGGCTGCGCACCCGGAACCGGGCGCGGTGCTGATGCCTTTGCTGCTGGCCGCCATTGCACTGGTCGAGCTGGCGGGACCGCTGGTGTTGCTGTATGGATTGCGCTTCGCGGGTGAGGCCGATGCTCATGCGTGAGGCTGTCTTCATGAGCTCGATGCCCGCCCACGCCTTTGCAGCGCACCGCACCCCGAACGAACATCCATGAGTCTAGAAACCTTCGCCTCCTCCGACTCCTTCACGCTCGGTGTCGAGTTGGAGCTGCAGATCGTCAATTCGCACGATTACGACCTCACCTCCGGCGCCGCCGACCTGCTGCGCCTGATCGAAAAGCGCAAGCTGATGGCCGACGTGAAGCCGGAGATCACCAGCAGCATGATCGAGCTGTCCACGGGCATCTGCACCAACCACGCGATGGTGATCGAACAGCTGCGCGAGGTGCGCGATGCCCTGGTCGATTGCGCCGGCCAGCTCGACCTGCGCCTGGCCGGCGGCGGCACGCATGCCTTCCAGGACTGGAGCCGGCGCCGCATCTTTGACACACCGCGCTTTCGCCAGGTGTCGGAGCTGTACGGTTATCTCTCCAAGCAGTTCACCGTGTTCGGCCAGCATGTGCACATCGGCTGCCCGAATGCCGACGAGGCGCTGTGGCTGCTGCACGCGATGTCGCGCTTCGTGCCGCATGTGATCGCGCTGTCGGCCTCCAGCCCCTACATCCAGGGGTATGACACCGGCTTCCAGTCTGCGCGGCTCAATTCGGTGTTCGCGTTTCCGCTCTCAGGCCGTGCGCCGTTCCTGCTCACCTGGGATGATTTCAAGGTCTTCTTCGACAAGATGCACCACACCGGCGTGGTCACCTCGATGAAGGACTTCTACTGGGACATCCGCCCCAAGCCCGAATTCGGCACGATCGAGGTGCGGGTGATGGACACGCCGCTCACGGTGGAAAAGGCCGCAGCCATCGCGTCGTACCTGCAGTGCGTGGCGCGCTGGCTGATGACCGAGCGGCCCTTCCAGCCGCAGGAGGACGACTACCTGGTCTACACCTACAACCGCTTCCAGGCCTGCCGCTTCGGGCTGGACGGCGAGGTGGTGGACCCGATCAGCGCCGAACACCGGCCGCTGCGCGAGCTGATCCGCGAGACCATCCACCGCGTGGGCGCGCATGCCGTGGAGCTGGGCGCCGAGGAAGGCCTGCACTACCTGCTGGACATGCTGCGCGACCCGCTGGGCAGCGATGCGGCCTGGCTGCGCGACATCCAGCGCGAACAGCAGTTCCTGCCCGAAGTGGTGCGCCAGCAGTGCGTGCGCTTCGAGGGCGGGTGAGGGCGCGATGGGCGGTGTCCAGCGCTTGCGCGCCTGCAGGCTGCACCAGCGGATGCATGGCACGCACCGCCTGTGATGCGCATCGGCCTCATCTCCGACACCCATGGCCTGCTGCGCCCGCAGGCGCTGGAGGCCCTGCGTGGCAGTGACCACATCGTCCACGCCGGCGACATCGGCGGGCCGCAAATCCTGGCGGCATTGCGTGAGCTGGCGCCGCTGACGGCGGTGCGTGGCAACAACGACAGAGCGCCGTGGGCCCAGGGGATCGCAGCCACGGAAACGGTGCTGATGGCGGACTGGCGGTTGCACGTGCTCCATGACCTCAAGGAGCTGGATATCGACCCCGCCGCGGCGGGCATCCGCGTGGTCGTGTCAGGCCATTCGCATCGCCCGCTGGTGCAGCAGCGCAATGGTGTGCTCTACGTCAACCCGGGCAGTGCCGGCCCGCGGCGCTTCAAGCTGCCGGTGACGGTGGCGGAGCTGGTCGTGGAGGGCCCGTTGGTGCGGGCCCGCATCGTTGCGCTGGCGATCTAACGCGCCTCGGTCAACTGCTGCCGCTGCGCCAGCTGCGGGAACCAGCGCATCCACAGCACCACCACCAGCAAGGTGCCTGCGCCGCCCAGCAACACCGAGCCCACTGGCCCCAGCAACGCTGCGGTGGCGCCGGACTCGAACTCACCCAGCTGGTTGCTCGCACCGATGAATACCGAGTTCACCGCACTCACACGGCCACGCATCTCGTCGGGCGTGTCCAACTGCACCAGCGACTGCCGGATCACGACGCTCACCATGTCGGCTGCACCGGCCACGAACAAGGCCGCGAAGGACAGCCAGAAGACCGTCGACACGCCGAACACCAGTGTGGCGATGCCATAGACCGCCACTGAAGCGAACAACACATGGCCCACGCGCCGCTGGATGGCCCAGCGTGCCAGCACCACCGACATCACGAGCGCGCCCACTGCCGGCGCGCCACGCAGCAGGCCCAGGCCCCAGGGCCCCACATGCAGGATGTCGCGCGCAAAGATCGGCAGCAGCGCCGTCGCGCCACCCAGAAGCACCGCGAACAGGTCCAGCGAGATCGCGCCCAGCACCGCCGGCCGCTGCCAGATGAAGCGCACGCCGGCGAACAGCGTGTCCAGTGTCACCGGCGCACGCGGGCCGGGGGCGTGTTCGTGCCGCACGCTCAGCATCAGCACGGTGCCGGCGACGAACAGCGCCGCGCACACCGCGTACACCACTGCCGCGCCCAGCGCATAGATCAGGCCGCCCAAGGCCGGGCCACCGATGATGGCCACCTGCATGCCGGCGGAATTGAATGCGAGCGCACGTGGCAGCAGCGCCGCCGGCACCAGCAGCGGCGCCAGCGCGGCCTGCGATGTCATCTGGAAGGCCTTGGCCACGCCCAGCCCGAAGGACACACCCAGGATCAGCGACCGGCTCGCCCAGCCCTGGCCGGTGGCCAGCACCAGCAGCAAGGCGGCCAGGGTCTGCAAGGCGAGGGCCGCGGCCACCACGCGGCGGCGGTCGTAGCGGTCGGCCACATGGCCGGACACCAGCGTGAGCGCCAGCGCGGGCACGAACTGGTACAGCCCCACCAGGCCCAGGTCCCAGGCGCTGCCGGTGAGTTCATACATCTGCCAGCCCACGGCCACCATCAGCATCTGGCTGGCCATGGTGCCGGCCAGCCGGCCGGCCCAGAAACGAATGAAGGAGGGGTGGGCGAAGAGGGCGGAAGCGGTCAAGGCGGGAAGCGCGTGCGGTGTCGCAGGCGATGGTCGCACACAGGCAACCCGTCACGTGGCGCCCGGGCGCCCATGAAAAACGGCGTGGGCCGCTGGGCGCCACGCCGCACCGCACCTGCGCAGCCGCACTGGGGCTGAACCGGTCCGCGGAATCGTCAGCCGATCACTTCTGGATCGACAGCTCGTTGTCCACGCTGGTCACACCCTTGACGTTGCTCGCCAGCTTGGTGGCGCGCTGCTTGGCCTCCTCGCTGGGGGCGCTGCCGTGCAGGGTGACGTGGCCGTTGTTGGTGTCCACGTTGATCTTCAGGGCCGACAGGTCGCTGTCCTTGGCCAGGTCGGCATTCACCGAGGCGGTGATGGCAGCGTCGGCCACCTTGTCGCTGGCCTCGTTGGCCACGGCCTTGGTGTCGTTCTTGATGTCGGTGGCGGCGGTGCTGGCCTCTTGCTTGGCGTTGTCGGTGGCCGAGCGGGTCTGCTCGACGGCGGCGTCCACCTTCTGGCCGGCGGTGCGGTCGTCGCCAGCGCGGTTGCAGGCGGCCAGCGAGAAGGCCATGGCGATGGCGGCCGCCAGGGCGGCGGGGCGGGTCAGGGTGTTGAGTTCTTGCTTCATGGTGAGAGCTCCTTTCACGGTTAAGCGGCGTTGCGCGCGGCGGCCTGCCGCACGATCAGCCGCGGCCGACCCGTGAAGGGCACGGCCTGGTCCGGACCGATCTCCCGCACGACGGCGGACTGGCGCGTCAGCGTGAGCTGCCGCGTCGGATAGCCATCGGCGGTGAGCCGGTCCACGATGCGGCCGAGGTCCTCGGCCGGCAGCTTCGGCGAGCGCGACATCACCCACAGGTGCTGGCGTGTCGGTTCGCTGATCACTGCAAAACGGTAAGCGGGGTCCAGCATCACGACCCACAGGTCGCCCTGGCCCACCGGCAGCCATTGCAGCCAGCGGGGCAGGAAGGAGACCTTCCAGCGCGCGGCGTGGCGCACGTCCTGCGTGTCGGGCCGCGCCAGGCCTACGTCGGTCTCCAGCCGGCCGGTGGGCGTGCGGCAGGTCTGAGTGACCTTGAGCCGGTCGCCCTGGCGCAGCTCGAAATGCGCGGTGACGTCGCTGGCGCACGTGGCCTGCCGCAGGTCGGGCAGCCGGGCCACCTCGTACCAGGTGCCGGCCAGGCGCTGCGGGTCCATGCTGCGCACTGGCGTCACCGGCGCCGCGGCCTGCGAGGCGCAGGTGAGCAGCAGGGCGGCAGCGGTGATCCAGGGTGCGGCGTTCAAACAAGGTCCTGTCGTGTTTGTCGGGTCGGGCGAGCACCGGGAAACTCCCGGGCTGCGATGAGGGAACTTTAGGGAAACCCCCTTGTCGCGGCTGCCAGCAGCCAGCGCAACCCGGTGCAGGGCGATGCCTACACCGCCCGCTAGAGCCGCAACGCGCCCGCGTAGCCGGTCATCTCGAGGTACCCCTGGCCCAGGCGCCGGCCGGTGTTGGCGTCGACCAGTTCGGACAGGCCTTCCCAGTAGATGCTGCCGGTGCTGGCCCGGCTGTCCAGCTCCTGCGCGTCCAGCAGCGCACGCACCTCATGGCTGCCCGCGGGGGACTCCACCCGCCACTGCACCGGATAGGTCACGCCGCTGGCGGGGCTGGTCCAGTGCCGCAGCGGTGTGAAGCGCACCGCCTGCGGGCCTTCGAAGGCCTGCGCCGCGGCGCCGGGGCGGCGCAGGCTGCCGCCGCTCCACAGGCCGCTGCCCTCCGGGCGGCGCAGGCGAAACGCGGTGAGCGCGCCGCCATCGTCCAGGTTCATGCCGATCCAGTCCCAGCCGACAGCGTCGGGCGGCATCAGGGTGTCGCTCCATTCGTGGTCCAGCCAGGCGGTGCCGGCCACGGCCTGGGTGCGGCCGTCGCGGCGCAGCTCGCCGGCCACCTGAAGCTGCGGCTGGCTGTAGTAGTGGCTGGCTTGTGTTTCGAGCGGCCCCTTGCGGGAGTAACCAGCGTCGCCTTGCAGCAGCAGCGGCTGCGTGGGCGTGAGGTCCAGCCGCAAGGCGAAGCCGGCGGAGTCGCTGGCCACCTCGGCGCGGTAGCGGCCGGCGGCCTGGCGCGAGAGTTTCCAATCGCGCAGCACCAGCCCCGTGTCCTCGCGCGCGGCCTGCGCAATGCCGAAGCCTTCGCGTGCGATGCGCTGGTCATGGCGCAGTCGGCGCAGCGGCAGGTCGCTGAGTGCAGCGTGTGCGAACAGCAGCTGGCGCGCGGCAAAGCGGCTCGGGTGGTCAGCCGGCACGTCGGTGCGCGAGCGGAAGAAGGTGACCTGGAAACCGAACACGTCGGCGCTGCGTTCGGCCTGCAGGCGGCCGGTGACATACCACCACTCGGTGCGGGTCTCGGGGTGGGCGCCGTGGTCGCGCGGGAAGGCGAGCGCCCGCCGCGTCACCCCCTGTGCATCGTCCACCGCGGCGGCCGTGCACAGCGGGCGCGCGGCCAGCGCATACAGCAGCCAGTGGCGCCGCTTCATCACCAGTCCTCCTTCACCGCCAGTGCCACGTCGCGTCCCGCGGCGGCCCGGCCGGCCAGGGCCGCGGTGAGGGTGCCGGCCGCGAGCACGGCGCCGCACAGGGCGGCCAGGCGCGCCACGGGCACCGTCATCTCCATGGTCCAGTGAAAACTCTGCGGGTTGACCACATGCACCAGCACCACGCTCACGCCCAGGCCCAGCAGCAGACCCAGCAGCGCGCCGGCGCCGGTCCACACCGCGCCTTCGGCGGCCACCAGCGTCAGCACCTCGCGCCGGGTCACGCCCAGGTGGGCCAGCATGCCGAATTCCTTGCGGCGTGCCAGCACCTGGGCGGAGAAGCTGGCGGCAATGCCGACCAGGCCGATCGCGATGGCCACTGCCTGCAGGTAGGTGGTGACGGCGAAGCTGCGGTCGAACAGCCGCATCGACATGCCCCGCAGCTCGGCGGTGGTGGCCAGCGCCAGCGGCGCATCGCCGGCGGCGCGGCGCAGGCCGGTTTCCACCGCCGCGATGTCGGCACCCGGTCCCAGCCACAGTGCCAGGTCCGTGACGCTCATGTCGCCGGTGAGGCGGCGGTAGTCGTCCAGGGCCATCAGCACCGCGCCATGCTGGCGGGCGTAGTCGCGCCACACACCACGCACCTGCACCGGCTGGTGCCCCTGCGCGCCGAGCGGCAGCTGCACCGTCTTGCCGGCGGGTGCCTCGTACAGGCTGGCAAAGGCTTCGCTGGCAAACACCGGCACGCTGCCCGCCTCGGCCGGCACCAACGGGCCCACCAGCGGCAGCGCCCGGGCGGGGTCCTCGGGCAGCGGCCGGGCCAGCAGCATCACCGCCGGGCGGTGCGGGTCGAGTGACAGCGCACTCACCCGCTGCGCCTGCACCCGGGCCACACCGGGCAGCGTGGCGGCCTCGGCGGCCAGGGCAGGGGGCAGCACCGCGAGGTCCGCGCCACTGGCACTGCGCACATACAGGTCCGCCGGGAGCAACTGCTGCAACCATTCGTCCAGCGCGGTGCGGAAGCTGCCCACCATCACGGTCAGCGCCACGCCGAGGCTCAGCGACGCCACCACGCCGGCCACGGCCACGCTGGCCTGGGCCCGCTGCTCGCGCGCGCGCTCCACCGCCAGCAGGGCGAGCGCACTGCGGGGCGTGGGCAGCAGGTGGGCGAGCAAGGCCACGCCCGCCGGCACGCAGAGGATGCCGCCCAGCAGGCCCAGCGCCACGCCGAGGTAGGCCGCCACCGGCAGCTCCGCCATCGGCGGCAGCAGCGACAGGCCGACCGCCAGCACCAGCAGCAGTGGCCCGGCCCAGCCCGGCAGGTGGCGGCCGGCCTCCAGCCCCAGGCCCTTGAGCGCCTGCGCCGGCGCCAGCTGCTCGGCCTGGCGTGCCGGCACCCAGGCGCCCAGCAAGGCGGCGGCCACGCCGAGCGCACCATAGACCAGCGCGGCGCTCCAGTCCCAGTGCAGCGTGGGCGCCAGCCCCTGGAAGTAGCCTCCACCCAGGTCAGCCCCCAGCACGCGCAGGGCCGCCGCCGCCAGGCCCGCTCCCAGCAACAGCCCGAGCGCACTGCCAGCCAGGCCCAGCAGGGCACCCTCGGCCAGCACCAGCCGGCGCCGCTCCGCGGCCGACAGCCCCAACACGCCCAGCAGCGCAAACTGCGGCACCCGGCGCGCCACCGCCAGCGCCTGCACCGAAAACACCAGGAAGGCGCCGGTGAACAGGGCCACCAGCGACAGCACCGTCAGGTTCACCCGGTACGCCCGCGAGAAGTTCGCCATGCGGTCCTGGGCTTCGTCCGGCTGGGCCACCCGCACCTGCACCGGCAGCTGCAGGTCGGCGAGCACCCGTGCGCGGTCGGCGCCTGCGCGCAGCTGCACATCGATGCGGTGGATGCGCCCCGGTTGGCCGAACAGCGCCTGCGCTCCCGCGATGTCCAACACCACCAGCGGTGGGCCGGCGGCTGCGACGCTGCCCGCCGGCGTCAAGGCGACCCGGCCTGCGCGCGCCTGCAGGCTGAGCTGGCCGTCCCGCGCCAGCAGACGCCGCGCGGCCGGGTTGAGGAACACCGCATCGGGTGAAACCAGGCTCAGGCGTTCGGCTGCCGGGTCCGGCTGCGGCATGAGGCCGGGCGCCACGGCGCCCACCACAAAAGCGTCCACGCCCAGTACGCGCAGTTCCACCGGCTTGCCGTCGGCCCCGGTGGCACTCGCACGGGCCTCGATCACCGGGCTGGCGACGGCGACGTGCGGATGGGCTGCGACCCGCGCATACAGCGCCTCGTCGAAGCCGCCACCGCCAAAGGCCCCGGCGTCCACCGCGCGCAGCTCGAAGTCCGGTGTGCCGTTGAGCGCGCGCGTCGCGGTGCCGAACTCGGCCAGCGCCGAGGCATTGATCAAGTGCACGGACAACCCCAGCGCCACGCCCAGCGCCAGCGCGAGCAGCGCCACACCCTGGCGCCACGGATGCGCCCGCCACTCGGGCCAGCTCAGTGTGGCGAGCAGCGCCCTCATCGTGCCGGGGCCAGCCCGTCGCGGTTGAGCCGCAGCACGCGGTCGGCGCGGGCGGCGGCCACCGGCGAATGCGTCACCAGCAGGCAGATCGTGCCCTCGCTGCGCACCTGCTGCAGCAGCACATCCAGCACGCGGGCCGCGGTGTCGGGGTCCAGGTTGCCGGTGGGCTCGTCGGCCAGTACCAGCGCCGGCCGGTGCACCAGCGCGCGCGCAATGGCCACGCGCTGCAGCTGCCCGCCCGACAGGGTGCGCGGTGCGCGCTTGCCCAGGTCACCCAGGCCCACCGCGTCCAGCACCTGCTGCACCCGCGCGGCGTCGGGGCGGCGCTGCAGCAGCAGGGGCAGCGCCACGTTGTGCGCCACGTCCAGGTGCGGCAGCACGTGGAAGGCCTGGAAGACAAAGCCCACCTGGTGGCGCCGCCACAGCGCGAGTGCAGGTTCGTCGAGCCTGTGCACCGCGGTGCCGCCGAGCATCACCTCGCCACGGTCCAGCCGGTCCAGGCCGGCGATGCCGTTGAGCAGGGTGGACTTGCCCACGCCCGAATCACCCAGCAGCGCCACCACCTCGCCGGGTGCGGCGTCCAGGCTCACATGGGAAAAGACCGGGCGGCCGTCGTAGTGCTTGTGGAGATCGGTCAGCCGCAACATGCGCCGCATTGGATCATGCGGCGCTGGCTGACATCGCGCGGTTCAGCGGCGGCGGCGCGCCGCCAGGTAAGCGAGCAGCCCCAGGCCGGCGGCGAGGAGCGCATGGCTGGAAGGTTCGGGCACGGCCACCAGCACGCGGACGTGGTCGCCCGGATCGAGGGCGTCGAAGCGCAGGTGCACAGTGTTGCTGCCCGCCGTCCAGGTGATGCTGTCGCCGAACGGCACCTGGGACGGCTCCAGGCCGATGAAGCGGTGGGTGCCGTAGTCGTTCATCACCGAGTCGCCGTCCACGTCGATGCCATAGGTGGCATTGCTGCCGTCCAGCTGGGCGCGGGTAGTGAACACGTCGACGATGGGGCGGTCGAAGGTGAGCACCGCGTCCACGATCTGCGGCCCCTTGGGGTCGAAGAAGATGTACCAGGACTTGAGGCCGGCCGCTGCCTGCTCGTCGATGAAGAACAGGGTGTCGCGAGTGTCCACGCTGCCCTCGCCGACGGGCGCCGCGCCGGTGTAGGCCTGGAAGCTGAAGCCGGGTGTCAGCGAGGTGGCCGACGGGGCGGCGGCTTGCGCCACCTGGACGACGCCGGCGCAAGCCAGCAGTGCTGCGGTGCGGATGAATGCGTTCATGGCATCTCCCCAGACGGCGCGGCGCCAGAGCGGCGTCACGGGCCAATTTAGTCACGCGGGCTCAAGCCGTCATCCCGCGTTCCCGGGGGTGGCGAGGCAGCGGGCGGCCACCGCGAGCACCTGCTGCACAGCGTCCGGCGCATCGCAAGCCACCACATGGCGCTGCGGCATGCTGCGCAGCCAGGTGAGCTGGCGCTTGGCAAGCTGCCGGGTGGCGGCGATGCCGCGCTCGCGCAGCGGCTGCAGGTCGCCGCTGTCCAGCGCCTCCCAGGCCTGGCGGTAGCCCACGCAGCGCATGGACGGCAACCCGGCATGCAGGTCGCCGCGCGCGCGCAGGGCCTTCACCTCGTCCACCAGGCCGGCGGCCAGCATGGCGTCGAAGCGCTGGGCGATGCGCTCGTGCAGCCAGGCGCGCGAGGCCGGCTCCAGGCTGACCAGCGGCGTGCTGTCGCGGCTGTCGGGGGTGGTGCGCTGGCCGTGGAAGCTGGAGATCGGGCGCCCGGTGCTGCGCCACACCTCCAGCGCGCGCTGGATACGCTGGGCATCGTTGGGCGCCAGGCGTGCGGCGGTGGCGGGGTCCACGAGCGCAAGCTCGGCATGCAGCGCCGGCCAGCCGCGCCCGGCGGCCTGCGCATCGAGCTCGGCGCGCACGGCAGGGTCGGCCGGCGGCATTTCGTCCAGGCCGTCCAGCAGGGCCTTGAAGTACAGCATGGTCCCGCCCACCAGCAGCGGCAGCGCGCCACGCGCCTGGATCTCGGCCACCAGGCGCCGGGCATCGGCGCAGAACTGCGCCGCCGAGTAGCTGTCGCGCGGGTCCAGGATGTCGATCAGGTGATGCGGCACGGCGGCGAGCTCCGCGCGCGTGGGCTTGGCCGTGCCGATGTCCATGCCGCGGTACACCAGCGCGGAATCCACGCTGACGATTTCCACCGGCCGCCCCAGCGTGCGCGCCAGGGCGAGCGAGGCCGCGCTCTTGCCGGAGGCGGTGGGGCCGGCCAGCCCCAGCCACTGCACGCCGCCCGCGCTCACGCCACGTCGCCCGCGGCCTGGGCGGGTACGGCGGAGGCCTCGCCATGCCGGCGCACCAGCGTCCACGCGATGCCGGCCGTGACGACGGACCAGCCAGCCACCCCCAGCGCCAGCGGGCGCACCGTGCCGTCCAGCGCCTGGCCCAGCCACAGGCCGACGCAGAAGGCGGTCAGCGCCAGCAGGCAACCGGCCAGCGCAGCCGCCACGCCGGCGGCCTGCGGGAAGGGCCCGACCGCGCCGGTCTGGCCGCAGGGCTGGTGGATGCCGTGGCCGAAGGTGTAGAGCGCCTGCGGCAGCACCAGGGCCCAGACCGACTGCACGCCGGCCAGTGCCAGCGCCGCCATGCCCAGCCCGCCCGCGAGGGTGAAGCTGGCGCCGCGCCGCACCGTGCCGGCCAGGCCCAGCCGCGGCAGCCAGCGCCGGCACAGCACCGTGCCCACCAGGTAGGACAGCGAACCGGTGGCCATCGCCAGCCCATAGGCCGCCGGCGACAACCCCAGCACGCCGATGTACACGAAGGACGAAGCGGCCAGGATGGTGAACAGGCCGCCGTAGGTCGCCGCGCTCAGCGCTGCCCAGGCCACGAAGGTCGGATGGCCCAGCACCCTGCGCGCCTGCGCCGCCAGGGGGCCGATCCGCAGCGCCTGCGGGTTGCGGCGCGGCAGGGTCTCCGGCAGAAAGCGCCAGACAAAAAGGCCGATGCCGATGCCCACGGCGGCCACGGCCGCCAGCGGCGCACGCCAGCCCCACAGCCCGGTGAGCAGCCCGCCCAGCGCCGGCGCGCCGATGGCGATGAGCCCCAGCCCGGTCATGCCGCGCGACATGACATGCGCGCCGTCGCGCGGTTCGTAGAGGTCGCGCACCATGGCGCGGCCGCACACCACCATGGCGGCCAGGCAGGCGCCCTGCAGCGTGCGGCCCAGGATCAGCACGCCGATGTCGGCGGCCAGGGCGCACAGCACGCTGGCCGTGGTGTACAGCGCCAGGCCGATCAGCAACACCGGCCGGCGCCCGAAGCGGTCGGCAACCGGCCCCCAGGCCAGCTGCGCCAGCCCGAAGCCGAGGATGAGCGCCGACATCGTGAGCTGGGTGGCCGCCATGGGCGCCTGCAACTCGCGCGCGATGGTCGGGAGCGCCGGCAGGTAGAGGTCGGTGGTCAGCGGCTGCAGGCCCAGCAGCAGGGCCAGCGCCAGCGCCGCGCGGGTGGTGGAAATTGAAGCCCGGTCCATCGAAGGAGGGTACCAGGGGCGCTGCCGGCAACGCCGGGCATACTGATTGCCGTCTGCTGGCGTCGGGCGCCGGTGTAGGGCCCGGCCGCCATGAGGGCGTGGCCTGACGAGACCGCACTGCCGACCGACAAGGCAGGCACCAGGGAGTGAACGAGCACGGCATGGAGCACCCACCGAAACCGGTCGAGCCGGGGAGCGCGCAAGCGCTCGCCAGCCGGGCGGACCCTCTCGTGCCGGACGGTCGGCCGCTGCGGCGCCGCGCCGATGGGGTCTGGGCCGGCCAGAAAGAGGCGCTGGAGCTCGCGCTCACGGGTGCGCCGCTGGGCGCGGTGCTGGGCGTGCTGGCGCGCACGGCGGAGGTGCAGTGCGCGGCCGGCACCCTGGCCTCCATCCTCTGGGTGGACGACGACGGCGAGCAACTGCATGAAGGCGCTGGAGGCTCCCTGCCCGAAGGCTTCCAGCGCGCGCTGGACGGCGTGCAGGCCGGCCCGCCCGCGGGCCCGTGCTTCGAGGCGATCAGCAAGCTCACTGCAGCAGGTGCCGAGGACCTGGAGCGCGCCGGTAGCGACTGGCCGGCCTTCCGCACCCTGGCGCTGGCTCATGGGCTGCGTGCCTGCTGGTCGGTGCCGGTGTTGTCGTCGGAACGGCGGCCGCTGGGCGTGCTCACCTTGTACCGGCGTGAAAGCGGGCTGCCCGCGGCCGCGGACCAGGCGGTGGCGCGCGAGATCGTGCACACGGTGGCCGTGGTGCTGGACCATGCACGGCGCGAGCGCCAGCGCCGCCACCAGGACCGCCACAACGACGACTTTCTCTCCAGCCTGGCGCATGAGCTGCGCAATCCGCTGGCGCCGCTGCGCAATGCGATCGAGCTGCTCGGCCGCGCCGCGGCGGACCCCGGGCTGATGGAGCGCGCCCGCTCCATCATGTCGCGCCAGGTGACGCAACTGGCCCGGCTGATCGATGAACTGGCCGACCTGACGCGTGGCGCGCCGCCGCCCGCGGCTCTGGAAGGGGTGGCGCCGGCGCTGGACCCGCAGCTGCCCTTGCCGGCCCTGGACGGCGACACTGGCGTCGACAGTGCAGCCGGCCCCGCTCGCCGCGTGCTGGTGGCCGACGACAACCACCTGGTGCGCGAGTCCTTCGTGGAGCTGCTGGAGAGCGAGGGCTACGAGGTGCGCACCGCAGCCGATGGCGAGCAGGCGGTGGAGATCGCCGAGCACTGGCGCCCGCAGGTGGTGCTGCTGGACATCCACATGCCCCGGCTGTCAGGCCTGGAAACGGCGCGCCGCCTGCGCGCGGTGCATGCGCCCCAGGCCATGACGCTGTTGATGATGAGTGGCATGACACTCAACGACGCCTGGATCCGCCATGCCAAGGCGGCGGGCTTCGACGACTGCCTGGACAAGACCGCGGACCCGCAGGCCTGGCTGGCGCGCCTGCGCCAGGCGGCCAGCGCCCACACCCATTGAGGGCCGCGCACCCCTGCCGCGCAGGGGTATTCAGAACCGCTCGTGCACGCCCAGGTAGCGCCACTGCCCCACCGGCAGCTGGCCCAGCACCACGCTGCCGATGCGCACGCGCTTGAGGGCCAGCACCTTGTAGCCCACCAGCTCGCACATGCGGCGGATCTGCCGCTTCTTGCCCTCACGCAGAACGAAGCGCAGCTGCTCTTCGTTCTGCCAGCTCACCTTGGCGGGCTTCAGCGGCTGGCCGTCGAGCTCCAGGCCGTGGTTGAGCAGGGCGATCGCGTCCTCGCGCACCGAGCCTTCGGCGAGCGGCTCCACACGCACCAGGTATTCCTTTTCCACCCGCGAGTCCTCGCCGATCAGGTGGCGCGCGATGCGGCCGTCCTGGGTGAGCACCAGCAGGCCGGTGGAATCGATGTCCAGCCGGCCGGCGGGCGCCAGGCCGCGCAGGTGGCCCGGGTTGAAACGGAAGCGCGAGGGGTCGGCGCTCCAGTGGTTCTCCGCCGTGACCAGCACGACCGCGGGCTCATGCCCGTCCTCGGCCTGGCCGCTGACATAACCGATCGGCTTGTGCAGCAGGATGGTCACCTGCTGCGACTGGTGGCTGCGCGCGGCGGGGTCGATGTCGATGCGCTGCTGCGGCAATACGCGCTGGCCCAGCACGGCGACCTTGCCGTCCACCCGCACCCAGCCGGCGGCGATCCAGTCGTCGGCCTCGCGGCGCGAGGCCATGCCCTGGTCGGACAGATGCTTGGACAGGCGGATCCCTTCGGTGCCAGGGTCGCGCACCACGCGCGGTGCGGACGGCGCGATGGGGGCCTGTGCACGTTCTACACGGCGCGGGCGCTCTGCCTCGGTGCGGGGGTTGTCAGGGCGTGATGCAGGAGGGCGGGGCGCATCACGCCGAGGTGCCTGTGGCCGCGGGGCCTCCGGCCGGGGGGGCCGGGACGGTGTGGCAGGCGCGCCGCGTTGCGGGCGCGGCTCACCGCGCTGTGCGGTGTCTGCGCGTGCGGTGCGGTCACCCAGTGGCGGCTTGTCGGCCGGCTTGCGCGGGCGCGCGGGCGGGCGGGCGTCGGTGCGAGGCGGTTCGGGCGGTGCGGCGACAGCCGGCGCACGCGGCGCACCCGGGCGCACCGAACGGCGGCGCGGGTCGCGGGCCGGTGCACCGGTCTTCACGGAAAGCTTGGGGCGCGGTGCGTTCATGGCGCAATTGGACCACGCCAGGGTGCGGTGGCATGCCGCCGGAGAGCGCTTGTATGTTCTAGACCAGACCAGCACGGTAGAGTCTGAGCGCCGTTGAGGCGGCCAGACCGGACCGTGCAGCCTGGTACGCGCTTGGGCTTCGAAGCCCGTGACTGAGTCAATAGCGCACGGCTACCGTGCTGGTCAACCTGAAGCCCGAACGGTTACGCGCACCGGCCTGTCCGAGAGCGCATGCACAAGCAAGGGATCTGTTGACCATGTCTGCTTCCTCAGTGGTGGTAGGCATCGACGTGGCCAAGGCACACGTGGATGTCTCGGTGTTGGGCGCGAAGTTCGATGCCCAACGTTTTGACAACGAGGCCGAGGCGCACTCGGCACTGGCGGCAGCCTTGAAGCCGTTGGGCGTGGCGCTGGTGGTGATGGAGGCCACCGGCGGCTACGAGGCGGTGCTGGCCTGCGCGCTGCAGGCTGCGGGCTTGCCCGTGGCGGTGGTCAATCCGCGCCAGGCGCGCGACTTTGCCAAGGCGATGGGGCGTCTGGCCAAGACCGACACCATCGACGCGCGCATGCTCGCGGAGTTCGCCGCGACGCTGCTGCGACGCGATGACCTGGCCAGCCTGCTGCGGCCCATGGCCGACTCCGATCAGCAGGCCCTGGCTGCGCTGGTCACGCGCAGACGCCAGCTGTTGAGCATGCTGCTGTCCGAGCGCCAGCGCATGCAACTGGCCATCGCGGTCGTGCGTCCGAGCATCGAGGCCATGATCGAGGCGATCCGCAAGCAGCTTGATGAGGTGGAGGCACAGATGGTCAGCCACGTGCAGACACACTTCCAGGACCTGGACAAGCTGCTGCGTTCGGCCAGCGGCATCGGGCCGGTGGCCAGCGCCACCCTGATCGCCGAACTGCCCGAATTGGGCAAGCTCAATCGCCGCGAGATCGCGGCGCTGGTGGGTGTGGCGCCTATGGCGAACGATTCCGGCAACTCCAGAGGCCGACGACGGGTGCAGGGCGGACGCTTCGAGATCCGACGCGTGCTCTACATGGCCACACTGACCGCCGCACGCCACAACCCGGCCATCAAGGCCTTCTACAACCGCCTCAAGGCCGCCGGCAAGCTGACCAAGGTCGCGCTGGTGGCCTGCATGCGCAAGCTCCTGACCACGCTCAACGCCATGGTCAAAACCAACAAACCCTGGGACAAATCGCTTCTCGGCGCTTGACTCGAAAGACGGTTACTCAGTCCGCCAGCGCGACCGTCTTCACCTGCACCCACACCGCCTGCCCGACCCGGGCGTCCAGGCTGGCCAGCGCGCGGCGCGTCAGGCGGGCCAGCAGGTGCACGCTGCCCACCTGCACCCGCACCAGCGCCAGGCCGGGGTGCGCTTCGTCGGCGATCCCGTCGATGCGGCCGCGCAGCACGTTCTGGATGCTGCTGTCCACCGCGTGCTCGCGCGCCAGGCTCACGTCGCGCGCGAGCACATGCACCCGCGCGCGCTGGCCGGGCGCCAGCCCGTGGTCGGGCGTCCACAGCTCGCCGCCATCGAAAGCCAGCCGGGCGAGGTGCCACTGCGCATCGATCTGCGCCACGGTGGTGGGGATCACCACGCCGCGTTCGTCGCCCAGGCGCAGGGCAGGGTGCAGCTGCGACAGCGTGTCGCCCAGCGGTCCCTGCCCGGTGACGCGGCCGCCTTCCATCAACACCACCTGGTCGGCCAGGCGGGCCACTTCCGCGGGCGCATGGCTCACGTACAGGATCGGGATGCGGAGCTCGTCGCGCAGCCGCTCCAGGCATGGCATCAGTTCCTGCTTGCCGTCGTTGTCCAGGCCGGACAGCGGCTCGTCCATCAGCAGCAGCCGGGGGCCGACCGCGAGCGCGCGCGCGATCGCCACCCGTTGCCGCTCGCCGCCGGACAGGCGCTCCGGCATGCGGTCCAGCAGCGTGGCGATGCCCAGCTGCTCGACCAGGTGGTCCAGGTGCGGCGCCGCCGCGCTGGCCGCGCGCCTATGGCCGAAGAGCAGGTTGCGGCGCACGCTGAGGTGCGGGAACAGGCTGGCCTCCTGGAACACATAACCGACCGGGCGACGGTGCGGCGGCAGCCAGCTGCCATCGTCCTGCCAGACGTCGTCGCCCACCAGCAGGCGCCCGCGCGCCGAGCGCTCCAGCCCGGCGATGCAACGCAGCAGGCTGGTCTTGCCCGAGCCAGAGGGGCCGAATATCGCGGTGACGCCTGTGAGCGGCAGGCCGAAGTCCACGCGCAGCGTGAACTGGCCTTGCGTGAGCTGCAGGTCGGCGTGCAAGCTCATCGCCGCGCGCCCGGCCGCCAGGCGTACAGCGCCAGCAGCACGAGGAAGGAAAAGGCCAGCATGGCGGCGGAGAGCCAATGCGCCTGGGCGTATTCGAAGGCCTCCACGTGGTCGTAGATCTGCACCGACACCACCCGCGTCTTGCCGGGGATGTTGCCGCCGATCATCAGCACCACGCCGAACTCGCCCACGGTGTGCGCAAAGCCGAGCACCGCCGCGGTGAAAAAACCCGGGCGGGCGAGTGGCAGCACCACCGAGAAGAAGCTGTCCCAGGGCGAGGCGCGCAGCGTGGCCGCTACTTCCAGCGGCCGCTCGCCGATGGCCTCGAACGCGTTCTGCAGCGGCTGCACCACGAAGGGCGTGGAGTACAGCACCGAGGCCACCACCAGGCCGGCAAAGGTGAAGGGCAGGGTGCCCAGCCCGAGGCTCTCGGTCAGGCGGCCGATGGCCCCCTGCGGGCCCAGCAGGGTGAGCAGGTAGAAGCCCAGCACCGTGGGCGGCAGCACGATCGGCAGCGCCACCACGGCGGCCACCGGGGCCTTGAGCCGAGACCGCGTGCGGGCCAGCCACCATGCGACCGGCGTGCCCAGCAACAGCAGCAGCACCGTGGTGCAGGTCGCCAGCTTCAGCGTCAGCCACACGGCCGACAGGTCGCCGGCCTCCATCAGAGGTCGTAGCCGAAGCGCTTCATGATGGCGCGGGCCTTGTCGCCGGCGAGGTAGCGCAGCCAGGCCTGTGCGGCGGGCCGGTTCCTCGCGGCCGACAGCAGCGCCGCCTCCTGCCGGATCGGCCGGTGGAGCGATCCAGGCACCAGCCACGTCGAGCCTTCCGCCGGCTTGCCGTCGGCCATCACCTGCGACAGTGCGACGAAGCCCAGCTCCGCGTTGCCCGTGGAGACGAACTGGAAGGTCTGCGCGATGTTCTCTCCCTGAACGAAGCGCGGTTGCAGGGTCTCCAGCAGCTTCAGCGACTGCAGCGTCTCGACCGCTGCGGCGCCATAGGGCGCGAGCTTCGGGTTGGCCAGCGCCAGGTGCTTGTACGTGCCCTTGCCCAGCACCTCGCCCTTGGCGTCGACCAGGCCGGTTTGCGGGGACCACAGGGCCAGACGGCCGATGGCGTAGGTGAAGCGGCTGCCCGCTACGGCGACACCTTCGCGCTCCAACCTGGCAGGCGTGATGTCGTCGGCGGCGAGCAGCGCCTCGAAGGGCGCGCCGTTGCGGATCTGCGCGTAGAACTTGCCCGTGGCACCGAAGGTCAGCACGGCACGGTGGCCGGTGTCCTTCTCGAATTCGGCCGCGATCTGCCGGGCCGGCGCGGTGAAGTTGGCCGCCACCGCCACCTGCACCTCATCGGCCCGCACGGCGGTGGCGGTGCAGAGCGCGGCGCACGCCGTCAGGCGCAGCAGTCGCAGGAAGAGCAGAGGGCGCATGGGGCGGAAGCGAAGCGGCGCAAAGCCGTCATGTTCATTGTGACATGACGGCTTTGCGCGATATCCAGCGGTGCATCACGGTCTCAAGACCGCTGCGCTTGCAGCAGCCCCTGCAACGCACGCAGATCGTCCTGGCAGGCCGCGGCTGCGTCCGCTTCGATGCGGCGGTAGCGCGCAACGACTTCCTCGCCCACCGGCGTGAGCAGGCTGCCACCGCCTTGCGTACCACCGGCCGCGGAGGCAACCGCCGGATAGCGCAGGGCGCCATTGATCTCGTCCAGCATCGTCCACGCGCGCCGATACGAGATGCCCAGCGCACGCGCCGCGGCGGTGAGTGAACCGTGGTCGCGGATCGCTTCGAGCAGAGCCACCTTGCCGGGGCCGATGGCGGTGAGCTCGCCCAGGCTGATGCGCAGGCGAAAGCGTGCGACCGGCTTGGGCGTCGCCGGCATCAGCGCCCGCGCAGGAAGAGGGCGTCCAGCTCGCGCATGGACAGCTGGCGCCAGGTGGGCCGGCCGTGATTGCACTGGTCGGCGCGCTCGGTGCGCTCCATGTCGCGCAGCAGGGCGTTCATCTCGGCCAGGGTGAGCTGACGGTTCGCCCGCACTGCGCCATGGCAGGCCATGGTGGCCAGCACTTCGTCCCGCGCGCGCTGCACCACGCGGCTGCCGTCGGTGTCGGCCAGCTCGGCGAGCACCGAACGCACCAGCTCCACCGGATCGGCATCGCGCAGGGCGGCCGGACGCGCGCGCACCGCCAGCACGCCGGGCGACAGCGGTGAGACATCCAGCCCGAGTTCCTGCAAGGTGGCCTGCTGCGCCTCGGCGATCGCCACTTCGGCCGGCGTGGCGGCAAAGGTGGCAGGGATCAACAGTGGCTGCGATTCGATCTGCGCCGCATGCATGGTGGCTTTCAGTCGCTCGTACACGATGCGCTCGTGCGCCGCATGCATGTCCACGATCACCAGGCCGTGCCGGTTCTCGGCCAGGATGTAGACGCCGCCGATCTGAGCCACCGCGCGGCCCAGCGGCCAGTCCTCTTGAGGCGCCGGCTCGATCGTCGCGGCTGCCGCCACCGAAGGAGCGTTTGGCAGTTCGAGTCGTTCAGCCGTCCAGGCCGCTCGCGGCTCGCGCGCATACAGCTCGGCCGTCTGCTGCAACGCCAGCGACACCTGCGCCGGCGACGGCCGCTCCCACCCCGGCACGGCGCGTCCAGCGCCAGTGCCCTCCAGCGGACGCCGCGGATCCGGCTCTGCCGGGCCGCTGGCGTCGCCCCCTGAGGGGGCAGCCCCGAAGGCGCTCCGGGGGGGATCCATCCCCGCGCTCCGGGGGGGAGCCAGGGCTGCCTCCACGGCCTGGCGCACGGCATGGTGCACCGCCCGGCTGTCGCGAAAGCGCACCTCGATCTTGGTCGGGTGCACGTTCACGTCCACCAGGTCGGGTGCGATGTCCAGGTACAGCAGGTAGGCCGGCTGGCGGTTGCCATGCAACACGTCTTCATAAGCCGACCGCGCGGCATGCGCGATCAGCTTGTCGCGCACATAACGGCCGTTGACGTACACGTACTGCTGGTCGGCGCGCGCACGGGCGGCGGTGGGCAGGCCGGCGCGGCCATGCAGCCGCAAGGGCCCCAGCTGGAGTTGCAGGCTGCGGCTGTCGGCCTCGAAGTCCTTGCCCAGCACGTCGCGATGGCGCTGGCTGGCGTCCGCTGCGGCACGCCACTGCTCGACCAGGCGGCCTTCGTGCCAGACCGCGAAGCCCACGTCCGGCCGGGCCAGGGCGTGCCGGCGCACGGCTTCCAGGCAATGGGCCAGCTCGGTGGCGTCGGTCTTCAGGAACTTGCGGCGCGCGGGGGTGCTGAAAAACAGCTCGCGCACTTCCACGCTGGTGCCTTGCGCGCGGGCGGCGGGGCTGCATTCGCCGGTGCGTGCGTCCAGCCGCTGCGCGTGCGCCGCGCCCGCCGCACGGCTGACGATGCTCAGCTCCGCCACCGAGGCGATGGCCGCGAGCGCCTCGCCGCGAAAACCCATGGTGGCCACATGCTCGAGCTCGGCCAGCGAGCTGATCTTGCTGGTGGCATGGCGCTTGAGTGCCAGCGGCAATTCGTGCGGCGGGATGCCGCAGCCGTCGTCCTCCACCACGATGGCCCGCACGCCACCGGCCATGAGCTTGACGTTGACCTGGGTGGCGCCCGCATCGAGCGCGTTGTCCACCAGCTCGCGCACCACCGAAGCGGGCCGCTCCACCACCTCGCCGGCGGCGATCTGGCTGACCAGCTCGTCGGGCAGCTCGCGGATCGGGCGGCGCGGGGGCGGCTGCAGCACGGCGTTCATGCGGGCATTCTAGGGAACGCGGCTGTCGGCTCGTGTGCCGCGTCCAGCGGCCACACGCCACGCGGCCACCGCGGATCCGGCTTTGCCGGTCCGCCAGTGGCGCCCCCTTGAGAGGGAGCGCCGAAGGTGCTCCGGGGGTGGGCAACAATCCGGCATGGACATCATTGCCTTCCTTCTCGACTTCGTGCTGCACGTCGACCGCCACCTGCAGGAGTTCGTGCAGGCCTATGGCGGCTGGGTGTATGCGCTGCTTTTCCTGATCATCTTCGTGGAGACGGGGGTGGTGGTGATGCCCTTCCTGCCGGGCGACTCGCTGCTGTTCGTGGTGGGCACCCTGTGCGGCGCTGGGCTGATGAACCTGCCGCTGTCGATGGCGCTGCTCACCGTGGCGGCGGTGGCGGGCAACCAGAGCAACTACACCATCGGGCGCCTGGTCGGGCCGCGGGTGTTTGGCTGGGAGCAGACGCGCTGGTTCAACAAGCGGGCCTTCGACCAGGCGCATGCGTTCTACGAGGAGCACGGCGGCATCACCATCGTGCTGGCGCGCTTCATGCCGTTCGTGCGCACCTTCGCGCCCTTCGTGGCTGGCGTGGCGCAGATGACGCGTTCGCGCTTCACCTTCTATGACGTGACGGGCGGTGCGGGCTGGGTGTGCGGCCTCACGCTGGCGGGCTACCTCTTCGGCAACATCCCCTTCGTGAAGGAGCACCTGAGCGAGATCATCTGGGCCATGATCATCATCCCCGGCCTGGTGATCCTGGCCGGCGCGGTGCGGTCCCGGCTGCGCGGCGGTACCACGCCAACCTGAAAGCCGCCGCACACAAGCAGCGCCAACCGCACTCCTACAATCCCCGCCATTCCAGAGCAGGGGTTGTCCATGCAAGTACCAGCATCCGTTTTCAAGGCCTATGACATCCGCGGCATCGTGGGCCAGACCATCGACGAACAGTTTGCCGAGCATTTGGGCCGCGCCTTCGGCAGCGAAGCACTGCAGGCCGGCGAGCGCACGGTGGCGGTCGGGCGCGACGGCCGCGTCTCCGGCCCGACGCTGGTGGACGCGCTGGTGCGCGGCCTGCAATCCACCGGCATCAATGTGCTGGAGCTGGGCGCGGTCACCACACCGATGGCCTATTACGCGGCTGCCACGCGCGAGGACATCGGCTGCCATTCCTGCATCCAGGTCACCGGCAGCCACAACCCGAAGGACTACAACGGCTTCAAGATGGTGCTGGCCAGCCGCGCGATCTACGGCGAGCAGATCCAGGGGCTGAAGCGCCGCATCGAGGCAGAGGACTATGCCAAGGGCCAGGGCACCGTCACGCATGCCGACCTGGTGCCTGAGTACTCGCAGCGCATCGTGGGCGACTGCAAGCTCGCCCGGCCGATGAAGGTGGTGGTCGATTCCGGCAACGGCATCCCCGGCGCCACCGCGCCCGGCATCCTGCGCCAGCTGGGCTGCGAGGTGACGGAGCTGTACAGCGAGGTCGACGGCGACTTCCCCAACCACCATCCGGACCCGTCGAAGCCGGAGAACCTGGCCGACCTGATCCGCACGGTGAAGGAAACGGGCGCGGAGCTGGGCCTGGCCTTCGACGGTGACGGCGACCGGCTGGGCGTGGTCACGAAGGACGGCAACATCATCTACCCCGACCGGCAGCTGATGCTGTTTGCGCAGGACATCCTGCAACGCCAGCCCGGCGCCACCATCATCTTCGACGTGAAGTGCTCGCAGCGCCTGGGCCAGGCCATCCGCCAGGCCGGTGGCCAGCCGCTGATGTGGAAGACCGGGCACTCGCTGGTGAAGGCCAAGCTGCGCGAAACCGGCGCGCCCATCGCCGGCGAGATGAGCGGCCACATCTTCTTCAGCGAACGCTGGTACGGCTTCGACGATGCGATGTACACCGCGGGCCGGCTGCTGGAGATCCTCAGCCGCTCCCAGGACCCCAGCGCGGTGCTCAACGCGCTGCCCACCAGCTTCAGCACGCCAGAGCTCAACGTGCCCTGCGCCGAGGGTGAACCGGCCCAGGTGATGGAGCGGCTGCGCGCCACGGCCAAGTTCCCCGACGCAATCGACATCGTCACCATCGACGGCGTGCGAGCCGACTTTGCCGACGGCTTCGGCCTGGTGCGCGCGTCGAACACCACGCCGGTGCTGGTGATGCGCTTCGAGGGCCACACGCCCGAAGCCCTGCACCGCATCGAGCACCAGTTCATGGCGGCGCTGCGCGCGGTGAAGCCTGATGCGCAGTTCGCCGCGGCGGCTCATTGACCACTGACGCCTGGCCGCCGCGAGGTTGCGCTTGAACGGGGGCCGGATCGCCCGCGCCGGGTATGCCACCCTGCTGCGCGGCCTGACCCCTGTGTACCTGGCGCGGCTGTGGTGGCGCGGCCGGCGCGAGCGCGCCTACCGGCATGCCATCCCGGAGCGGCTGGGCGTGTACGCCGACCCCAAGCCGCAACCCGGTGCCTTGTGGCTGCATGCCGTGTCGCTCGGCGAGACCCGCGCCGCGGCCCCCTTGATCGACGCCTTGCGTGCGCATCGCCCCGGTCTGCGCTTGCTGCTGACCCACAGCACGGCCACTGGCCGCGAGGCGGGCGTGCCGCTGCTGCAGCCGGGTGACGTGCAGGCCTGGCTGCCCTACGACACCCCCGGCGCGGTGCGGCGCTTCCTGCGCCACTTCCGGCCGGCGCTGGGTGTGCTGATGGAAACCGAAGTCTGGCCGGTGCTGCTGATCGGTGCGCAGCAGGCCGGTGTGCCGATGGTGCTGGCCAATGCCAGGCTGAGCATGAAGAGCCTGCGCAAGGGCTTGCGGCTGAAGCGCCTGCTGCAACCGGCCGTGAACAGCCTTGCCGCGGTGCTGGCGCAGACCGAGTCCGATGCACAACGCCTGCGGGCGGTGGGCGCGCCGTCGGTGCAGGTGTGCGGCAACCTCAAGTTCGACATGACACCGCCGCCGGAGCTGCTGGCGCAGGGGCAGGGCTGGCGTGCCGTCGCCGCCCGCCCGGTGGTCCTGGGGGCGAGCACCCGCGAAGGCGAAGAGGCGGCCCTGCTGGCTGCCTGGCGGGCGCTGCCATCGCCTCGTCCCTTGCTGCTGGTGGTGCCGCGTCATCCCCAGCGTTTCGACGAGGTGGCCCAACTGGTGCAGCAGGCGGGCTTTACGCTGGCTCGCCGCAGCAGCTGGTCCGCCAGCCCAACCGCCGAGGCCTTGCAGGCCAATGTGTGGCTGGGCGACTCGATGGGCGAGATGCCGCTGTATGCCGCGATGGCCGATGTGGCGCTGCTGGGGGGCAGCTTCGAGCCGCTGGGTGGCCAGAACCTGATCGAGGCTGCCGCCTGTGGCTGCCCGGTGGTGATGGGCCCGCACACCTTCAACTTTGCCGAGGCGGCCGAGCTGGCGCTGGCCGCCGGCGCCGCCGAGCGCGTGAACGATCTGCCGCAGGGCGTGCGGCGTGCCGCGGCCCTGGCGGGCGATGCCGCGCAGGCGACCTGGGCGCAGCGCGCCCTGGCGTTTGCGCAGGCGCATCGGGGCGCCACCGAGCGCATGGCTTCGCGGGTGCTGGAGCTCCTGCCCATGCATTGAGCCGCGCTGCGCGCCGCTTCATGACGGCGTGATGACGCGGCGCCCCGCAGTAACGCCTTGACACTCCTTGGTGAACTCCAAGGGCGTCGCCGGTTCGGCGCGGCGCATGATGGCGGGCTCTCGCCGGCCGTCTCGCATGCCCCTTCCAGGTGCTCCACCCCACTACCCGGGCAGAAGCCACAGCACTTCTTACCGGCGCGACTGTGCAATTTCTACGCTGACGACCGCGGCGCCTGTTGCATCAGGAAACCCGGGCGCATTCCACATGCACCAGGGAAAGGCCTATTGACGCGCTTTCTGGCTTCCGCTCTTTTCATCTGAAAGCAAAAGTGAGTTCGGCCTGCGCCTTGGCGCCCGGCCACGTCACCACATGACAAGTTCCGGCCGCCCCGACCCCCCATTCACGGGGGGAAGCTCCTGCGGAGGCGTTTTTAGGAACAGGCGTTGCCCTAGATGCCGTGGGCCAGTCGGGCCTGACCATCTCAATAAGGAGCAAGCATATGAAACTCAAGTTGTTGGCGGCAGCCGCCATCAGCGCTTTGGCCCTGAGTGCCAACGCAGCAACCACGGATTGGGGCGCTCACGCCGATCTGGAGTTGGCGGCAGCGCTCGTCGACCCGGGCGCGTTCTCGGACACGATCACGTTCTCGATCCCGGGCACCTCGGACATCTCGAGCACCACGGTCGCGAACAACCTGCTGTCGCTGGCAAACATCACCGGCGGCATGGTCAGCCTGTATCGCGAAGCGGGCGCTACCGACGCTCTGCTGGGTAGCTACAGCTTCGACGGCACCACCGGCAGCACGTGGCACACCACCACGGGCCTGACGGCTGGCAGCTACTACTACCAGATCACCGGCAACGCCACCGGCACGCATGGCGGGTTCTACAGCATCACGTCCACCGTGACGCCGGTGCCGGAACCCGAGACCTATGCCATGCTGTTGGCCGGTCTGGGTGTGGTCGGCTCGCTTTATCGTCGCCGCAAGAGCAGCTGATTCTCGGGTCAGTTCCGAGCGGGAGAAGCCGGTCATCCGACCGGCTTTTTTTTGGGCGCGACAATGCCCGGATGACCTTCTGGATCCAAGTTGCGCTGCTGGCCCTGAACCTTGTTCTGTTGTTGTGGCTGGTTCTGCGCCCCGAGCGCGGGCCGGATCTGCAAAAAGGGCTGGAGGCCCTGCAACAAGCCGGTCGCGCTGACGTGGAACGGTTGGAGCGTGGCCTGCGTGCCGAGGTGCAGACCAGCGCACAGGGCACGCGCCAGGAGCTCAACCAGACACTGGGCCTGTTCCAGCAGACGCTCACCGCCCAGTCGGGTGACGTGGCACGCACCCAGAACGAACAGATCGACAGTTTCCGGGTGCAGCTGGCCCAGATGGCCGAGGCCCAGGCCAATGCGCTCAAGCGCTTTTCCGACACGCTCAATGAGCAGCTGCGCAGCGTGAGCGAGGGCAATGAGCGCCGGCTTTCCGAGGTACGCACTGCGGTGGAGCAGAAGCTCACCGCGCTGCAGGCCGGCAACGAGCAGAAGCTCGAGCAGATGCGGGCCACGGTGGACGAGAAGCTGCATGCCACCTTGGAGCAGCGCCTGGGGGAAAGCTTCAAGCAGGTGGCCGACCGGCTGGAGCAGGTGCACCGCGGTTTGGGCGAGATGCAGACCCTGGCGCGCGACGTGGGATCACTCTCCCGCGTGCTCAACAACGTCAAGACCCGCGGCACGTTGGGCGAGGTGCAGCTGGCCGGCCTGCTGGAGCAGGTGATGACACCGGAGCAATACGAACGCAACGTGGAAACCATCCCGGGCAGCAATGCGCGGGTGGACTTTGCGATCAAGCTGCCCGGCCGCCGCGACGACGGCCTGCCGGTGTGGCTGCCGATCGACTGCAAGTTCCCGCGCGACGACTATGAGCGCCTGCTGGAGGCCCACGAGTCCGCCGACCGCGATGGGGTGGAAGCGGCGGCCAAGGCGATCGAGATGCGGTTGCGCCAGGAGGCACGCTCCATCCGCGAGAAATACATCGCCACGCCGCACACCACCGACTTCGGCATCCTCTTCGTGCCCACCGAGGGCCTGTATGCGGAAGCGCTGCGCCGGCCCGGCCTGGTGGAGACGCTGCAGCGTGACCACCGGATCACGCTGGCTGGCCCGACCACCTTGATGGCCACGCTGACCAGCCTGCAGATGGGTTTCCGCACGCTGGCGCTGGAAAAGCGCAGCGCCGAGGTGTGGGAGGTGCTTGGCGCGGTGAAGACGGAGTTCGCCAAGTTCGGCGACGTGCTGGCCAAGACCAAGAAGAAGCTCGACGAAGCCAGCAAGACCATCGATGCCGCCGAGGTGCGCACACGCGCGATGGCGCGCAGCCTGCGGGGCGTGGAAGCCTTGCCCGACGAACGTGCACAGACGCTGCTGCCCGGCGTGCTGCTCGACGAGGAGCCGCTCACGGATGCCTGATCCGCAAGGCGGCAACCACGACACCGCTGCGCCCGGGCCGGCGCCGGGTGTGAACATCCTGGCGCTCATCATTGGCCAGGTCGGCTTGCACAGCACCATGGCGGGCACCCGCATGGCCGCGCCGCTGCAGGCCTTGCGCGAGGGTTACAGCGCCTGGACGGTGGGTGTGCTGATGGCCCTGTTTGCCGCCGCACCCGTGCTGCTGGCGCTGCCTGCCGGGCGGCTGGCCGACCGGCACGGTTACCACCGCCCGGTGCACATCGCGGCCGGGCTGTCCATCGCCGGTGCGTTGCTGGCCGTGCTGTCCACCTGGCTGCAAGGCACGCCACACCTGCTGCTGCTGTTCGCGGCGGCCAGCCTGTGCGGCGGCGGCGCCAACGTCGGCCTCATCGCGATCCAGCGCACCGCCGGGCGCAGCGCGCGCGACAGCACCGAGCGCATGCGGGTGTTCAGCTGGCTGGGCGTGGCGCCGTCGCTGTCCAATGTGGTGGGCCCGGTGATGGCCGGTTTGCTGATCGATGGCGCGGGCTTCTGGGCGGCCTATGGCTTCCTGCTGCTGCTGCCGCTGGTGAGCGTGGGCGTGGCGCGCCTGGTGCCGCGCGAGAGGCCGGTGCGCCTGCCGCGCCCGCCGGGCCGCACCGCCTGGGACCTGTGGCGCGTGCCGGGCCTGCAGCGACTGATGATCGTGAACTGGCTGCTGTCCGCCTGCTGGGACGTGCACAGCTTTGCCGTGCCCATCCTGGGCCATGAGCGCGGCTTCAGCGCCTCCACCATCGGGCTGGTGCTGGGTGTGTTTCCGCTGTCGGTGAGCGCGGTGCGCCTGCTCATCCCGCTGCTGGCCCATCGCATGCAGGAGGCCCAGGTGCTGCGCGCCGCCATGGTGGGCACCGGGCTGGTCTTCTGCATCTACCCGCTGGTGGCCTCGCCGTGGCTGATGGCGGCCTGCGCCACAGTGCTGGGCGTGACGCTGGGGTGCGTGCAGCCGATGATCATGTCCACCTTGCACCGGCTGACACCCCACGATCGCCACGGCGAGGCGATCGCGCTGCGGTCGATGACGCTCAACCTGTCCAGCACGGTGATGCCGCTGCTGTTCGGCGCGGCCGGCACCGCGCTGGGCGTGGCGCCGCTGTTCTGGCTGATGGGCGCCTCGGTGGGCGGCGGCAACTGGCTGGTGCGCCAGTTCGATGCCGGTTCAGAAGCGGATGCCGCCTGAAGCCGGCGGCGGGGGCGGTTCGGGCGCCCGCGGGGCAGGAGCCGGTTCCGTCGGCGGGGGCGGCGGCGCCCGTTCAGCCAGCGGCTGCGGCGGCGGCGCGGTGTAGTTGGCCGGCAGGCGTGATTCGCGCGGGTAGCCCGCCACGTCCAGGTAGCTGTTCCAGGAGTCGACCGCAAAGCCGCGCAGCATCTGGCCGCCCACCGACAACACCGGGGCCTGCTGAGAGCCGATCTGGCGGTTCCAGGCTTCGATGTCGGCCGAGCTGGAGGCCACCTTCTCGCGGAACGGCACGCCGCGCGTGCGCAACAGGTCACGGCCGCGGTCGCAGGGCTCGCAGGCGGGGGTGGTGTACAGCACCACCGGGAACCGGCTGACCGCCGTGCGCAGCACGTAGGGCAGGCCGGCCTCGCCGCTGCCCTCGCCCGGCTTGGCCGCGGCCTTGCCATGCTGGGTGGCTGGCTGGGTGGCGGGCGGCCGGTCGGTGTAGGTCACCTTGCCGTCCGGCCCCACCACCTTGTACTGCGACCAGGCTGGCACGCTCATCAGCAGGGCGGCACAGGCCAGGGGGGCCCAGGGTCGAATCGTCATCGCTTGCTCCCGCGAGTCTGTTTTTGTTCCAACGCCTTGGGTGGCCGGCCGGCTGTCAGGCCATGCCCTGATGCCGCAGCAGGGCGTCGATGCTCGGCTCGCGCCCGCGGAAGGCCTTGAAGCTGTCCATTGCCGGGCGGCTGCCGCCGGCCTCGAGGATTTCGCGCCGGTAGCGGCGGCCGGTTTCCGGGTTGAGCACGCCGGCTTCCTCGAAGGCGCTCCAGGCGTCGGCCGACAGCACCTCGGCCCACTTGTAGCTGTAGTACCCGGCCGAATATCCACCGGCAAAGATGTGGGAGAAGGCGTGCTGGAAGCGGTTGAACGGGGGCGGCTGCAACACCGCCACCTCGGCGCGCACGTCGTCCAGCACCTGCTGCACGCGGGTGGCCGCATCGGGCTCGGCATGGATGCGCATGTCGAACAGCGAGAACTCGATCTGGCGCAGCATCTGCAGCCCGCTCTGGAAGTTCTTGGCGGCGATCATCTTGTCGAACAGGGCGCGGGGCAAAGCCTCTCCCGTGTCGACGTGCGCCGTGAGGCGCTTGACCACGTCCCACTCCCAGCAGAAGTTCTCCATGAACTGGCTGGGCAGCTCCACCGCGTCCCATTCGACACCGGAGATGCCCGAGACGGCGATCTCGTTCACCTGGGTCAGCATGTGGTGCAGGCCGTGGCCGAACTCGTGGAACAGCGTGATGACATCGTCATGCGTCAGCAGCGCGGGCTTGTCCCCCACCGGCGGCGCGAAGTTGCACACCAGGTGAGCCACCGGCGTCTGCAGCGCGCCCTCGGGCCGGGCCCAGCGGCCGCGCACGTCGTCCATCCAGGCGCCGGGGCGCTTGCCGCTGCGGGCATAGGGGTCCAGGTAGAACTGGCCCACCAGCTCGCCGGCCCGCTCGATGCGATAGAAGCGCACGCTGTCATGCCACACCGGCGCGGTGTCAGGCCGGATGCTCACTTCAAACAGCGTTTCGACGATGCGGAACAGGCCTTCCAGCACCTTGGGTTCGGTGAAGTACTGCTTCACCTCCTGGTCGCTGAAGGCATAACGGCTCTCCTTCAGGCGCTCGCTGGCGAAGGCGGTGTCCCAGGCCTGCAGGTCGGGCAGGCCCAGCTCCTTGGTGGCGAACTCCCGCACTTCGGCCAGGTCGCGCTCGGCGCTGGGCCGTGCCTTGTGCGCCAGGTCGCGCAGGAAGCCCATCACCTGCTGCGGCGTCTCGGCCATCTTGGGCACCAGCGACAGCTCGGCGAAGTTGGCATGGCCCAGCAGCTGAGCCTCTTCCTGGCGCAGCTGCAGCAGCTCGGCCATCAGCGGCGTGTTGTCCAACGCCGCGGCCCCGAGCTCGCTGGCGCGGGTGACATACGCGCGGTAGAGGGTCTCACGCAGCGGCCGGTGTTCGCCGTACTGCATCACCGGGAAGTAGCTCGGGAAGTGCAGGGTGATCTTGTGGCCGTCCTTGCCCTCCGCCTCGGCGGCCGCGCGGGCCGCCTGCTTCACGTCGGCCGGCACACCGGCCAGCTCCGCCTCGGTGGCGTAGTAGGCAAAACCGTCGGTGGCGTCCAGCACGTGTTCCGAATACTGCTGGGACAGCAGCGCGGTGCGTTCCTGGATCTGCGCGAAGCGTTCCTTGGCAGCGCCCTGCAGTTCTGCGCCCGACAGCACGAAATCGCGGATGGCGTTGTCCAGGGCCTTGCGGCGCGGCGCGCTCAAGGCCGCGCCCGCCGCGCGGATGGCCTTGTACTTGGCATAGAGCCGTTCGTCGGAGCCCATGCGGGTGTGGAACTCCACCACCTTGGGCTGGTTCTCGTTGTAGGCGGCGCGCAGCTCGGGGCTGTCCGCCACAGCCTTGAGGTGGCCCACCGCGCCCCACGCCCGGCCGAGGCGCTCGGTGGCGGTGTCCAGCACCGCGGACAGCGCTTCGTAGTCGGCGGGCACCGCGTCGCTCACCGCCCGCTCCAGCGCCGTGTTGGCAGCCGCCAGCAGCTCGTCGATGGCGGGCGTGACGTGTTCGGGGCGGATGGCGTCGAAGGCCGGCAGGCCCTCGTGGCGAAGCAGGGGGTTGGTCATGGACATCCTCGGTACTTCCTGATCATTGGTTCCGGCGCGCGTTCTTCAAGCCCAGCGGCCACCGCGGAACCGGCTTCGCCGGGCCGCCAGTGGCGCCCCCTTGAGGGGGAGCGCCGCAGGCGCTCGGGGGTGGTCAGATCACATGCGTTCCGCGGCTTCGACGGTGTTGACCAGCAGCATTGTGATCGTCATGGGGCCCACCCCGCCGGGCACCGGGGTGATCCAGCCTGCGACTTCCTTCACGCCCGCGAAGTCGACGTCGCCACAGAGCTTGCCTTCGTCGTTGCGGTTCATGCCCACGTCCACCACCACCGCGCCCGGCTTGACCATGTCAGCGGTGAGCACGTTGCGCCGGCCCACGGCCACCACCACGATGTCGGCCTCGCGGGTGAATCGGCCGATGTCCGCCGTGGCGCTGTGGCAGACGGTGACGGTGGCGTTGGCCTGCAGCAGCAGCAGCGCCATCGGCTTGCCCACCGTGTTGCTGCGGCCGATCACCACGGCATGCTTGCCCTTGATCGGCACGCCGGTGCTTTCGATCAGCTTCATGCAGCCGTAGGGCGTGCAGGGGCGGAAGCCCGGCAGGCCGGTCATGGTTTCGCCGGCCGAGAGCACCGAATAACCGTCCACGTCCTTGTGGGTCGAGATCGCCTCGATCACCTTCTGCGGGTTGATGTGTTTGGGCAGCGGCATCTGCACCAGGATGCCGTGGATGCCGGGGTCGTTGTTGAGCGCGGCGATGCGCGCCAGCAGCTCGGCCTCCGGCAACGAGGCGTCGTACTTTTCCAGCACCGAATGCAGGCCGTGCTCTTCGCAGGCCTTGACCTTGTTGCGCACGTACACGGCGCTGGCCGGGTCGTCGCCCACCAGGATGACCGCCAGCCCCGGCTTGCGGCCACGCGCGGTGAGGGCGGCGGCGCGTTGCGCCACTTCGGCGCGAATCTGCCTGGACAGCGCCACGCCGTCGATGAGTTGTGCTGTCATGTCGTTCTCCAGAATGCAGAAGGCCGCGCGATCGGCGGCCTTCAAAAACGGGCGGGCGCGGGTTCAGCCGCGGTGCTGGGCTCCCAGTGCAATCTTCAGGAGATCGGCCACCGTGTTGGCATTGAGCTTCTCCATGATGTTGGCGCGGTGCGCCTCCACCGTCTTGATGCTGATGCCCAGGTCGTCGGCGATCTGCTTGTTCAGGCGGCCGGCGACGATGCGCTCCAGCACCTGCGCCTCGCGCGTGGTCAGGCGGCTCAGCAGCGCGTCGCGGCTGGCGGCTTCCTGGTGCTGGCTGAAGGCGGCGCGGGCCGATTCCAGCATGCGCTCCACCAGGCTGAGCAACTCGTCTTCCTTGAAGGGCTTCTCGATGAAATCCATCGCGCCCTTTTTCATGGTGCTCACCGCCATGGGCACGTCGCCGTGGCCGGTGATGAAGACGATGGGCAGCGGACTGCGGCGTTCCATCAGCCGGTCCTGCAGCTCCAGCCCGCTCATGCCGTCCATGCGGATGTCGGCGATCAGGCAGGCCACTTCACGTGGGTCGAAGCGGGACAGGAAGGACTCGGCGGAGTCGAAGCACTTGACCCGGTAGTCCTTGCCCTCGAGCAGCCATTGCAGCGAATCGCGGACGGCTTCGTCGTCGTCGACGACGTACACGGTGCCCTTCTTCGGAATCAAGCTCATGCAGTGACTTCAGGAGTGGTTCGTCGTCGTTGCAGCGGCAGCCGCGGGGGCGTCGGTGCGCGGTGTGATCTCGACGGGGAGGGTGAACGAAAAACGGCACCCCACCACGGCGGTGCCATTGTAGAGGTTCTGCGCCCGGATCCGGCCGCGGTGCGACTCCACGATGGAGCGGCACAAACTCAGCCCGATGCCCAGGCCCTCCACCTTGGTGGAGAAGAAGGCTTCGTACAGGCGCTCGCTCACCTCCTGCTTCATGCCCGGGCCCATGTCGGTGACGCTGAACTCGATGACACCGCCTTCTTCCGGCGTGTGCTTGGGCACCACGCGCAGCTCGATGTGGCGGCGTGCCGGCGGCAGCTGCGCGTTGTCGATCGCCTCGGCCGCGTTTTTCAGCAGGTTGAGCACCACCTGCTCGATCAGGATCGGGTCGCACAGCAGCGTGGGCAGGCGTTGCGCCACGTAGCTGTGGATGGCCACGTTGCGCCGGCGCAGCTCGATGCCGGCCAGCTCCACCGCGTCCTCCACGATCTCGTGCGCGTTGCTCGGCTGGCGCTGAGGCTCGCTGCGTTTCACGAAGGCGCGGATGCGGTGGATGATCTGCCCGGCGCGCTCAGCCTGGCGGCCGGTCTTCTGCAGCGCGGTGATGAGATCGTCCTTGCTGATCGCGTCGGCCTGCAGGCGCGACACCATGCCGTTGCAGTAGTTATTGATGGCGGTGAGCGGCTGGTTCAGCTCATGCGCCACCGAGGAGGCCATCTCGCCCATGGTGACGAGGCGGCTGGTGACCTGCGCCTTTTCGGCCTGCTGCGCCGCCAGCTCCTCGCCGCGGCGGCGCGCGGTGATGTCGGTGGCGATCAGCATCTGGGCCAGGCGGCCGTCGGTCCACTGCAGGTAGCGCGAGCGCACGTCGAACCACTTCTGCAGCGATTCGACGAACACCTCGCGCGGGTCGGAGCCGGCTTCGGTGAGCTCCTGGGTGGGCAGGCCGCCGAGGTTGTCGACCTCGTCGTCGGCTTCGGTCTCCGGCAGCAGGGGCAGCCCGGTGTTGCCGCCGGCCAGCAGCGCGTGGCCGCGTGCGTCCACGCCGAACCACAGCCGGTAGGAGCGGTTGGCGAACAGCAATTCGCTCTGTTGCACCGACAGCACCGACACGGCCGCATCCAGGCCTTCCAGCACGGTGGTGAAACGCTCGTGCGAGGCCGACAACTGGTCGCGGATGCGCTTGGCCTCGGTGATGTTCGTCATCGAGGTCATCCAGCCGGTCTGGTGGCCGCGGGCGTCGATCAGCGGCGACACGTACATGCGCGCGTCGAACAGGGTGCCGTCCTTGCGCATCACCTTCACCTCGATGCCGCCGGCCGGGCTGCGCCCCTGCAATTCCTGCTGGAACAAACGCGTGTTCTCTTCCACCCGGTCGGGCGGCCAGTGCGGGAAGGGCGGCAGGCGGCCGATGAGCTCCGCCTCCGAGAAACCGGTCATCGCGCAGAACGCCGGGTTCACGTAGGTGATGCGGCCATGCAGGTCGGTGGCGCGCATCGCGGTGAGCATGGAGTTCTCCATCGCGCGCCGGAAGTTGGTTTCCGACACCAGCGCGCTCTGGATCTGCGCGCGCCGGCGCATGTGGCGCCAGGTGCCCAGCAGCATCCACACGGTCAGGCCGGACAGCGCCACCACCATCCAGAACAAGGTGTTGCTGATCAGGCCGACGGAGGTGCGCCAGCCCTGGCCACGCAGCAGCAGGCCATTGTTGGCCGGCGCCAACGGCACCTCGTGCACGATGGCCGCGCGGCGCGGGTCTTGGCCCGGCACGAACATCACCGTGCTGGCGAGGATCTGGCTCTGCTCGTTGAGCACGGTGATCGAGTGCCGGCGCGACACCTCGCCCGGCACGAAGTGGCGCAGCAGCGCCTCCACCGAATATTCCGCCACCAAGGCGCCGGCGAAACCGTTGCGGTCCAGCAGCGGCACGTAGACCTGGAACACCGGGGTGCCTGGGCCGTCGTTGAAGGTGCGTGAATACACCGGCTGGCGCAGTTCTCGCGCCGCACCGAAGGCACGCTCCGGCTCGCCGCGCCGGCCTTCCACCGGCAGCGACGGATCGGCGCCCTTGATTTCCGTCTCCGGGTGGAACATCAGCGCCGAATAGCTGGCCTTCACCGTGCGTTGCGCGCTGATCCAGGTGAGGTGCGTCACCTCCGGGCGCTCGCGCGCGAAGCTGGCCGCCTGGGTGGCAAACCCCTTCGCGTCGGTCTCGCGCGCCACGACCTCGCGGGCCATGCGCAGCAGCTGTTCCTGGTTCTCGATCAGCCGCAGGCGAATTTGTTGCTGGGCGATCTCGGTGTCGCGCTTGACCGACTCGGTTTCGCGCTCGATCTCTTCATTCCGCAGGTACCAGAAGGCCGTGATGATCGCCGCGAGGAACAACAGCACCGAGATCAGCGGCGCGATGGTCATGAAGCGGTCCTGCCGCGCGGGCGACTGGCGCCGCCACCACAGGCCGAACAGGCGCTGGTTGCGCGAAAAAGAGGTCGGCGCAGGGGGGATCGCGGGCGGGGCAGACTGCATGGGCCGGATTATCCAGGGCCGTCCCACGGCGCCTTGGCGCGGATGCCACAAAACGGTCGTTGGTCGCTATCAATTTCACATTGCGGAAAACGTTCGCGCCATTTGAAAATTGCAGAACCTTGTGAGACACTGCCGCGCATTTCGTGGACAGACCTCTCTAGAACCGTTTGAAGCGGGTCGCGCCGCCGGCCCTAGAGCCATCACTTACAGGAGACAAAGCGCATGTCAGCACTGCCGCAGTCCTTTCTGGGCGCCGCCGCCAACGACCCCGATTCGCAGGAAACCCGGGAATGGCTGGAGGCGCTGGTCGCCGTCATCCAGACCGAAGGGCCCGAACGTGCGCACTTCCTGCTGGAACAGCTGATCGACGAGGCGCGCCAGGCCGGCATCGACATGCCGTTCTCGGCCAACACCGGCTACGTGAACACCATCCCGCCGGACCAGGAGGAGCGCTCCCCCGGCAACATCGAACTGGAAGAGCGCCTGCGCGCCTACATGCGCTGGAACGCGATGGCGATGGTGGTGAAGGCCAACCGGCTGAACCCGCCCGATGGCGGCGACCTGGGCGGCCACATCTCCAGCTTTGCGTCCCTGGCCACGATGTTCGGCACCGGCTTCAACCATTTCTGGCATGCCGAAACGCCGGACCACGGCGGTGACCTGCTGTACATCCAGGGCCACTCGGCGCCGGGCGTCTATGCCCGCGCCTACATGGAAGGCCGCATCAGCGAGGAGCAGCTGCTCAACTTCCGCCAGGAGGTCGATGGCAAGGGCCTGTCGAGCTACCCGCACCCGAAGCTGATGCCGGAGTTCTGGCAGTTCCCCACCGTGTCCATGGGCTTGGGGCCCTTGATGGCGATCTACCAGGCGCGGTTCCTGAAGTACCTGCATGCCCGCGGCATCGCCAACACCGAGAACCGCAAGGTCTGGGTCTTCTGCGGCGACGGCGAGATGGATGAACCGGAATCGCTGGGCGCCATCGGCCTGGCTGCGCGCGAGAAGCTGGACAACCTGATCTTCGTCGTCAACTGCAACCTGCAGCGCCTGGACGGCCCGGTGCGCGGCAACGGCAAGATCGTGCAGGAGCTCGAGGGCGAGTTCCGCGGTGCCGGCTGGAACGTGATCAAGCTGCTGTGGGGCAGCTACTGGGATCCGCTGCTGGCGCGCGACAAGGAAGGCATCCTGCGCAAGATCATGATGGAGATGGTCGACGGCGACTACCAGGCCTGCAAGGCCAATGACGGCGCCTTCGTGCGCAAGAACTTCTTCGGCCGCCACCCCAAGGCGCTGGAGATGGTGGCCAAGATGAGCGACGACGACATCTGGCGCCTGCAGCGCGGCGGCCATGATCCGCAGAAGGTGTACGCCGCCTTCCACCGCGCCAACGCGCACAAGGGCCAGCCCACCGTGCTGCTGATCAAGACGGTGAAGGGCTTCGGCATGGGCAAGGCCGCCGAAGGCAAGAACACCGCGCACCAGGCCAAGAAGCTCACCGACGACGACATCCGTGGCATGCGCGATCGTTTCGGCATCCCGATCCCCGACGACAAGCTGGGCGACATCCCGTTCTTCAAGCCGAGCGAAGACACGCCGGAGATGAAGTACCTGCATGAGCGCCGCAAGGCACTCGGTGGCTACCTGCCACATCGGCGCGTCAAGGCCGATGAGCAGCTGAAGGTGCCCGAGCTCGACGTGTTCAAGGCCGTGCTGGAGCCCACCGCCGAAGGCCGCGAGATCAGCACCACCCAGGCTTACGTGCGCTTCCTCACGCAGCTGCTGCGTGACAAGGAGCTAGGCCCGCGTGCGGTGCCCATCCTGGTGGACGAGGCGCGCACCTTCGGCATGGAGGGCCTGTTCCGCCAGATCGGCATCTACAACCCCGCGGGCCAGATCTACACACCGGTCGACAAGGACCAGGTGATGTACTACCGCGAGGACAAGGCCGGCCAGATCCTGCAGGAGGGCATCAACGAAGCGGGCGGCATGAGCAGCTGGATCGCCGCGGCGACGTCGTACTCGACGAACAACCGCATCATGATCCCGTTCTACGTGTACTACTCGATGTTCGGCTTCCAGCGCATCGGCGACCTGGCCTGGGCGGCGGGCGACATGCAGGCGCGCGGCTTCCTGCTGGGCGGCACCTCCGGCCGCACCACGCTGAACGGCGAAGGCCTGCAGCACGAAGACGGCCACAGCCACATCCTCGCCGGCACCATCCCCAACTGCGTGAGCTATGACCCGACCTTTGCGCACGAGGTGGCGGTGATCATGCAGCACGGCCTGAAGCGCATGGTCGAGAAGCAGGAGAACGTGTACTACTACATCACGCTGCTGAACGAGAACTACCCGATGCCCGGGCTGAAGGCCGGCACCGAGCAGCAGATCATCAAGGGCATGTATCTCCTTGAAGAAGGCGCCAAGCTCAAGGGCAAGAACACGCCGCTGGTGAACCTGCTGGGCAGCGGCACCATCCTGCGCGAATCGCAGGCCGCCAAGCAGCTGCTGGAAACCGAATGGGGTGTGTCGGCCAACGTGTGGAGCTGCCCGAGCTTCAATGAGCTCACCCGCGACGGCCAGGACGCCGAACGCTGGAACCTGCTGCACCCCACGGCCGCGCCGCGTGTGCCCTTCGTGACGCAGCAGCTGGAGCCGCATGCAGGCCCGGTGGTTGCCTCGACGGACTACATGAAAAACTACGCCGAGCAGATCCGCGCCTTCATCCCGAAGGGCCGGCAGTACAAGGTGCTCGGCACCGACGGTTTCGGCCGCAGCGACTTCCGCTACAAGCTGCGTGAACACTTCGAGGTGAACCGCCACTACATCGTGGTGGCCGCGCTCAAGGCACTGGCCGACGAAGGCAAGCTGCCGGCCGAGAAGGTGGCCGAGGCGATCCAGAAGTACGGCATCAAGGCCGACAAGATCAATCCGCTCTACGCCTGAAGCCAGGCACCATCCAGTGACGCGTCGGCCGGGGCAAGCAGCCCCGGGCCGCCACAACAAGAGGAAGACATGGCGCTCATCGAAGTGAAGGTGCCCGACATCGGGGATTTCAAGGACGTGGAAGTGATCGAGGTGCTGGTCAAGCCCGGCGACACGATCAAGGTGGAACAAAGCCTGGTGACCGTGGAGTCGGACAAGGCCTCGATGGAGATCCCCTCCACGCATGCCGGCGTGGTGAAGGAGCTGAAGGTCAAGCTGGGCGACAAGGTCAGCGAAGGCACCTTGCTGCTGATGGTGGAGGGTGAAGGTGAGGGCGCTGCTGCGCCTGCTGCACCTCCGGCCTCCGCTGCGGCGCCGGCACCGCTGGCCGCCCCGGCCGCTGCACCCGCTGCGCCGGCGGCCGCCGCTTCCAGCGGCCCCGTGGACATCACCGTGCCCGACATCGGCGACTTCGACGAAGTGGCGGTGATCGAGGTGCTGGTCAAGCCGGGTGATGTGGTCAAGGCCGAACAGAGCCTGATCACCGTGGAATCGGACAAGGCCTCGATGGAAATCCCGTCCAGCCATGCCGGCACGGTGAAGGAGCTCAAGGTCAAGGTGGGCGACAAGGTCAAGAAGGGCTCGCTCATCGCGGTGGTGGAAGGCGCAACGGGCGCCGCGCCTGCGCCCGCGGCCCAGGCAGCCGCTGCTCCCGCGGCCGCTGCTGCGTCGGCACCTGCACCGGCGGCACTGGCACCAGCGGCACCGGCACCTGCTGCCACTGCGCCTGCGACGGCCCAGCCGCCGCACCAGCCCGGCGCCCCCACCGGCCAGTTGCCGCATGCCTCGCCCTCGGTGCGCCGCTTTGCGCGCGAACTCGGCGTGCCGCTGCAGGAAGTGAAGGGCTCCGGCCCCAAGGGCCGCATCACGCAGGAGGACGTGCAGTCCTTCGTCAAGGGCGTGATGAGTGGCGACGTGAAGACCCAGGCCGCTGGTGCCAAGGCACCGGCTGCGGCCGCAGGCGGTGCCATGCCCGGCCTGCTGCCCTGGCCGCAGGTGGACTTCACCAAGTTCGGCCCGGTGGAGCGCAAGGACCTCTCGCGCATCAAGAAGATCAGCGGCGCCAACCTGCACCGCAACTGGGTGATGATTCCCCACGTCACCAACCATGAGGACGCGGACATCACCGAGCTGGAAGCCTTCCGCGTCACGCTCAACAAGGAGTACGAAAAGAGCGGCGTGAAGGTGACGATGCTCGCCTTCCTGATCAAGGCCTGCGTGGCGGCGCTGAAGAAATTCCCAGAGTTCAACGCCAGCCTGGACGGCGACACCCTGGTGCTCAAGCAGTACTTCCACATCGGCTTTGCGGCGGACACGCCCAATGGCCTGGTGGTGCCGGTGATCCGCGATGCCGACAAGAAAGGCATCGTCCAGATCGCCAAGGAAATGAACGAGCTGGCCGCCAAGGCGCGCGATGGCAAGCTGGGCCCGGCTGACATGACCGGTGGCTGTTTCTCCATCAGCTCGCTGGGCGGCATCGGCGGCACCTACTTCACGCCCATCATCAACGCACCCGAAGTGGCCATCCTGGGTGTGTGCAAGAGCGCCACCAAGCCGGTGTGGGACGGCAAGGCCTTCCAGCCCCGCCTCATCCTGCCCTTGTCCTTGAGCTGGGACCACCGCGTGATCGACGGCGCCTCCGCGGCGCGCTTCAACACCTACCTGGCCCAGGTGCTGGCGGACCTCCGCCGCGTGATGCTCTGAGGCAGCACCACCGGGTGCACAACAACAAGGAGACGATGCCCGCATGACCACCGTCACCGTCGTGAAAAAAGGCGACCAGGTCGCCATAGCGGCCGACACGCTCGTGACTTTCGGGGACACGCGCCTGTCGCATGGCTACGAAAACAACGAGAAGCTGTTCAAGGCCGGCAACTCCTTCATCGGCATGTCCGGCACCACCGCGCACTTTCCGGTGCTGCGCAAGGCGCTGGGCTCGTTGCCGACGGAGGAGCTGCGCCTGAACTCGCGCGAGGAGGTGTTCGAAACCTTTCTCAAGCTGCACCCGCGCCTGAAGGACCAGTTCTTCCTCAACACCAAGGAGGAGGACGCGGACCCGTACGAGAGCAGCCAGTTCACGATCCTGATCGCCAACGCGAGCGGCATCTATGGCGTGTATTCGTACCGCGAGGTGTTCGAGTTCGACCGCTTCTGGGCGGTGGGCTCGGGCCGCAGCTTTGCGCTGGGCGCCATGTTCGCCAGCTGGGACAAGCTGAAGACTGCAAAAGAGATCGCCGAGCTGGGCGTGCGCTCAGGCTGCGAGTTCGACAAGAACTCCGCCGGGCCGGTGAAGTCGCACACCTTGAAAATGAAAGAGTAAGAGGGCAACCATGGCATTGGTGGATGTGAAGGTCCCGGACATCGGCGACTTCAAGGACGTGGCGGTGATCGAGGTGCTGGTCAAGCCGGGTGACACGGTCAAGCCCGAGCAGAGCCTGATCACGGTGGAATCCGACAAGGCCTCGATGGAGATCCCGTCCTCGGCCGCGGGCGTGGTGAAGGAGCTGAAGCTCAAGGTGGGTGACCGCATCAGCGAAGGCTCGTTGATCCTGACGCTGGAGGGCGAGGGCGCACCGGCTGCTTCTCCGGCAGCCGCCGCTGCGCCCAGTGCCCCAGCCGCGGCCCCCGCTGCCGCGGCGGCGCCCGCACCACAGGCCTCGTCCTATGCCGGCGGTGCTGACATCGAGTGCGACATGCTGGTGCTGGGCGCCGGCCCCGGCGGCTATTCGGCCGCCTTCCGCGCCGCCGACCTGGGCATGAAGGTGGTGCTCGTCGAGCGCTACGCCACCCTGGGCGGCGTGTGCCTCAACGTGGGCTGCATCCCGTCGAAGGCCCTGCTGCACGTGGCCGCGGTCATGGACGAGGTGGCGCACTTCGCGGACCTCGGCGTGAGCTTCGGCGCGCCGCAGCTGGACCTCGCCAAGCTGCGTGCCCACAAGGACAAGGTGGTGGGCAAGCTCACCGGCGGTCTGAACGCGATGGCCAAGATGCGCAAGGTCACGGTCGTGCGTGGCCATGGCAGCTTTGCCGACCCGCATCACCTGACGGTGGAAGAAACCAGCGGCTCGGCGCAGGAAAAAACCGGCAAGTCGCAGACCATCAAGTTCAAGCACTGCATCATCGCGGCCGGCTCGCAGGCGGTGCGCCTGCCCTTCCTGCCGCAGGACGACCGCATCGTCGATTCCACCGGCGCGCTGCTGCTCAAGCAGGTGCCCAAGCGCATGCTCATCGTGGGCGGCGGCATCATCGGCCTGGAGATGGGCACGGTGTACTCCACGCTGGGCGCGCGCCTGGACGTGGTGGAGATGCTGGACGGCCTGATGCAAGGCGCCGACCGTGACCTGGTGCGGGTGTGGCAGAAGATGAACACGCCGCGCTTCGACAACATCATGCTCAAGACCAAGACCGTGGGCGCCGAAGCCACGGCCGAGGGCATCCGCGTCAAGTTCCAGGGCGAGGGCGCGCCCAAGGAGCCGCAGCTGTACGACCTGGTGCTGCAGGCGGTGGGCCGCACGCCCAACGGCAAGAAGATCGGTGCGGACAAGGCCGGTGTGATCGTCAATGAGCGCGGCTTCATCCCGGTCGACATCCAGATGCGCACCAACGTGCCGCACATCTTCGCGATCGGCGACATCGTGGGCCAGCCAATGCTGGCGCACAAGGCGGTGCACGAGGCGCATGTGGCGGCGGAAGTCGCGGCCGGAGAGAAAGCCGCCTTCGATGCCCGTGTGATCCCCAGCGTGGCTTACACCGACCCCGAGGTGGCCTGGGTGGGCCTCACCGAAGACGAAGCCAAGGCCAAGGGCATCAAGGTCAAGAAGGGCCACTTCCCTTGGACGGCCTCGGGCCGCGCCATCGCCAACAACCGCGACGAGGGCTTCACCAAGCTGCTGTTCGATGCGGAGAGCCACCGCATCCTGGGCGGCGGCATCGTGGGCACGCATGCCGGCGACATGATCGGAGAGATCGCGCTGGCCATCGAGATGGGCGCCGATGAGGTGGACATCGGCAAGACCATCCATCCGCACCCGACCCTGGGCGAATCGATCGGCATGGCGGCCGAGATTGCGCACGGCACCTGCACCGACGTGCCGGCGCAGAAGCGCTGATCATTGTGGCCCGATCGCCGGCGCCACCGCAGCCGGCGCGGCGAACACCAGGTCGCGCAGCCACAGGCTGATCTCCGGCACGTAGGTGATCAGCATCAGGCAGCCCAGGATCACCAGCACGAAGGGCAGCAGCTGGCGCACGATCTGGTCGAGCGAGATGCGGGCCACGGTGCAGGCGGCAAAGAGGTTCACGCCGAAGGGCGGCGTGATCATGCCCAGCGCCAGGTTCACCACCATCACGGTGCCGAAGTGCACCGGGTCCACGCCGAAGTGACGTGCCACCGGCACCAGGATGGGTGCCAGCACGATGATGGCCGCGCTGGTCTCGATGAACATCCCGATCACGAACAGCGCCGCGTTCACGCCGAACAGAAACCACCCTGGCGACTTGAGCACCTCGGCCAGCCAGGCGCCGATGGTGTCCGGCACGCCGGCCCGCGTGATCAGGAAGGCGAAGAGCCCGGCGTTGGCGATGATGAACATGATCACCGCGCTGGAGATCACCGACTTGCGCAGCACCGCCATCAGGTCCGCGAAGCGCAGCTCGCGGTGGATGAACAGGCCCACCACCAAGGCGTAGAACACCGCGATCACCGAGGCCTCGGTGGGCGTGAACACCCCGCCGTAGATGCCGCCGAGGATGATCACCGGCATCAGCAGCGCCCAGCCGGCACTCAGGGCGGCGCGGTGCACGGACAGGCGGCCGTCGCCATCGTGCAGGCCCCAGCCCTTGCGGCGGCACCACAGGTGCACAAACACCATCAGCACGCCGCCGATCAGCAGGCCAGGCCCGAAACCGGCGATGAACAGCTCGCCGATGGACACCTCGGCCGACACGCCGAACAGGATCATCGGGATCGAGGGCGGGATGATCACGCCCAGCTCCGCCGCGGTGGCTTGCAGTGCGGCGGCGTAGTTCTTCGGATAGCCGTGCTTCACCAGCGCCGGGATCAGGATGGAGCCGATGGCGAAGGTGGTGGCCACCGATGAGCCGGACACCGCGGCGAAGATCATGCAGGTGAGCACGCAGGTCATCGGCAGGCCGCCCTGCACCCCGCCCACGATGGACTTTGCAAACTCCACCAGCCGGCGCGAGATGCCGCCGGTTTCCATCAGGTTGCCCGCCAGGATGAAAAACGGTATGGCGGCCAGCGGAAACCGGTCGATCGCGGTGAACATCTCCTTGGGCGCTAGCACCAGCTTGTCGGGGTCGAACAAGGCGATGCCCAGCATGGCCGACCCGCCGATGGCCACCGCAATGGAGACACTGAAGGCGAACGCCAGCAGCATCGAGATCAGCAGGGTGAGTGGCATGGGCTACTGGGCGACTTCGAGTTCTTCGTTGATCGGGTCCAGGTGGTGGGCCAGCACGCTGACGATGGACAGCGCCGCGCCCACCGGCAGCGCGGCATACGCCCAGCCCATGGACAGCTCCATGCTGGCAAAGGTCTGGAAGCGCACCCGCACCACCAGGTCGACGCCGAACCAGAGCAGCACGCCCAGGAAGGCCAGCGAGCTGAGCGTGATGAAGCCCTGCACCGCGCGGCGCAACGCGCCACGCGTGCTGCGCAGCATCAGGTCCACCGACACCAGCGCGCCGCGGCGGAATGCCACCACCGTGCCCAGCATCACCATCCAGATGAGCAGGCGGCGCATCGCCTCCTCGGTCCAGGTGGACGGCTGCGACAGCACGAAGCGCGCCACCACCTGCCACAGGCCCAGGCCGCTGATGATGGCGAGCAAGGCACAGGCGGTGCCCCAGGCCAATGCGGTCAGCCTGCGGTCCAGCCCCAGCAGCGCGCTTCGCATGGGCCTCACTTCACCGCCTGGATGGCCGCGATCTTGTCAGCACCGAACTCCTTGGCGAAGTTGGCATAAGCCGGTGCCACCGCCTTGCGGAAGCTTTCGCCGTCCACCTTCTCCACCACCTGCATGCCGTCCTTCTTGAGCTGGGCGATGCCGGTGGCCTCGTCGTCGTTCACCTTCCTGCGCTGGGCGGAAGCGCCTTTCTGGGCCGCATCGACAAAAGCCTTCTTGTCGGCTTCAGACAGCTGGCCCCACACCTTGGGCGACAGGATGATCACCGCCGGCGAGTAGACATGCCCGGTGAGGGACAGGTACTTCTGCACCTGCGAGAACTTGGCCGACAGGATCACGGGAATCGGGTTCTCCTGGCCGTCCACCGTGCCCTGCTGCATGGCGGTGAACAGCTCCGGGAAGGCCATGGGCGTCGGCAGGATGCCGAAGGTCTTGTAGCCCTCCATGTGGACCTTGTTCTCCATGGTGCGCATCTTCAGGCCGCTGGCGTCGCTGGCGGTCACGATGGGGTGCTTGTTGTTGGTCATGTGGCGGAAACCGTTCTCCGTCCACGCCAGGCCGATCAGGCCCTTGGCCTGCATCTTCTTCAGCACGTCCTGGCCGATGGGGCCGTCCATCACCTTGCGCGCGTGGTCGTAGCCGCGGAAGAGGAAGGGAATGTCGAAGACCTTCGCCTCGGGCACGAAGTTGCCCAGCGGGCCGGTGGAGGTGTTCACCAGGTCCTGCGTGCCCAGTTGCACCGCCTCGATCTGCTCGCGCTCGCCGCCGAGTGCGGAGTTCGGGAAGTGCTGGCACTTGTAGCGGCCCTGCGTGCCCTTTTCCATCTCGTCGCAGAACACGGTGGAGCCCACGCCGTAGTGCGACTCCTTGCTGGTCGCGTAACCCATCTTCAGCACGGTCTGGGCCGAGGCGGCGTTGGCGAGTGCGCACAGCGCGGCGGCGGCAAGCAGGGAGGGTGAGGGTCGTAGCGTCATGGTGTCTCCTTGTGGCTCGTCAGGTTCGGGTGTTGGACGGCGCGGTGTCGTCCAGGTACTGCAGCAGGATGCTGCGGAAATCGGAATCGGGTGCATCAGCCGCTGGCTGCGGCCGTCGATGAAGCCGTTGCGCGTGTAGTCGGCCACCAGTTGCTCGCCGATGAACTTTTGGATGCCGTAGGACGACTGCGGGGTCGGCAGGGTGTCGTCGCTGGGCGATGCGTTGGCCGGCCAGGCCGCCGCGCGCAAGCAGTGTGCGGGCGAGCCGGGCGCCCAGGAACCCGGCACCGCCGGTGATCAGCAATTTCATGATGCGTCCTCGTGGCGATCGCGCTCTGCGACGGCGGGCTCACCCGAGCAGCTTGACCCATCATATGAACGGCCGCCGCGGCGCCGGTCGAGTGGTTTCCCGGGGGAAGCGGCGGGGTTCGGCTGTGCGCTGAACGCATCGCGCAGGACGGCCTGCACCCAGGCGCGTTGGAGCGGTCTCCCGCAGGGACACAGCGTCGAAGACGTGGACGGGCATATCCGGGACACCGTCAACTCTCCACCTCGCGCAAGCCCTCCAGCAGGGCCTCGTACACCAGGCGGATGCGAGCCGGGACCGGCTCGCGTTGCACGCGGTAGACCGACAGGGGCCAGGGCTTGGGCGCCGTCTCGGGCAGCACCTCCCGCAGCGCACCGCTGCGCAAGTGATCCGCAACCAGCACGCCGGCCAGTTGCCCCAGGCCCATGCCGGCGAGCACTGCATCGCATTCGGCCTGGGTGTCGTCGGTGACGAACACGGGGAGGCCGGGCAGGATCTCGCGCTCACGGGCCAATGTCCACGGCCAGGGGCGCCCGGTATTGCGGTCGATGAGTTGGGTGGTGGGCAGGGTATCCAGGTCGGCCGCAGACTTCACCGGCCCGATGCGCTTGAGCAGCGCCGGCGATGCGACGATGCGCAGCGAAACCATGGACACCGCCCGGGCGACAAAGCGGCTGTCGCGCAGGCGGCCGGCGCGCACGCCAACGTCGATGCGCTGCGCGACCGCGTCGATCACCTGGTCGGACAGCCGCAGGTCGAAGCGCAGGCCAGGATGCTGCCGCGCCAGGCGCTCGAGAACGGGCATCACGAAGCGCCGCCCCTGCATGGCCGGCGCGGCAATGCGCACCAGGCCTTCGATGCGCTCATCCTTCAGCGGCATGGTCGCCGCAAACAAGGCATCGACACCCTGCAACGCCAGGCGCGCCTGCGCCGCGAAGCGCTCGCAGAAATCGCTCGGTTGCACGCTGCGGGTGTTGCGGTGGAACAGCAGCTCGCCCAAGTGACCTTCGAGTTCCTTGATGGCCCGCGTGACCACCTGCGGCGAAATCGACAGGCGGATCGCTGCCTCGCGAAAGTTCAGCGTCTCGTAGGCGACGACAAAGGTGCGCAGCAGGTCGATGCGATTCAGCATCGCCTGATTATTCCCCGTGGTGGAATTCTCATCTCCCCGGATATTCATTCACAGGATCAACACCCGTTTCCATACTGCCTTCCATCGCCGGCACGTCGCCGGCGCCTCACAGGAGAGAGTTCATGGAATTCAAGGACAAGGTCGTGCTGATCACCGGCGCCAGCTCGGGCATGGGCCGCTCGGCAGCGCGCGCCTTCGCGCGTGAGGGCGCGAAGCTGGTGCTGGGCGCGCGGCGCCAGGCCGAGGGCGAAGCCCTGGTGGAGCAGCTCCGCGCACAGGGCGGCAACGCGGTGTTCGCCCGCACCGACGTGACCCGCGAGGCCGATGTGCAAGCGCTGGTGCGGCTGGCGCTGTCGCACCATGGCCGGCTGGACGTGGCCTACAACAACGCCGGCATCGAAGGCCGCGGCGCCGAGTTCGCCGAGCAGGACAACGACAACTACGACCTGGTGATGGACACCAACGTGCGCGGCGTGTTCTGGTCGATGAAGCACGAGATCCGCGCGATGTTGCAAACGGGCGGCGGTGCGATCGTCAACAACGCGTCCATGGGCAGCGAGATCGGCTTTCCGGCCCTGGCGCCGTATATCGCGAGCAAGCACGCGGTGATGGGCCTGACGCGCACCGCGGCGTTGGAGTACGTACAGCGCGGCATCCGCGTCAACGCGGTGAACCCAGGCCTGATCGACACGCCGATGCAGCGCCGCATATGGGGCGGCGATGAACAGGCACGCGCCGGCTTCACGCAGCAGACGCCGGCCGGTCGCTCCGGCTCGGCCGACGAAGTGACCGAAGCCGTGCTGTTCCTCGCTTCGCCCCGCGCCAGCTTCATCACCGGTACCGGGCTGCTGATCGACGGCGGCTACGTGGCGCGCTGAGGGCCTGTGCTGACGCTGTGCTGACGCACGCTGCCTAAGCTGACGCAGCAGGTCACCGTACTGCCCTGCAACCCGCGCCGTTGGGCCGGGCCGTTTCAGCCCTTCCACTTCAGGAGAAGCATGATGAGCCGTTCAACTCTGCCGATGACCTTTCGCGCTGCGGCGCTCGCTGTGGCAGCGAGCATGGCCACGGGGGCCTGGGCCGACGACGACGTCGGGGAACTGCGCGATGGGAAGTGGGTGCAGTGGATCTACTCGATTCCCGCCTCGGTGAACCCTAACACCGACACCACCGGCCAGCATTGCATGGTCGGCCAGAGCGGCTCGACCTGGTACCTGGCACCCCACGCCGGCGGCGGCACGGTCAGCCGCACATGCACCATTCCGCAAGGCGTCAAGCTGCAGTTCGCCGTGGCTGGCAGCAACTACGTCTACGCCCCCGGCTTCTGCGGAGATGTGTCCGGCGTCTCGGATGCCGAATTGCGAGCCATCATTGCCGGAGTGACCGACAAGTTGAGCGTCAACGTCACCCTCGATGGCGAACGCGTGAAGGCCAGGCGCGTGCGCAGCGAGGTGTTCGCCACCGCGCTGCCCACCGAGAACCTGTTTGCGCCGGTATGCGGGTCCAGTCCGGTGCCCGCCGGGATCTATCGAACGGTGGACGACACTTATTACGCTGAGATCGACAAACTGCGGCCCGGCGTGCACACGCTGCAGATGACCGCCACGAACGGCACCACGTTCAACCAGAACGTGGTGTATACGCTCACCGTGGTTCCGAAGCTCCGGCACTGAGTGCACTGAGGGGCGCTCTTCAGGCTCACCAGAGAGGTCTTCACACATGCCAGACTCAACAGCGGCTCTCGCATCCGAAGTTGATGCGCCACGCTGGAGCCTGCACTTGTGTGGCCTTCATCGGGTGATTGCGACGTCTGGCCAATGCGTGGTGCTGGAACGCCGCGACGCCGCCATGCTGGCCATGCTCGCCATCGAAGGCCCGACCGCACGGGCCCGGCTCCAAGCGCTGCTGTGGCCCGACGAGTCTGCCGAAGACGTGCGAGGCCGCCTGCGCCAGCGCATCTACGCGCTGAAACGAAAACTCGGCGTCGAGGTGATCTCGGGGTCGTCGACGCTGGCCATCACGCCAGCGCTGGCCTGGCCAGGCTTGGACGGCGAGCCGCTGGACGGGGCCTTGCTCGGCGACGACGACTATGCCGATCTGCCCGAGTTCGCTGATTGGCTGAGGGCCACACGCCTGCGCCTCCAGAGCCTGCGGCGCGAGCGCTTGGCTGGCGAAGCCTCTTTGCTGGAACGGCAAGGCCGCCTGGCCGAAGCCATCGCCTGCGCCGAACGTCTGTTGGCCCTGGAGCCGCTGCAAGAGCATGCGCACCGGCGGCTGATGCGGCTGCATTACCTGCGAGGGGACCGGGCAGCGGCGCTGCTCGCCTTTGACCACTGCGAGCGAGTGCTCAAGGACGAGGTCGGCGCCACGCCTTCGACCGAAACGCTAGCCCTGCTGGCGCAGATCGAGCGCTCGCAAGCGCTGGCAGAGCTGACGCCCCGTCGCGTCGTGCCCGTTTCGGTGCTGCGCCCGCCGCGGCTTGTGGGCCGCGATGCCGAGTGGGCCGTGTTGCAGGCCGCCTGGGAGCGCGGCGATGCGGTGGTCATCGTCGGTGAAGCCGGCATGGGCAAGACACGCCTCGTGGACGATCTGCTGCGGGCTCACGCTTCGGCACCCGGCCGTGCGCTGCAAGCGTCGGCACGTCCTGGTGACGAACAGGTGCCCTATGCCCTGCTCGGCCGCCTGCTGCGCAGCTTGCTCGCGACCCGCACCGAGGCACTGGCCGACGGCGTGCAAACGGAACTCGCGCGCTTGTTGCCGGAGTTGCCCCAACGCACGCTGACCGGCGCCAACGATGGCGGCGCGCAGGCGCGCTTCGTCGGCGCACTCGAATCCACCTTGCGCGACGCGGTGGTGGCCGGGTTGGAGGCCGTGGCGCTCGACGATCTGCACTTCGCCGACACCGCCAGCCTCGAGATGGCGCAACATCTGGCCGGTGTTCCCGGTGTGCGCTGGTTGGCCGCCTTCCGCGGCGCGGAGATCGGGCCGGCGGCGCAGGCGCTGGTCGCCACGCTGACCACCCGACTTCGTGCCGAGCCCCTCGTGCTTCAGCCTCTGACCAGGGCACAGGTGGCCGAGTTGCTCGACTCGCTGGGGCTTGCCGGCGTCGGCGCACTGGATGCCGTTGACGCAACGGACTTGGCTCATGCACTGCACGAGCGCAGCGGCGGCAACCCGTTGTTCCTGCTGGAAACGCTCAAGGCGTGGCTGTTGCAGCGCGAGCCAGATCGCGGTGGCGCGAGGGCGGTGGGCATGCTGGCGCGGCTTCCGCCAAGCGGGAGCGCTCTGCGGTTGATCGAGCGGCGCATTGGCCTGCTCTCGCGGGACGCAGTGCGCCTGGCGCGCTGTGCGGCCGTGGCAGGTCAAGACTTTTCGGTCACGCTGGCGGCACAGGTGCTCGACGTCAATCCGCTGGACCTCGCCGACGCGTGGACCGAACTCGAATCGGCCCAGGTCCTGCGCGACGGTGCCTTCGCACACGACCTGATCTTCGAGGCCGCGCGCGCATCGGTGCCGCAGCCCATCGCCCGGGCGCTGCACCGGCGCATCGCCGAGCTGATGGCGCGCGAGTGCGGTGTCGCGCCTGCTCGACTGGCCGCGCACTGGCTGGGCGCTGGCGAAGAGCTTCGCGCGGCGCCGCACCTGGCCGAAGCGGGCCGGCAGGCACTGCGTGCACTGCGCCTGCGGGAGGGCATCGACTACCTGGACCAGGCGCAAGCGATCTATGGACGGGCCGGTGACGCAGACGCCCAGTGTTGCTTGATCGACGAGCTGGTCTCCCCGGCCATGATGGCCAGCGCGTTCGACAACGTTCAGCGCCTGGTCGAGCAGGCGACGCGTAGCGCATCCAGCGATCGCCAGCGCGCGATGACCCTGCGCTGCCTGGCCTCGTTGCTGGAGCAGCGCTGCGAGTACGACCGTGCGACCGAGACCTGTCGAGAAGCGCTTGCTGCTGCACTCGCCGCCCGCGATCGCGCCTGCGAACTGGGTGCACGCGCCCTGCTGGCCCAGCTGCTGTGCGAGCGATGCCAGGCGGGGGAGGCCCTGGAGATGCTGCGGCCCATCGAGCGCTGGGTGAACGAGCACGGCTCCACGAAGCAGCAGATCGTCTATGCGGATGCGATGGCCAAAGTGCTGCAGGACGGAGGAAGCCTGGCACAGGCGCTCGATCAATGGCAGCGAGCCATCGACATCGCGCGCACCACCGGCGCCAGCCACGCGCTGCCCAACCTGCTCATGACACGCGCAACCGCGCTCATCTTCACGGGGAGGGCCCGGGAGGGACGGGATGCGATCGTCGAGGGAAGGCAACTGCTGCACGACATCCCTGAAGACTCGATGGTCCTGAGGTCCTTCACCATCCGCCTTCAAGTCATCGACAGGACGCTGGGCCACTACGCCTCGTCGTTGATGCTCGGCGAGCGGGTTCTTTCCGATCCGGCGGCTGGCCCGGCGGAGATGGAGGAGGTGCGCCTCCCGCTGGCCTTTGCCTTCTGCGACCTGGGACAACCCACCCGGGCGCGTCAACTGCTGTCACAGGCACAAGCACCGGCCGGTTCCTACATGGCCCTCTTCTGGAAGGAGGTCGGTGCTCAGGTCCCGCAGCCGGGTGCACAGCTCGACGAAGCCTGCCGCCAGGCGCTTGACGCGGCGGCCGAGGCCCTGAGCCATTGGGCGGGTAGAACCCGGCTCACCGCCTGGCGGATCCTGGCCCGCCACGGGCAGGACGAGACCGCCGTGGCGGCGGCGCGGCAGGGCGTGGAGTTCGCGTCCGCCAGCGGCATGCAAGGCCAGCAGCTTGTCTTTCAGGCCCTGCTGGCGCAGCGCCTGGCCAAGCTCGGGGACACGTCGCAGGCCGTGTGGCTGGCCAGGGACAGTTGGCGGCTGATGGCCGACTTTTGCCCTGGCCTGGTCTACCGCGGCGTGGTCTGGCGCGCGCTGATCGAGGTGCTCGAACAGCGCGACGCCGCGCTCGCCCGCACGATTGCGCACCACGCTGCAGACTGGATCTTCCGCACCGCCACGGACCATGTACCGCCGGCGTATCGCGAAAGCTTCTTGCACCGCAATCCGTTCAACGCGTTCCTGCTCGGAAAGGTGCGCGCGCGGTAGCGTGGCGCGAGCTTTGCGATGCTCCCCTACCGGGGGGACTGCGTCGGGCAAGAAGCTCCGCCCCTGCGTCGCAGCTCACCCCCGTTCGTCGTGCACCTTCACCACCACCTTCCCGAAATTGCGCCCCTGCAGCAAGCCGGCCAAGGCCTGCGGCGCCTGCTCCAGGCCATCGACGACTTCTTCACGCAGCTTCACCTGCCCGGCTGCCACCCACGCGCGCATCTCGCGTTGGAACGATTCGAAGCGCTCGCCATAGTGGTCCAGGATGATGAAACCTTGCATGCGGATGCGCTTCTGCAGCACGGTGGCCAGCAGCGGCGGCAGGCGGTCAGGGCCGGCCGGTGGCGTGGCGTCGTTGTAGTGCGCGATGAAGCCGCACACCGGCACGCGCGCGCCCAGGGTGAGCAGCGGCAGCACCGCGTCGAGCACCTCGCCGCCGACGTTCTCGAAGTACACGTCGATGCCGTCGGGGCAGGCGGCGGCCAGGTGCTCGGCGAGGTGGCCCTCGCGGCGGTCGATGCAGGCGTCGAAGCCCAGCACCTCCACCGCATGGCGGCATTTGTCCGCGCCGCCTGCGATGCCGACCACGCGCGCGCCCTTGAGCCTGGCGATCTGGCCGACCACGGCGCCCACCGCGCCGGTGGCGGCGGCCACGACCACCGTCTCTCCCGGCTTGGGCTGGCCGATGTCGAGCAGGCCCACATACGCGGTGAACCCTGGCATGCCGAGCCCACCGAGCGCGAGCGAGGGCTGCGGCATGTCGCCCAGCATCTGCAGGTCGCTGCCGTTCGACAGCGCGTAGTCCTGCCAGCCGGCCTGCGCCAGCACCAGCTCGCCAGCGGCGAACTTCGGGTGCCGTGAGGCCACCACGCGGCTCACCGTGCCGCCAACCATGGTGGCGCCCAGGGCAACCGGGGGCGCGTAGCCGGGCCCCACTTCGTCCATCAGGTTGCGCATGTACGGGTCGAGCGAGAGGTACAGCGTGCGCAGCAGCACCTGGCCGTCCTGCGGTTCGGCTACGGGCTCGGTCAGGAGCTTGAAGTCGTGCGGCGTCGGCAGCCCGCGCGGCCGGGCGGCGAGCACCATGCGGCGGTTGAGTGGGGGGTTGGCAGTCATTGGAGTCTCTCTTGATGGAATGAAGCGATTCAGGCGCGCGCACGGCGCGGCCCGTAGCGCAAGGTCAGCAGCGTGCCCAGCGTGAGCGCAGTGGCGGCGAACGCCGGGCCGCCGAGCGCGCCGACGTGGTCCACCAGCAGGCCGCCCCCGATGGCGCCGCTGGCGATGGCGATCTGGAAGGCCGCCACCAGCAGGCCGCCGGCGCCTTCCGCCTGGTCGGGCGCGGCCCGGGTGATCCAGGTCTGGAATCCGACCGGGAAAGCGCCGAAGGCAAAGCCCCACAGCGGCACCGCGGCGGCAGTCACCCAGGGCGAGCGGCCGGCCACCAACAACGCAACCGCAAGCGCGGCGATCATGGCACCGCCCAGCACCACCGCCAGGCGCTCGCTGCGCTCGGCCACGAAGCCGCCCGCGACGTTGCCGAAGAAGCCGCCGATGCCATAACCGAGCAGGATGGCGGAGATGGCGGCCACCGACAGGTGGGTCACGTCTTCCATCAGCGGCCGGATGTAGGTGAAGCCGGCGAAGTGGCCGGAGATGACCAGCAGCACGGCGAGCAACGCCACGCGCACGTCGGCCCGTGCCAGCAGCACGCCCAGCGCACGCAGGTTGGGCAGGTCGCGCGGCGGCAGCGGTGGCATGGCCAGCCACTGCGCCACGAGCGTAAGCACGCTGAGCACACCCGCGGCGACGAAGGCGCTGCGCCAGCCCCACAGGTCACCCATCGTGGCGCCCAGCGGTGCCGCGCATACCGTCGCAAAGGACACGCCGGTGAGGATGACCGACATCGCGCGCGCGAACAGCGGCCCGGGCACCAGGCGCATGGTCAGCGCCGCGGCCATCGACCAGAAGCCGCCCAGCGCCACGCCCAGCAACACGCGCGCCGCCAGTAGCACGGGCAATCTGTGTGCGGTGGCGGCCATCGCATTGCTCACCACCAGCAGCAGGGTGAGCGCCAGCACCACCGCCTTGCGGTCGAGGTTGCGCGTGAGCAGGGGGATGGACGGTGCGGCGATCGCGCCGACCAGCGCGGTGGCGGTCACCGCCTGCCCGGCTGCGCCGTCGCTGATGCCGAGGTCGCGCGCCATGGGCGTGAGCAGGCTGGCCGGCAGGAACTCCGCCGTCACCAGCCCGAAGACACCCAACGCGAGTGAAGCGACCGCCGGCCAGCGCGCGCCGGCGTGCGGGTGCGCCGCGTCACGGGGCGGTAGCGGCGACGTGTTGGCCGCGGCATCGAGGCAGGTGGAGCAGGAAGGAGAAGACATCGGGCGTGGCGATCCAACGTGGTGAACAGGGATGTCAGCTTAGGCATACGATCCCGGCGCTTCCATGCCGATACAGCCGAAATGCTTGACCGTTTGTCCGAGCCTTCCCCCTATGCCGTGCGCAGCGACCCCGACGCCCGCGACACCTTGACCGAGATCCTGCTGGGCCTGCGCCTGGATGGCGTGGAGTACGGCCGCTGCCTGCTGCGCAGCCCCTGGGGCGTGGCGTTTCCATCGCAGCGTGCGGCGCGTTTCCACTTCGTGGGCCGCGGGCAGAGCTGGCTGCGCACACCCTCCACCGAGTGGATGCAGCTGAACCCTGGCGACGCGGTGCTGCTGCCGCGCGGCAGCTTCCATGTGGTGGCCAGCTCGCCCGACGTGCCGACGGTGGACATCGACTCGCTTGCGCGGGTGGCGGTGTCGGACAACATCTACCTGGTGGACGGCGCCACGGGCAGCGAGGCGGCCGCCAGCCACGTGATGTTCTGCGGTGCATTGCGCTTCAACGTGGACCCGTTGCACCCGCTGCTGGCGATGATGCCGGAGGTGATGCGTGCGGGTGACCTGGCCCAGCGCGACCCCAGCGTGCCGGTGCTGCTGGAGGCGATGGAGCGCGAGGTGTCGCTGGACCGCATCGGCGCCTGCGGCATCCTCGCGCGCCTGGCCGACGTGCTGGCCGCCAGCATCATCCGCGCCTGGGTGGAGTGCGCCTGCAGCGACGCGACCGGCTGGATCGCCGCTGTGCGCTGCCCACGCATCGGCAAGGTGATCGCCGCGGTGCATGCCGAGCCGGAACGCGACTGGACGGTGCCCATGCTGGCCGAGCTGATGGGTGCATCACGCTCCAGCTTCACCGAGGCCTTCACCCGCACGGTCGGCGAGAGCCCGGCGAAGTACGTGGCCAAGGTGAAGATGTTCCAGGCCAGGCGCTGGATCGGCCAGGAGGGCATGCGCATTTCGGTGGCGGCCGACCGCCTGGGTTATGACTCCGAAGCCTCGTTCAGCCGGGCCTTCAAGCGCGTGATCGGCCACCCGCCGAGCGCGGCGCGTGGCCTGGGCGCGTGAGGCCGCCGGCGATTCGCGACGATCTTGTTACTCACGCTCGCTGAGCCCTCCCGCATAGATTGCCTGCACGGTGCTGCCGCCAGGCGCGCCGCCTTCAACGCAATCAATCGGAGATCAGCATCGTGGACATCGTGCACAGGGTAGGCATCAAGGCGCCCGTTTCAGCCGTTTATGAAGCGCTGTCAACCATCACCGGCCTGGCCGGCTGGTGGACCACCACCACCACCGGCCGCCCGGAGGTGGGTGGCACCATCAGCTTCCGCTTCTTCCTCGAGACCGGCGCCGAGATCGGCGGCTTCGACATGGAGGTGCTGGAGCAGGTGCGCAACGAGAAGGTGCGCTGGCGCGTCAAGGGCGGGCCGGCCGAATGGGTGGGCACCGACATCGAGTTCTTGCTCTCGCGGCAGGACGAACACACCGTGGTGATGTTCGCCCATCGCCAATGGCGCGAGGAGGTGGAGTTCACCGCGCACTGCAGCACCAAGTGGGCCACCTTCCTGCTTAGCCTGCGCGACCTGCTGGAAACCGGCCAGGGCCGGCCGGCGCCGCACGACCTGCGCATCGGCAACTGGCACTAGCCTCTGGCCGCGCGCGGCGCGTCAGCTCAAGCCCGCCTTGTCCAGCCCGAGCATCTTGTCCTTGGAGCCGGGCGGGTTGCGGAAGGCCACGTTCAATCGGTTCCAGCCGTTGATGGCCACCACGCGGAAGGTCAGCTCCGACAGCTCTTCCTCGGAGAAGTGCTCGCGGGCTTCGGCATAGGCTGCGTCCGATATGCCCGTGGGCTCGATGCGCGTGAGCGCCTCGGTCCACGCCAGTGCGGCGCGTTCCTTCGGCGTGAACAGCGGCGACTCGCGCCAGATGGCCACGTGGTGCAGCCGCAGTTCGCGCTCGCCGTGCAAGCGCGCCTGCTTGACGTGCATGTCCAGGCAGAACGCACAGCCGTTGAGTTGAGAGGCGCGGATGTCCACCAGCAGGGCCAGCGTCTCGTCCATGCGGAACGCCATGGCGAAGTCGAGGTACTTCTTGAAGAGGTCGGCCGACAGGCGGGAGTAGTCCAGGCGGGGATGGAGCGTGCTCATGGGTCGTGTCCTTCGTTGGATTGATGACGGCCGGCGGATTCGCTGGCCTTCCTGTTCAAGACGAAGCGGGCCCGCCGGTTGTGACATCGAAGGCGCACGAACCTTGGGCCTACTGCGGCAAACCTACACTGCCGGCCACGACACCCGGGCCACACGCGGGCCCGCACCATCAGGAGAGCTCATGTTCGATCACGTCAAGTTCGGCGTCAGCGACTACCCCGCGAGCAAGGCGTTTTACCTCAAGGCCCTCGAACCTCTGGGCATCACTGCGGTGACGGAGTGGCCGCCGAACGGGTGCGAGTTGAGCCACCCCGAGGGCAAGGTGTCCCTGTGCCTGTTCCAGACCGACGAGAAACCGGCGCATCTGCACATCGCGTTCGTGGCCGAGCGGCGCGAGCAGGTGGATGCCTTCCATCGCGCGGCGCTGGAGGCCGGTGCCAAGGACCATGGCGCGCCCGGCGTGCGCCCGCATTACCACGCCAACTACTACGCGGCTTTCGTGATCGGGCCGGACGGGCACAACATCGAGGCGGTCTGCCACGCACCGGGCGGCTGAGCCCGCCGGCCGATAGGCGCGGCAAGCATCCCGCACGGGACGCGGGCTACTTTGCCGGCGTGGGCGCAGGCGCGCTCTTCACCAGGCTCTGCGCACGCGCGTCGAGTTCGCTGCGCGGCGTGGTCTGCACTTCGGTCAGCAGCACCGGGCAGCGCGCCGGCACGTCGGCGCCAGCGTCCCAGCCGGCGGCGTCGTCCAGCTCGGGGCCCACGTCCAGGCGCGCCAGGCCCAGCTGGGCCGTCAGGCGCTGCATGGTGGCCAGGGTGCGCAGGCGCGCTACTTCCAGGTCGGCCAGCGCGTTGGCGTGCGCGCGGCGCGCGGTGTAGAGCTCGTTCTCGGCGTTCAGCAGGTCCAGCAGGCTGCGCTGGCCGATGTCGAACTGCTGGCGGTAGGCGTCGCGTGCCTTCTGGATGGCCAGCGCGTTGCGGTCCAGCGCTTCCACCTGCTCGGCGAGCTTGCGGGTGTCGTTGTAGGCGATGGCCGCGTTCTGGCGCACGTCGCGGCAGGCCTTGTCGCGCTGGTCGGCGGCCTGGTCCACCAGGCGGGCCTGCTGGCGGATGCGGGCCTGGTTGGCGCCGCCGTCGTAGAGGCTCCAGTTGAGCACCACCTGGGCGGTGGTGTCGTAGCGCTGGTCGGCCACGCCGTCGAAGTTGTGGCCACCGCCGCCGCGCAGGCGGGCTTCCACCCGCGGCTGCAGGGCGCTGCGGCGCTCGCTGGCCAGCTCGCGGGCGGCACGCAGGTTCTCGATGGCGGCGTTGATGGCGGCGTTGCCACGCAGGGCCGTGGCCATGGCTTCGCCGGGGCTGGCGGGCAGGGCGCCGGCCATGGACGGCACCGCGGGCAGCTTGGGCGGCGGCGCTTCGCCCACGATGCGGGCATACCGGGCGGTCACGTCGTGCAGGTTGGCCACCTCGGTGGTGAGGTTGGATTCGGCCAGCGCCAGGCGGGCGACCACCTGTTCGTTGTCCACGCCACGGCCCACGCCGGCCTTGTAGCGCGACTGGATCTGCCCCAGCGTGTAGCGGTGCTGCACGTAGTTGTCTTCGGCCAGCTCCACCAGGCGGCGGAAGCGCTGCACGTCCTGGTAGGCGCGGGCGGCCTCCAGCGCGGTTTGTTCGGTCACGTCCAGCAGCTCGAAGTAGCGCGCCAGCTTGTCGTGGCCCAGGCGCCGCAGTTCGTGCTGCAGCGCGCCGCCGTCCCACAGCAATTGGTTCAGGCTCAGCGCAGCGCCGTTGCGCTCCATGCCCTGCACGGCGGGGTTGCGGCTGGTGATGCGGTCGCGGTCGCGGCCCACGGAGGCTTCCAGGTTCACCTGGGGGCGCAGGCCGGCGCGCGCGATGTCCATCGCGTCCACCGCGGCGCGCAGCTGGTTCAGCCGGGCGCTGACTTCCGGGTTGCTGGCGATCGCCTTTTGCGCCGCAGCCTTCATGGCGTCATCGGCCGCGGTCTGCGCGGCGGCGGGCAGGGCGCCGAGCGCGAGCAGCAGCGCGGCGGCGGCAAGCGGCTTCAGGAGAACAGGGCGCATGGGCAGGAGCTTCCAGTCGAGGCCGGCGCAGTATTCCACGCAGGTTTGCGTTTCAATGGCCCAGGGTGCTACGGAGTGCTTAACTCCGCGCAATCCCTGACGAAACACACGCTTACGTGGCATGACGCCATGGGGTGTCGCTTGCCTTTTTACAACGCTGTCTTCCGAGCACCGGCGCGCTGGCTGCGCGGAGCGCTGGGCGTTGCGTTGCTGGCGGTGGCCCTGGCGCCCCTGGCCTGGGACGCGGGCCGCATGGACGCCGCCGCCAAGCGCCTGGGGCCGCGGGCGCTGGCCGGCGCCCAGGCACTGCAGCCGCTGATCGCCCAGGCTGCCGCGCTGGACGAGGCGGCCCGGTTGCCGCTGGTCAACGAGTTCTTCAACCGGCGGGTGCTGTTCCGCGACGACACCACGGTCTGGGGCCAGGTGGACTACTGGGCCAGCCCGCTGGAGACCTTGAACAAGGGCGAGGGCGATTGCGAGGACTATGCGATCGCCAAGTACTTCAGCCTGCTGGCCGCCGGCGTGCCGGTGGCCAAGCTGCGCATGGTGTACGTGCGGGCGCAGGTGGGCGGCGGTGTGCAGGCGCACATGGTGCTGGCCTACTACCCCGCGCCGGACGCGGAGCCGCTGATCCTGGACAACCTGGTGGGCGAGGTGCGCCCGGCCTCGCGCCGGCCCGACCTGGCGCCGGTGTTCAGCTTCAACAGCGAGGGGCTGTGGCAGGGCGTGGGCGGCTCCAGCGCGGGTGACCCGGTGGCGCGCCTGTCGCGCTGGCGCGAGGTGCTGGAAAAGGCCAAGGCGGAGGGCTTTCTGTGATCCACTTCAAGAACAAGGAAACACCATGTCGTTGATCCGTCAGATCTGGCTGCTGCTGCTCGCCGTGGTGCTGCTGGCGCTGGCCGGCAGCCTGAGCGTCACGGTGGTGTCCGAGCGCGACATGCTGCAGACGCAGCTGCGCCTGAAGAACAACGACAACGCCCAGGCGCTGGCGCTGGCGCTGTCCCAGCAGCATGGCGACCCGGCGCTGATGGAGCTGCTGATGGCGGCCCAGTTCGACACCGGCTTCTACCGCAGCATCAAGCTGCTGGGCGGTGACGGCAAGGTGAGGTTCGAGCGCAAGGGCACCAGCCACGCGGAGCGGGCGCCGGGCTGGTTCGTGCAACTGCTGCCGATCGAATCCACGCCCGGCGTTGGGCTGGTGTCCGATGGCTGGCGCGCGCTGGGTGCGCTGGAGGTCGTGAGCCACGTGTCCTATGCCCACGACGCCTTGTGGATCAGCGCCGTGCGCAACACGGTGTGGATGTTGGTCGTCGGGCTGGCCGCAGGCCTGCTGGGCTCGCTGGCGGTGCGCGGCATCCGCCGCCCGCTGGATGCCACGGTGGAGCAGGCGCAGGCGCTGGTGGAGGGCCGCTACGTCACCGTGCCCGAGCCCAAGGTGCCCGAGCTGCGCCGCCTCACGCGGGCCATGAACGGGATGGTGCAGCGCATGCGCGCCTTGTTCGAGGCGCAATCGGCGCAGGTGGAATCCCTGCGACGCCAGGCCCATTGCGATCCGCTCACCGGGTTGCCCCACCGGGCGCATTTCATGGAGCGGTTGGGCGCGGCGCTGCAACGGGAGGACGGCTTCGGTGGCGGCGGCCTGGTGCTGGTGCGCCTGGCCGACCTGACCGGGCTGAACCTGCTGCTGGGCCGCGACAGCACCGACCGGGCGCTGGTGCTGATTGCCCGCGCGCTGCAGACCTACCCCGAGCAGGTGCCGGACTGTTTTGTCGGCCGGCTCAACGGGTCCGACTTTGCGCTGTGCCTGCCGGCGCCCGGCATGGCGGCGGAAACCGCGCACTCGATCGCGAGCGCGCTGCAGGCCGGCCTGCACACCCTGGGCTCGGGCGTGTGCGTGCACATCGGTGCGGTGGAGATCCATCACGACCACAACCTCGGCACGGCGCTGTCCACCGCCGACATGGCACTGGCGCGGGCGGAAAGCCAGGGGCCCTTTGCGGTGGAGCTCGTCAGCGACGAAACGGTGGCGCGCGCCCGCGGCGAGCGGGCCTGGCGCTCGCAGATCGTGGAGGCGCTGGCGGCGGGCCAGACGCGGCTGATGGCCTTCCCGGTGCTGGACCGCCAGGCCCAGCTGGTGCACATCGAATGCCCGCTGCGCATGCGCCTGGACGGCGCGGGCGAGTTCGAGCCGGCCGCGCGCTGGCTGCCGCTGGCCGCGCGCAGCCGGCTCACCGCCACGGTGGACGCCCATGCGCTCGCCCTGGCGCTGAAGGCGATCGCCGAGGACGGCCGGCCGCGAGGGGTGAACATCGCCGCCTCCTCCATGGCCGAGGCCACCTTTGCCGCGCATGCGCGCACCCTGGTGAGCGCTGCGCCGCAGGCGGCGGGCAAGCTCTGGCTGGAGGTGGACGAAGGCGCGGCGCTGTCGCACTTCGAGGCGGTGCAGGAGTTCGGCCGTGCGCTGCGGCCGCTGGGCGTGCGCTTCGGCCTGGAACATGCCGGCCAGCGCCTGCACCGCATCGAGCGGCTGTACGAGCTGGGGCTGGACTACGTGAAGCTGGATGCCTCGGTGTGCCGCGGCATCGCGCGCAACGATCCCGCACGGGAGTTCGTCAAGAGCACGGTGAGCCTGCTGCGCGCGGTATCGCTGCTGGTGCAGGCTGAAGGCGTGATCGACAACGCCGACGCCGAGGCCCTGTGGGCCTGCGGCGTGGACGCGATCACCGGCCCCTGGGCCAGCGAGCGCCTGCCGCTGTAGCGCCTCTGGGCACTTCAGCCGCGCGGATGGTGGGCGGCATGCAGCGCGCGCAGCCGCTCGCGTGCCACATGGGTGTAGATGGTGGTGGTGGAAATGTCCGCGTGCCCCAGCAGCAACTGCACCGCGCGCAGGTCGGCGCCGTGGTTGAGCAGGTGGGTCGCGAACGCATGCCGCAGCGTGTGGGGCGACAGCGGTGCGGTGACGCCCGCGGCCCGCGCATGCTTCTTCAGCAGGATCCAGAACATCTGCCGCGTCATCGGCCCGCCCCGGGCGGTGACGAACAGCGCGTCGCTCTGCTGCCCTTGCAGGATGGCGGCGCGCGCCTCGGCCAGGTAGCGCTGAAGCCACTCGTGCGCCTCGCCGCCAAAGGGCACCAGGCGCTCCTTGGTGCCCTTGCCGGTCACGCGCAGCACGCCCTCGTTGAGGCTCAGGTGAACGCTGTTCAAGGTGACCAGCTCGCTCACCCGCAGGCCGCTGGCGTACATCAGCTCGATCATCGTGCGGTCGCGCAGGCCCAGCGGCGTGTCGACGGCGGGCGCCTGCAGCAGGGCTTCGACCTGCGCCTCGCTCAGCACCTTGGGTGAGCGCATCGGCTGGCGCGCGGTCAGCAGCTTCAGCGTGGGGTCGGCGGTGACCAGGCGCTCGCGCAGCGCCCAGCGGAAGTAGCGTTTGAACACCGTGAGCCGGCGGTTTGCGCTGCTGGCCTTGCTGCCCGCGTGGCGGGCGGCGATGTAGCCGCGCAGGTCGGTCTCGGTGCTGGCGTCGAGCGCGCGGGCGCTGTCGGCCGCCAGCCAGTCGGCGTAGGCCTGCAGGTCGCGCCGGTAGGCGGCCAGGGTGTTGGCCGACAGGCCGTCCTCGATCCACAGGGCGTCGAGGAAACGGTCGATGCTGGCTTGGCTGTGGTCGCGCGCGCTGGGCTGTGCCATGGAAAAGGCCGCCCGCAGGCGGCCTGATGGTGCTGGGTGGGAGAAGCTTATTCCAGCGTGAGCTTCTGCTTGGCGACGACGCCCTTGTACACGTCGTATTCGGCGCGGATCTGCGCGGCAAACTGCTCCGGCGTGTTGGCCACGATCAGCGAGCCGGTGTCCTCGATGCGCTTCTTCACGTCGGGCAGCTCCAGCGTCTTCTTGACCGCGGCGCTCACCTTGTCCACCACTTCCTTGGGCAGGCCCTTGGGGCCATAGACGCCGTAGTAGGCCATGCGGTTCACCGGCTCCAGGCCCACCTCCTTGAAGGTGGGCACGTTGGGCAGCACGGCCAGGCGCTGCGGTGCGGCCACCACGATCGGGATGAGGCGGCCGTCCTTGATGAAGGGCAGGGCCGAGGGCAGGTTGTCGAAGATCATCGGCACCTGGCCGGCCACGGTGTCATTGAGCGCGGGGCCTGCGCCGCGGTACGGGATGTGGGTGACAAAGGTGTTGGAGAGGTTCTTGAACAGCTCCATCTGCAGGTGGCCGATGCCGCCGGTGCCCGAGCTGGCATAGCTGTACTTGCCGGGGTTGGCCTTCAGCGCTGCGAGGAAGGCCTTGTAGTCCTTGGCCGGGAAGGAGGGGTGCACCGCAATCACGTTGGGCGTGGCGGCCACGTTGATGATGGGCGTGAAGTCGGTCAGCGGGTTGTACGGGATCTTGGGGTTGATCGCCGGGTTGGCCGCGGTGGTGGACACGGTGGCCATGCCGAGCGAGTAGCCATCCGGTGCGGACTTGGCGGTCTCGTTGGCGCCCAGCGAGCCGCCGCCGCCAGCCTTGTTTTCCACGATCATCGGCTGGCCCAGTGCCGGGCTGATCTTGTCGGCCACCACGCGGGCGACGATGTCAGTGGTGCCGCCGGGCGCAAAGGGCACCACCAGGCGCACCGGCTTGCTCGGGTAGGCCTGTGCGAAGGCCAGCGGGGCGGTGCCGGCCGCGGCCAGCAGGGCCAGGGCTTGAAGCGCGATTCGTCGTGTCATGGGTGGGTGTCTCCGGAGGTGGAAGGTCAGGGGATCGTCTTCGCATGCCGCAGCAAGGCGCGATCCTTGTACAACGCGGATGCTGCCGCCTGGCGGTACACCGCCACATTGTGGGAATTACGCAGTGTCCGCAGTGCCACACTGCGGCGCACCATGAACCACGCCTTGCTGCTGCTGCCGGACTTCCTGCTGATCGCCTGTGGCTTCCTGCTCTGCCGCTACACGGCGCTGAACCGCAGCGTCTGGGACGCGGCCGAGCGGCTGGTGTATTACCTGCTGTTTCCGGTGCTGCTGTTCAATTCCATCGTCCGCAACCCGCTGCAGCCGACCTCCATGCTCAGCCTGGCCGGTTGCGGCTTGGCGGTGGTGGGCGTGGGCATCATGCTGTCGTATGCGCTGGCTGGCGTGCCGGGCGTGGACCGGCGCCTGCATGCCTCGGGCGCGCAGACGGCGTTCCGCTTCAACTCCTACGTGGGCCTGGCGCTGGCCGAGCGTGTGGCCGGTGCCCAGGGCGTGGCCTACATCGCCGTGCTGGTGTCCCTGGCGGTGCCCCTGTGCAACGTGGCCGCGGTGTGGCCGCTGGCGCGCCATGGCGGCCACGGCTACTTGCGTGAGCTGGTGCGCAACCCGCTCATCGTGAGCACGCTGGCGGGGCTAATCGGCAACCTGGCCGGCCTGCAGCTGCCCGACCCGGTGGCCACCAGCTTGCAACGCATCGGCCTGGCCGCGCTGCCGATCGGACTGATGGCGGTGGGTGCTGGCCTGCGCTTCGGCGCGCTGCGCGAGGCGCCCGGCCTGGCGGCCGCCTTCCTCGCCATCCGGCATGCCGCCTTGCCCTTGCTGGCGCTTGCGCTGGTGCTGTGGGTAGGGCTGCCGCCAGCGCAGCAGGTCGTGGTCGTGGCGTTTGGTGCCTTGCCGACGGCGTCCAGCTGCTATGTGCTGGCGGCGCGCCTGGGCGGGCATGGCGGCTACGTGGCCGGGCTGGTGACCGTTTCCACCTTGCTCGGCATGGCGAGCGTGCCCTTGGCTCTGGCGGCGTTGCAGGCGCTTCAGCGCTGAGACTACCCTGCGGACCGGCCGGTCAGAAGTCGTGCGCGCCTTCAGGCTGCGCCAGGGCCCAGTCGATGTGCTCGCGCACCAGCGGGGTGGCCTCGTCCCGGCGTGCCATCAGCGCCTGCCGCACAACCGCGGGCGCACCGGCGCGCAGCGCGTTGCCCAGCGCGACGGCCAGGTTGCGCTGCCAGCGCTGGTAGCCGATGCGGCGGATGGGGCTGCCTTCGGTCGCCTTGAGGAATTGCGCCTCATCCCAGGCCCACAGCTGCAGCAGCATCGGATCCTGCAACGCGGGGCGGGCATCGAAATCGGGCAGGGTGGCCGTCTGGGCGAACTTGTTCCAGGGGCACACCAGCTGGCAGTCGTCGCAACCGTAGATGCGGTTGCCAATCAGCGGGCGCAGTTCGGTCGGGATGGGGCCGTCGTTCTCGATCGTGAGGTAGGCAATGCAGCGGCGCGCGTCCACCAGGTAAGGGGCGACGATGGCCTGCGTGGGGCACACGTCCATGCAGGCGCGGCAGCGGCCGCAGTGAGGCTCGCTGGGCGGCGTGAGCGGCAGCGGCAGGTCGACGAACAGCTCACCCAGGAAGAACATGGAGCCGGCGTCGCGGTCCAGCACCAGGGTGTGCTTGCCGCGCCACCCCAGGCCGCTGCGGCTGGCGAGCTCCACTTCGAGCACCGGCGCCGAATCGGTGAACACCCGATGGCCCAGCGGCCCCACCGCGTCGGCCAGGCGGTCGGCCAGCGCCTGCAGGCGAGCGCGCAGCACCTTGTGATAGTCCCGCCCGCGGGCATAGAGGGAGACCGTCGCGCGCGCAGGATCGTCCAGGCGCTGCCATTCGATGTGGCGCCAGGCCGGCGAGGTGTCGCGCGGCAGGTAGTTCATGCGTGCGGTGATCACGCGCACGGTGCCCGGCACCAGCTCCGCCGGCCGCGCGCGCTTCAGGCCATGGGCCGACATGTAGGCCATGGCGCCATGGAAACCGTTGTCCAACCAGCGCTGCAGATGCGGCTCGGCCGACGAGAGGTCCACGTCGGCCACGCCGATCTGTGAAAATCCCAGCTCTCTCGCCCACTCCTGCAGCTGTTGAAGCAGACGATGCCCATCGATGTGATCCCGCATCGGCCGATTCTAGGAACCCGCCAGATCCTCTGGGGCAACGAGGCCGCATGCGAGGCATTCGCCCGGGCACTCGCGGCTGCGCCTGGGTTGCGCCACGCCTTCATCGCGCTGCAGGGGCCGCTGGGTGCCGGCAAGACGACCTTTGTGCGCCACCTGCTGCGTGCCCTGGGCGTGCAAGGCCGCATTAAGAGCCCCACCTATGCCGTGATGGAACCTTACGACCTGCCCTGCGGCCCGGTGGCCCATTTCGACTTCTACCGTTTTGGCGATCCGCGCGAATGGGAGGACGCGGGCTTTCGCGAGGTGTTCGCTGCGCCGGGGTTGAAGATTGCCGAGTGGCCCGACAAGGCGGCTGCGATGCTGCCACCGGCCGACCTCACCATGACCATCGACCCCATCGACGAAGAACGCCGCAGCGTGACGCTGAACGCGGGTACGCCGCGCGGCCTGGCCTTGCTGGAGGCCGCGGCTTGAGCCGGGCGACCATCAGCCGGCGCCAGGCCGTTCAGCGCATGGGCTCCCTGGTGCTACTGCTGGGGGCATCGCAGATCGCCCGCGGCGCGAGCATCGTGGCGGTGCGGGTGTGGCCGGCGGAGGAGTACACCCGCGTCACCATCGAATCCGACCAGGCGCTCAGCGCACGCCACCAGCTGGTGAGCGCCCCCGACCGCCTGGTGGTGGACATCGACGGCCTGGAGCTGAGCCCCGCGCTGCGCGACCTGGTGGGCAAGGTGAGGGCGGACGACCCCTTCATCGGCGGCGTGCGCATTGGGCAGAACCAGCCCCGCGTGGTGCGCCTGGTGATCGACCTGAAGCAGCCGACCGCGCCCCAGCAGTTTGCGCTGGCGCCGGTGGCGGCCTACCAGCACCGCCTGGTGTTCGACCTGTACCCCACGCAGGAGCGCGACCCGCTGCTCACGCTCATCCAGGAGAAGGAGCAGGCGGAGAAGGAAGCGGCCAAGTCGGTGCAGGACGCGCTGGGCGAGTTCATCGGTCGCATGGAGATCAAACCCGGCCTGCCCGAGCCGCGCCGGCCCGCTGCGCCGGCCTCCGCTGCCTCGGCCCCGCCCGAAACCAAGACCCCCGTTCCTCCACCCCCGCCGTCACCCGGCCTGCTGGACCGGGTGGACCGGCTGATCGTGGTGGCGCTGGACCCGGGCCACGGCGGTGAGGACCCCGGCGCCGTCGGCCCCAGCGGGCTGCGCGAGAAGGACGTGGTGCTGCAGATCGCGCTGAAGCTGCGCGATGCGCTCAATGCGCAGAAGGGCATGCGCGCGATGCTCACGCGCGACGACGACTTCTTCGTGCCGCTGCACGAGCGGGTGCGCAAGGCGCGCCGCGTGCAGGCCGACCTGTTCGTCTCCATCCACGCCGACGCTTTCATCACGCCGCAGGCGCGTGGCGCCTCGGTGTTTGCGCTGTCGCAGAACGGTGCCTCCAGCAGCGCGGCGCGCTGGCTGGCCAACAAGGAAAACGCCGCCGACCTGGTGGGTGGCGTGAACGTGAAAGCCGCCGACGCGACAGTGTTGCGGGCGCTGATCGACATGAGCACCACCGCGCAGATCAAGGACAGCCTGCGCGTGGGCAACGAGGTGCTGGGCCAGATCGGCAAGGTGGGCAAGCTGCACAAGGGCAGCGTGGAGCAGGCGGGATTCGCGGTGCTCAAGGCGCCCGACATCCCGTCCATCCTGGTGGAGACCGCGTTCATCTCCAATCCTGAGGAAGAAGCGAAGCTGCGCGACGCCGGCTACCAGGCGGAACTGGTCACCGCGCTGGCCAGCGGCATCAAGCGCTACTTCGCGAAGAACCCGCACCTCGTACGCAACAGGACACTCTGAGCGTCCCCCTGGGACAGCCGCGCAGCGGCCAGGGGATGCTGGCGCATCCCTGCGGGTGAAATGGGGCCCCACCCTAACCCGCCCCCACGGGGCGGGAGTCCCCCTGGGACAGGCCGCGCAGCGGCCAGGGACAGTGGTCATGAAACGAGCGAAACGCGGACGGGTTGCCCGGCCGCGTTTCGTAGCCCCCACGGGGGGCGGCCGCCCGACGGCCGGGGGCTCCAGTCAGCCGCCGCCGTCCACCAGCAGCTTGGACTTGTTGATCAGGTCCTGGATGATCTGCTGGTCGGTGTGCAGCAGGCCGCCGGCGGTGAGGTCCACGCTCTGCAGGGTGATGGTCTGGTCCACCGCGCCGGCATTGAAGCCGCCGGAGAAGCCGCCCTTGCTGCTGATCTGGATCAGCGTGTCCGAGCCCACCTGCGCAAAGTGCAGGAAGCTGGTGAGGTTGCCGGTGGCCGAGCCGGCCGCGGTTTCGCCTTGCAGCAGGTCACGCAGGTCCAGCACATCGCCGCCGGCGGATGCGGCCGCCGTGTCGAAACCCTGGATGGTGTCGGTGGCCGGCGTGCCGGCCGTGCCCTGGTCGGCCAGCTCCCAGCGGAACACGTCGCTGCCCGCGCCGCCGATCAGGAGGTCGGTGCCGCCGCCGCCCACGATGATGTCGTTGCCGTTGCCGCCGTCGATGGTGTCGTTGCCGGCGCCGCCGCGCAGCAGGTCGTTGCCGTCGCCGCCGGTGATGGCGTCATTGCCGGCGCCGCCGTCCACGATGTCGTGGCCGCTGCCGCCGGCGATGGTGTCGTTGCCCGCGCCGCCCCAGACGCGGTCGTTGGCATTGGTGCCGGTCAGCGTGTCGTTGGCCGAAGTGCCGAAGAGGTTGTTGGTGGCGACGTTCAGCGTGAGTGTGGAGCTGCTGGTGTCGCCCTGGTCGTCGGTGAGCGTGTAGCCCACCTGCACCGGTGCCACTTCGGCCGCGCCGGTGTTCAGCTGCACGTCGGCGAAGGACACGCTGGTCACGCGCGCGCTCGCGGCACTGTTGGCCTCGATCTCGATGGAGCCGATGTTGGTGAGCGTGGACGGCACGGTCACCGTGCCTTCGGAGGAGCTGTAGAACTGGCCGATCTGGTTGCCGGCCACGTCGTACACCGTGTAGGTCAGCGCCGAGACCACACCACCCGAGGCGCCCAGGTCGCTGGCATCGGGCGCGATGACGAAGCTGACGTTGCCCACGCCGTAGGCATGTGAGGCCTGCGAGAAGCTGATCACCAGGCGCTCGAGGTTGTCCACGGTGTTGTTGCTGCTGCCACCGGTCACCCCCACACCGTCTCGGTCGTTGTTGTTGGAATCGGTGTAGCTCAGCGTGGTGGTGGCGCCGGTGCGGGTGAAGCCGGTGAGTGCCACGCCGTTGGCCGTGGCGCCGCCGGAGGTGTTGAAGTTGGTGGTCACCGCGGCGGCGTAGGTCACCTGCGGCGCCGAGGCGGTCGGCGGCGTGTAGTCGTAGTAGCCGTCGCGCGTGAACACCAGCTTGCTGCCGTCGGTGCCGGTCCAGGTGAGCTTGCCGGCCGCGATGGTGTAGGAGAAACCGGTGCCAGAGCCCGAGCTGTTGGCCAGCAGGTTGTAGCTGGCCCCCTTGAAGGCCACGGAGCTCACCTGCGCGTTGTCCACCGTGGTGTCCACGCCGCTGCCCTTGGACGAGAAGCTGGCAAGGCGGCTGCCCAGCGAAAGGCCGCCATCGGTGTCCAGGCCGGTGATGACGTTGCCGTCGGTGTGGGTGGAGCCGGGCAGCACCGTATCGGTGTCCGGCCTGGCCACCGGCTTGGCGTTGTCGATCTCGAAGGTGAGGGTGGTCTGGGGCGTGATGTCACCGTCACCGTCCTGTGCCACGTACTTGACCGTGAACGCATCGCCCTGCTGCGACGTGCCGTTGGTATAGAAGGTGTAGTTGCCGGTGCTGAAGTTCAGTGTCAGCGTGCCGTACTTGAAGCCGGTGCCGGTGCCCAGCGTGAGCAGGTCGCCCGTTTTCGGGAAGCCGGTCAGGAAGGCGCTGTTCTGGCTGATCTGGTTGGTGGCCTTGTTGTAGGTGAAGGTCACGTCCTGGTCGGGCACACCGTCGCTGTTGCTGTCCAGCTTGATGGTCACCGTCTGCAGGTAGCCGCCGTCGGCGCCCAGCACGTTGGACGCCGCGCTGTTGGTGACCAGGTTGCCGCCGAAGGCTGGCGGCACCGTGGACAGCAGTGCGGAGCCCAGCTGGTTGGTGTCAGGCACGATGATGGCCGAGTCCTTCACGCCGTCGCCGTCGCCGTCCACGTTGTGGATGCCGTCCAGCGCGCTGGTGTTGGAGATGCCGGTGCCCACGCCCACCGCGTACGACGAGATGTTGTTGGTGGTGGTGAAGGCCTGGTAGTTGGCCAGGCCCGTGGCCGTGTTGCCGGACGACGGCTCGCCATCGGACAGGAAATACGACGCGTTGTTCTTGCTCTGGTCCACCGTGCCGAAGGCGGTTTGCAGGGCGCTCAGGGCCGACTCGTAGTTGGTGCCGCCGGAGCCGGTGATCGCGTTGATCGCCGAGATCAGGGTGGCCTTGTCGGTGTAGGCGTTGTTGCCGTTGAGGATGGTGGCCGAATCGGAGAAGGTGACGAGCTTCACCGACACGCTTTGCGCCTGGTTGAAGTACTCGGTCACCAACTGCACCATCGCCTGCTTGGCCATGGCCAGCCGGGTGGTGATGGTGGTGCTGCCGTCGGCATTGACCTGCCGCACCTCGCCACCGGAAGAGCCGCCCGTCATGCTGCCCGACACGTCGAGCACCAGCACCAGGTTGTAGCTGGGCAGCGGCACCTGCGACACCGCGATCTGGCGGTCGTAGGCCAGGGGTTCGTCGTCCACCACCTTCACGCGCAGTGCCGCGGTGGTCGCATTGGAGGTGTAGTTGAACACCTCGGTGGTGGACAGGTCGTTGGCCGAGGCGCTGTTGTCGGCCGCCTTGTTCAAGGTGTAGGTGTAGCTGCCCGCGCCGGTGCCGGTGGTCTGCATCACCATCTTGCCGACACTGGTGGTGACGCCGATGAAGCCGGCGCGGCTGTCGGTGTCGCTGGCGCTGCCGTCGGTGATGGTGGTGCCGTTGAAGCTGACGCTGTTGACCTGCGTGCCGCCACCGTCGTTGGTGAGCACGTTGCCGCTGGCGGTGGTGGTGCCGCCGCCGGTGCCGGCGCTGAGCGCGCTTTCATGCACCGTGGCCAGGTCGTCCACGGCCGCCACGGTGTTCACCGTGACGGTGCCGGTGCTGGTCTGCCCATCTTCGTCAGTCAGCGTGTAGGTGAAGCTGCCGTTGCCGATGGCCGAGGGCGTGAAGGTGTAGGTGCCGTTGCCGTTGTTCACCAGGGTGCCGCCGGTGCCGGCGCTCACGGCGGTGAGCGTGGCGTGGTCGGGCAGCACGTCGTTGGCCAGCAGCTGCGCCTGCGAAATGATGACCGGCGTGCCCAGCGTGGTGGTGAAGGCATCGGCGCTGGCCACTGGCGCGCCGTCGTTCACCGCGGTGACGTTGATGGTGGCGGTGTTGGGCACGGTGTCGAAGCCGCCGCCGCTGTCGCGCACGCTGAAGCTGAAGCTCGCGTAGGCGCTGCCGTTGGCATTGAAGCCCGGCTCGTAGGTGAGCTGGCCCGCCGTGATCTGCGCGGCGGTGACCACCTGGCCGGCGGTGACCAGCACCCCGTTGAGGTAGATCGAGCCGTTGTCTGGCAGGGTGTCGATGCGCACGCTGGTGGGCGCCACGTTGGTGCCGTCCTCCGCGTCGTTCATCAGGAAGTCGGCGGTGGTGAACACGCGCGCGGTGTCCTCCGTCGCGGTCAGGGTCACGTCGCGGCCGGTGGGCAGGTCGTTCACCGCGATCACGTTCACCGTGGTGGTGGCGGTGTTGCTCGAACTCTGGCCGTCGGTGACCGAGATGTTGATGGTGCGCGGCGTGGTGCTGGGCGTGTCGCTGGTGCTGGAGAACGTGATGTTCTGCAGGCGCTGGGTGTACTCCGCCAGCGTGCCGCTGCCTGACAGCGTGATGGTGACGGTGGAGGCCGTGCTGGTCGTGATGGCCGCCGTGACGCCGCCCACATTGGCGCCCAGGTTCAGCAGGTCGCCGGCCTGGCGGTTGGTGAGGGTGACGGTAGCGCCGGTGAGCGTGCTGCTGTCCACGTCAGTGATGGACAGGTCGGCATCCGCAATGGACACGCCGCTGCCGTTCTCGGTGTAGCTGGTGACGAAGGCGGTGCCAGTGGCGGTGGAGTTGTTGCCGTCCAGGTCGATGGCCGGCGGCGCGTCGTTGTCGACGATGGTGCCCACGCCCAGGTTGTCGGCGATGGTGGCGTTGGTGGGGCTCGCCAGGTTGACGTTGAAGGTTTCGCTGGCTTCGGTGGCGGTGTCGTTGGTGATGGGAACCGTGATGGTCTGCGACACCACGCCCGGCCCGAAGGTGAGCGTGCCGCTGGCGGCGGTGTAGTCGCTGCCGGCGGTGGCGGTGCCGTTGCTGGTGTTGTAGCCCACGGTCACGGTCTGGCCGGAGGCGGCGTTGAGGGTGACGGTGAAGGTGGCGGTGCCGGCCGCTTCGTTGATCGACACGTCGTTGATCGCCAGCGCGGGCAGCGGGTCGTCGTCGGTGATAGTGGCGGTGCCGGTGGCCGAGCCGTTGCTCGTGGTGCCCGCGGTGCGGGTGGCCGTGAGCGTGAAGGTCTCGTTGGCCTCGTCCAGCGCGTCGCTGGTGATGGGCACGCGCACCAGCACGCTGGTGGCGCCGGCGGCGATGGTGGCGCTGGACGCAGCGGTCCAGTTGGCGCCGCCGTCGGTGGACACCTCCAGCGCGGTGCTGTAGTCAGCGCCCGAGGTGGCGGTGCCCGCGGTGGTGCCCAGCGACACGGTGGTGGCGCTGGCGGAGGCGTTGGACAGGGCGACGGTGAACTGGGCGAAGCCGCCGGATTCCACCACCGTGGGGCTGGACACGCTCAGGGCCGGCGTGTCGTTGTCGGTGCCGCCGGTGCCGGTGCCGTCGTCGCGGATGGTGCCCACGCCGAGGTTGTCGGCGATGGTGGCGTTGGTGGGGCCGGTGAGGTTGACGTTGAAGGTCTCCGCGCCTTCGAACACCGCGTCGTTGAGGACGGGTACGGTGATGGTCTGGCTGGTGACGCCGGGGGCGAAGGTCAGCGTGCCGGTGGCGGCGGTGTAGTCGCTGCCTGCGGTGGCGGTGCCGTTGCTCGTGTTGAAGCCCACCGTCACGGTCTGGCCGGACACGGCGCTGAGCGTGACAGTGAAGGTGGCCGTGCCGGCCGCTTCGTTGACGCTCACGTCGTTGATGGCAAGCGACGGCGTGGGGTCGTCGTCCACGATGGTCGTGGTGACGCTGCTGGCCGCGCCGTTGACCGCAATCGCCTCGAAGCCGCCGCCGCTCACCGAGCCCAGGCTCAGCACAATGGTTTCGTTGGGCTCGTCCAGCGTGTCGCCGGTGGTCGGCAAGGTGAAGGTGGCGGAGCTGGCGCCGGCCGGGATGGTGACGGACACCACCTGGGTGTAGTCGGTGCCGTTGCCGGCGGTGCCGGAGTAGGTGAGGTTCACCGTGACGGCCGTGGCGGCCGGTTGGGTCAGCGACACCGTGTAGGCGGTGGTGGTGCTGCCCTCGGTCACGGTGGCCGGGCCGCTCAGGCTCACCAGCACGGTGTCAGGCGTGGCCTCGTCGGTGATGCTGGTGGTGACGCTGGCGCTGCTGCCCGGCACCAGGCTCTCGAAACTGCCGCCGCTGGCCGAAGTGACGGTCACAGTGAACTGCTCGCCGGTTTCGGCCAGCGCGTCGTCGATGGTCGCCAGGTTGAAGCTGGCGCTGCTGGCGCCCGCCGGGATGGTGACGGTGGCCACGCCGGTGTAGTCGGTGCCATTGGCCGCGGTGCCCGAATACGCCAGATTCACCGTGACCGCCGCGCCCTGGGCGGGGCTGGACAGGGTGACGGTGTAGCTGCCGCTGTTGCCTTCCACGATGTTCACCGCACCCGACAGGTTCACCGTGGTGGGGTTGATGGTGTCGGTGACGCTGGTGGTGGCGGCCGCGGGGTTGGTGGTCAGCACTTCGAAGCCGCCGCCGGTGGCGCTGCTGATGGTGGCGGAGACAGTGCCCGCGTCCACATACACGTCGTCCGAGGGCGCAGCCACGCTGGTGCTGCCGCTGGTCTGGCCGGCGGCGATGGCGATGGTGGCGCCGTTGGACAAGGTGACGCTCACCGGCGTGAGCGCGGCCTGGCTCAGCGTGGCGGTGTAGGTGATCGTGCCGCCTTCGGCCACGCTCGGCGTGGCGCTGAGGCTGACGGTGGTGGCATCTGCGTCATCGGTGACGACGGTCGATGCGGTGCTGGTGGTGGTGAGCGCTTCGTAGGTGCCACCCGAGGTGGACGCTATGCCGGTGGTGACCGTCTGGTTGCCTTGGGCATAGGCATCGTCGGCACGCACGGTGAAGGCGGTGCTGCTGGCGGAGCTCTGGCCGACCGGGATGGTGATCGTCTGGCCGTTGGTCAGGGTGATCACCAGCGGTGTGCCCGTAACCGCGTTGTTCACCGCGGCGGTGTAGGTGATGGAACCACCTTCAACCACGCTGTTGGTGGAGGCGGTGAGGGTGACGACCGTGGCATCCGCGTCGTCGGTCACCACAGTGGATGCGGTGCTGGTGGTGGTCAGTGCCTCGTAGTTGCCGCCCGAGGTAGAGCTGATGCTCGTAGTGACCGTCTGGTTGCCCTGCGCGTAGGCATCGTCGGCCCGCACGGCGAAGGCGGCGCTGTTGGCGGAGCTCTGGCCGACCGGGATAGTGATCGTCTGGCCATTGCTCAGCGTGATGACCAGCGGAGAGCCGGTGACCGGGTTGTTCACCGCAGCGGTGTAGACGATGGAGCCGCCCTCGGCGACGGTGTTGGCGGAAACCGTCAGGGTGACGACGGTCGCATCGCCGTCGTCGGTGACGACGGTCGATGCGGTGCTGGTGGTGGTCAGCGCTTCGTAGTTGCCACCGGAAGTGGAGGCGATGCTCGCCGTGACCGTCTGGTTGCCTTGTGCGTAGACGTCGTCGGCGCGCACGGCAAAGGCGGCGCTGTTAGCCGAACTCTGGCCCACCGGAATGGTGATCGTCTGCCCGTTGCTGAGCGTGATGACCAGCGGCGAGCCCGTGACCGGGTTGTTCACCGCGGCGGTGTAGACGATGGAGCCGCCTTCAGCGACGGTGTTGGCCGAGGCGGTCAACGTGACAACCGTGGCATCTCCGTCGTCGGTGACCACGGTGGACGCGGTGCTGGTCGTCGTTAGTGCTTCGTAGTTGCCGCCAGCCGTCGAACTGATGCTCGTAGTGACCGTCTGGTTGCCTTGAGCGTAGGCGTCGTCGGCCCGTACCAAGAACGCAGCGCTGTTGGCCGAGCTTTGGCCGACAGGAATCGTGATGGTCTGGCCGTTGCTCAGCGTGATGACCAGCGGTGAGTTCGTCACCGGGTTGTTCACCGTTGCGGTGTAGACAATCGAACCGCCTTCGGCCACGGTGTTGGCGGAAGCAGTGAGGGTCACTGTGGTGGCATCGCCGTCGTCAGTCACGGTGGTCGATGCAGTGCTGGTAGTGGTCAGCGCCTCATAGTTGCCGCCGGAGGTAGAGCTGATGCTTGTCGTGATTGTCTGGTTACCCTGGGCGTAGGCGTCGTCCGCCCGTACCGGGAAAGCCGTGCTGTTGGCGGAGCTTTGGCCCACCGGGATGGTGATCGTCTGGCCGTTGTTCAGCGTGATGACCAGCGGCGTGCCGGTGACCGGGTTGTTCACCGCAGCGGTGTAGACGATGGAGCCACCTTCGGCGACTGTATTGGTGGAGGCGGTGAGCGTCACGACGGTGGCGTCCGCGTCGTCGGTGACGACGGTGGCTGCCGTGCTGGTCGTGGTCAGCGTTTCGTAGTTGCCACCGGTAGTGGAACTGATGCTTGTGGTAACCGTCTGGTTGCCTTGAGCGTAGGCGTCGTCCGCACGGACCGCAAACGCTGTGCTGTTCGCGGAGCTCTGACCGACCGGGATGGTGATCGTCTGGCCGTTGCTCAGTGTGATGACCAGCGGCGAACCGGTGACCGGGTTGTTGACCGCGGCCGTGTAGACGATCGAGCCGCCTTCGGCGACGGTGTTAGCAGAAGCCGTCAGCGTGACAACGCTTGCGTCGCCATCATCAGTGACGGTCGTCGACGCTGTACTGGAAGTCGTCAGCGCCTCATAGTTGCCGCCGGAGGTCGACGCGATCCCGGTGGTGAGAGTCTGGTTGCCTTGGGCATAGGCATCGTCGGCGCGCACCGCGAAGGCGGCGCTGTTGGCCGAGCTCTGGCCGACCGGAATGGTGATGCTCTGGCCGTTGGTGAGGGTGATCACCAGCGGCGAACCGGTGACCGGGTTGTTGACCGTGGCGGTGTAAACGATGGAGCCGCCTTCGGCCACCGTGTTGGCTGAGGCCGTCAAAGTGAGGGTGGTGGCGTCGATGGTGTCGGCGATCGCCGTGGTCGCAGCCGTGGGATCGACCGACAGCAGAATCCCGCCACCGCTCGTGCCCTTGACGGTGGCGCTCACCGTGCTGGCATCGACGTACACGTCATCAGCCGGCGCAAACGGCACCGACACGCTGCCGCTGGTCTGGCCCGCCAGCACGGTGATGGTCTGGCCGTTGGACAGTGTGACGGTGAGGTCGCTCACCGGGGCCTGGGTGAGGCTGGCGGTGTAGACGATGGTGCCGCCGGCTTCGGTGATCGAGGGCGTTGCCGCCAGGCTGAGCACCGAGACGTCGTTGTCCACCACCGCGGTGGTGACGCTGCTGGCTGTGCCGTTGAGGGCCAGGGCTTCGAAGTTGCCACCACTGGCCGAAACCAGGCTGACGGTGAAGCTCTCGCTGCCTTCTGCCAGCGCATCGTCCAGCGTGGCGATGGAGAAGTTGGCACTGCTCGCGCCAGCCGCGATGGTGACCGAGGCCACGCCGGTGAAGTCGCTGCCGTCGGCAGCCGTGCCGCTGTAGGCGAGGTTCACCGTGACAGCGGTCTGCCCCGGCGCGTTCAGCGAGACGGTGTAAGTGCCACTGGCGCCTTCGGCCACGGAACTGCTGCCGCTGAGGCTGACGGTGGTGGTATCGACCGTGTCGGTCACGCTGGTGGACGCCGCCGCCGGGTTGACAGCCAGGCTCTCGAAGCCGCCGCCGGTGGCGGCGGTGATGGTGGCCGTGACGGTGCCGGCGTCGACATACACATCGTCCGAGGGCGCGGCCACGCTGGTGCTGCCGCTGGTCTGGCCGGCGGCGATGGCGATGGTGGCGCCGTTGGACAAGGTCACGCTCACCGGCGTGAGCGCGGCCTGGCTCAGCGTGGCGGTGTAGGTGATCGTGCCGCCTTCGGCCACGCTGGGCGTGGCGCTCAGGCTGACAGTGGTGGCATCTGCGTCGTCGGTGACGACGGTCGATGCGGTGCTGGTGGTGGTGAGCGCTTCGTAGTTGCCACCCGAGGTAGACGCGATGCCGGTGGTGACCGTCTGGTTGCCTTGGGCATAGGCGTCGTCGGCGCGCACGGGGAAGGCGGCACTATTGGCCGAACTCTGACCGACCGGGATGGTGATGGTCTGGCCGTTGCTAAGAGTGACGAGCAGCGGAGAGCCCGCGACCGGGTTGTTCACCGCCGCCGTGTAAACGATGGAGCCACCTTCGGTCACCGTGTTGGCCGAGGCGGTGAGGGTCACCACCGTTGCGTCGCCGTCGTCGGTGACAACGGTAGAGGCAGTGCTGGTCGTGGTCAGCGCTTCGTAGTTGCCGCCGGAAGTGGAGGCGATGCTCGTGGTGACGGTCTGGTTGCCCTGCGCATAGGCGTCGTCGGCGCGCACCGCAAACGCGGCGCTGTTGGCGGAACTCTGGCCCACAGGAATCGTGATCGTCTGGCCGTTGCTCAGCGTGACAACCAGCGGGGATCCGGTGACGGGGTTGTTGACCGCCGCCGTGTAAAAGATGGAGCCGCCTTCAGCGACGGTGTTGACCGAAGCGGTGAGCGTCACCACCGTCGCATCGCCGTCGTCCGTGACGGTCGTCGACGCCGTGCTCGTCGTCGTCAGCGCCTCGTAGTTGCCGCCTGACGTCGAACTGATGCTCGTCGTGACTGTCTGGCTGCCTTGCGTATAGGCGTCATCAGCCCGAATGGGGAAGGCAGCGCTGTTTGCAGAGCTCTGGCCCACCGGAATGGTGATCGTCTGGCCGTTGCTCAGCGTGACGACCAGCGGTGAGCCCGTGACCGGGCTGTTCACCGCGGCCGTGTAGACGATCGAGCCGCCTTCGGCGACGGTGTTGGTGGACGCGGTCAAGGTGACGACGGTGGCATCGCCATCGTCGGTGACGACGGTAGAGGCAGTGCTGGTCGTTGTCAGCGCTTCGTAGTTGCCACCGGAGGTTGAGGTGATGCTCGTCGTGACCGTTTGGTTGCCTTGTGCGTAGGCATCGTCAGCACGCACCGCAAACGGCGTGCTGTCGGCGAAGCTCTGGCCGACAGGAATCGTGATCGTCTGCCCGTTGCTCAGCGTGACGACCAGCGGTGAGCCCGTGACAGGGCTGTTCACCGCGGCCGTGTAAACAATGGAGCCGCCTTCGGCCACTGTGTTCGCGGACGCCGTGAGGGTCACGGTCGTGGCGTCGATGGTGTCGGTGATCGCCGTGGTGGCGGGTGTCGGGTCCACCGACAGCAGGATGCCGCCGCCGCTCGTGCCGGTGACGGTGGCGCTGACCGTGGTCGCATCCACGTAAACGTCGTCGGCCGGCGCAAACGGCACCGACACGCTGCCACTGGTCTGGCCCGCCAGCACGGTGATGACTTGGCCGTTGGACAAGGTGACCGTGAGGTCGGTCACCGGTGCCTGGGTGAGGCTGGCGGTGTAGACGATGGCGCCGCCGGCTTCGGTGATCGACGGCGTTGCCGCCAGGCTGAGCACCGAGACGTCGTTGTCCACGACGGTGGTGGTAACACTGCTGGCCGCGCCATTGAGCGCCAACGCTTCGAAGTTGCCACCGCTGGCCGAGACCAGGCTGACGGTGAAGCTCTCGCTGCCTTCGGCCGCTGCATCGTCCAGCGTGGCGATGGAGAAGTTGGCGCTGCTCGCACCGGCGGCGATCGTCACTGAGGCCACGCCGGTGAAGTCGCTGCCGTCGGCAGCCGTGCCGCTGTAGGCGAGGTTGACCGTGACGGCGGTTTGCGCGGGGGCGTCCAGCGAGACGGTGTAGCTGCCCGAGGCGCCTTCGGCCACGGAGCCGCTGCCACTGAGGCTGACGGTGGTCGTATCGACCGTGTCGGTCACGCTGGTGGACGCCGCCGCCGGGTTGACAGCCAGGTTCTCGAAGCCACCGCCGGTGGCGCCCGTGATGGTGGCGGAAACAGTGTCCGCGTCGACGTAAACGTCCTCACCAGGCGCCGCAACGGCCACTGTGCCGCTGGTCCGGCCGGCGGCGATGGTGATGGTGGCACCGTTGGACAGCGTCACGCTCACCGGCGTGAGGGCCGCCTGGTCCAGGGTGGCGGTGTAGACGATGGAGCCACCTTCGGCGACCGTGGGGGTGGCCGACAAGGTGACCGTGGTGACGTCGCTGTCGTCGGTGACCACTGTGCTGGCGCTGCTGGCGGTGACCAGCGATTCATAGGTGCCACCGGAGGTGGACGCGATGCCGGTGGTGACGGTCTGATTGCCTTGGGCGTAAGCGTCGTCGGCGCGCACCGCAAAGGGCGCGCTGTCGGCAGAGCTCTGGCCGACAGGGATGGTGATCGTCTGACCATTGGTCAGCGTCACCACCAGCGGGCTGCCGGTGACCGGATTGTTCACGCTCGCCGTGTAGACAATGGAGCCGCCTTCCACCACCGAGGACACAGCGCTGAGCGTGACAGTGGTGGCGTCGCTGTTGTCCGTGACGATGGTCGAGGCGGTGCTGGTCGTCGCCAGCGCTTCGTAGTTGCCGCCGGAGGCGGACGCAATGCCGGCGGTGACCGTTTGGTTGCCTTGCGCATAGGCGTCATCAGCGCGCACCGCAAACGGCGTGCTGTCTGCCGAGCTCTGCCCCACCGGGATGGTGATGCTCTGGCCGTTGGTGAGCGTCACGACCAGTGGCGCACCGGTGACCACGTTGTTCACCGTGGCGGTGTAGACGATGGAGCCACCTTCCACCACCGTGCCCGCGGAGGCGGTGAGCGTGACGACGGTGGCGTCACTGTCGTCTGTGACAACGGTCGAAGCGGTGCTCGTCGTTGTCAGCGCCTCGTAGCTGCCGCCAGAGGCCGCGGTGATGCTCGTCGTGACCGTCTGGTTGCCTTGAGCGTAAGCGTCATCCGCCCGCACCGCGAAGGCGGCGCTGCTGGCAGAGCTTTGACCGACCGGAATGGTGATGGTCTGGCCGTTGCTCAGCGTGAGGACCAGCGGCGACCCAGCGACCGGGTTGTTGACCGCGGCGGTGTAGACGATGGAGCCGCCCTCTGCCACGGTGTTGGCGGAAGCGGTGAGGGTCACCACCGTTGCGTCGCCGTCGTCGGTGACCTCGGTGGAGGCAGTGCTCGTCGTTGTCAGCGCTTCGTAGTTGCCACCGGAAGTGGAGGCGATGCTCGTGGTGACGGTCTGGTTGCCTTGTGCGTAGGCGTCGTCGGCGCGCACGGCAAACGGCGTGCTGTCAGCAGCGCTCTGGCCCACCGGGATGGTGATCGTCTGGCCGTTGCTCAGCGTGATCACCAGCGGCGAGCCGGTCACGGGGCTGTTCACCGCGGCCGTGTAAACGATCGAGCCGCCTTCGGCCACCGTGTTCGCGGAAGCCGTCAGGGTGACGGTCGTGGCGTTGATGGTGTCGGTGATCGCCGTGGTGGCGGGTGTCGGGTCCACCGACAGCAGGATGCCGCCGCCGCTCGTGCCGCTGATGCTGGCGCTGACTGTGCTCGCGTCCAGATACACATCGTCGGCCGGTGCAAACGGCACCGACACCGAGCCACTGGTCTGGCCGGCCAGCACGGTGATCGTCGCGCCGTTGGACAAGGTGACCGCGAGGTCGCTCACCGGGGCCTGGGTGAGGCTGGCGGTGTAGACGATGGCGCCGCCGGCTTCGGTGATCGAGGGCGTGGCCGCCAGGCTGAGCACCGAGACGTCGTTGTCTACCACGGTGGTGGTGACACTGCTGGCCGCGCCATTGAGCGCCAACGCTTCGAAGTTGCCACCGCTGGCCGAGACCAGGCTGACGGTGAAGCTCTCGCTGCCTTCGGCGGCTGCATCGTCCAGCGTGGCGATGGAGAAGTCGGCGCTGCTCGAACCGGCGGCGATCGTCACCGAGGCCACGCCGGTGAAGTCGCTGCCGTCGGCAGCCGTGCCGGTGTAGGCGAGGGTGACCGTGACGGCGGTTTGCGCGGGGGCGTTCAGCGAGACGGTGTAGCTGCCCGCGACGCCTTCGGCCACGGAGCCGCTGCCGCTGAGGCTGACGGTGGTGGTGTCCACCGTGTCGGTGACCGAGGTCGATGCCGCAGCCGGGTTGACCACCAGGTTCTCGAAGCCACCGCCGGTGGCGGCGGTGATGGTGGCCGTCACGGTGCCCGCGTCGACATACACGTCGTCCGTGGGCGCCGCCACGGTGGTGGTGCCGCTGGTCTGGCCGGCCGCGATGGTGATGGTCGCGCCATTGGACAGCGTGACGCTCACCGGAGACAACGCCGCCTGGTCCAGCGTGGCGGTGTAGACGATGGATCCACCCTCGGCGACCGTGGGGGTGGCCGACAAGGTGACCGTGGTGGCGTCGCTATCGTCGGTGACGACGGTGGAGGCAGTGCTCGTCGTTGTCAGCGCTTCGTAGTTGCCACCGGAAGTGGAGGCGATGCTCGTGGTGACGGTCTGATTGCCTTGTGCATAGGCGTCGTCGGCGCGCACTGCAAACGGCGTGCTGTCAGCAGCGCTCTGGCCCACCGGGATGGTGATCGTCTGGCCGTTGCTCAGCGTGACGACCAGCGGTGTGCCCGTGACAGGGCTGTTCACCGCGGCCGTGTAAACAATGGAGCCGCCTTCGGCCACCGTGTTCGTGGACGCCGTGAGGGTCACGGTCGTGGCGTCGATGGTGTCGGTGATCGCCGTGGTGGCGGGTGTCGGGTCCACCGACAGCAGGATGCCGCCGCCGCTGGTGCTGGTGACGGTGGCGCTGACCGTGGTCGCGTCCACGTAAACGTCGTCGGCCGGTGCAAACGGCACCGACACGCTGCCTGTTGTCTGGCCGGCCAGCACGGTGATCGTCTGGCCGTTGGACAGGGTGACCGTGAGGTCGCTCACCGGGGCCTGGGTGAGGCTGGCGGTGTAGACGATGGTGCCGCCGGCTTCGGTGATCGACGGTGTGGCCGCCAGGCTGAGCACCGAGACGTCGTTGTCAACCACGGTGGTGGTGACGCTGCTGGCCGCGCCATTGAGGGCGAGCGCCTCGAAGTTGCCACCGCTGGCCGAGACCAGGCTGACGGTGAAGCTCTCGCTGCCTTCGGCCAGCGCATCGTCCAGCGTGGCGATCGAGAAGTTGGCGCTGCTCGCACCGGCGGCGATGGTGACCGAGGCGACGCCGGTGAAGTCGCTGCCATCGGCAGCCGTGCCGGTGTAGGCGAGGTTCACCGTGACGGCCGTCTGCGCCGGGGCGTTCAGCGAGACGGTGTAGGAGCCCGAGGCACCTTCGGCCACGGAGCCGCTGCCACTGAGGCTGACGGTGGTGGTGTCCACCGTGTCGGTGACCGAGGTCGATGCCGCAGCCGGGTTGACCACCAGGTTCTCGAAGCCACCGCCGGTGGCGGCGGTGATGGTGGCCGTCACGGTGCCCGCGTCGACATACACGTCGTCCGTGGGCGCCGCCACGGTGGTGGTGCCGCTGGTCTGGCCGGCCGCGATGGTGATGGTGGCACCGTTGGACAGCGTCACGCTCACCGGCGTGAGGGCCGCCTGGTCCAGCGTGGCGGTGTAGACGATGGAGCCACCCTCGGCGACCGTGGGGGTGGCCGACAAGGTGACCGTGGTGGCGTCGCTGTCGTCGGTGACGACGGTGGAGGCAGTGCTCGTCGTTGTCAGCGCTTCGTAGTTGCCACCGGAAGTGGAGGCGATGCTCGTGGTGACGGTCTGATTGCCTTGTGCATAGGCGTCGTCGGCGCGCACTGCAAACGGCGTGCTGTCAGCAGCGCTCTGGCCCACCGGGATGGTGATGGTCTGGCCGTTGCTGAGCGTGATCACCAGCGGCGTGCCGGTCACGGGGTTGTTCACCGCGGCCGTGTAGACGATCGAGCCGCCTTCGGCGACGGTGTTGGTGGAGGCAGTCAAGGTGACGACGGTGGCATCGCCATCGTCGGTGACGACGGTAGAGGCAGTGCTGGTCGTTGTCAGCGCTTCGTAGGTGCCACCGGACGTCGAGGCAATGCTGGTGGTGACGGTCTGATTGCCTTGCGCATAGGCGTCGTCGGCGCGCACAGCGAAGGCCGCGCTGTTGGCGGAGCTCTGGCCCACCGGAATGGTGATCGTCTGGCCGTTGCTCAGCGTGATCACCAGCGGCGTGCCGGTCACCGGGTTGTTGACCGCGGCCGTGTAAACGATGGAACCGCCCTCGGCCAAGGTGTTGGCCGAGGCGGTCAGCGTGACGACGGTGGCATCGCCGTCGTCGGTGACCACGGTAGAGGCGGTACTGGTCGTCGTCAGCGCTTCGTAGTTGCCGCCGGAGGTCGAGGCAATGCTGGTCGTGACGGTCTGGTTGCCTTGCGCGTAGGCATCGTCGCCGCGCACGGCGAAGGCCGCACCGTTGGCCGAACTCTGGCCGACCGGAATGGTGATCGTCTGCCCGTTACTGAGCGTGACGACCAGCGGCGTGCCAGTGACGGGGTTGTTCACCGCCACCGTGTAGACGATGGAGCCGCCCTCGGCCACGGTGTTGGTCGAGGCGGTCAGCGTGACAACGGTGGTGTCGCCGTCATCGGTGACAACGGTAGAGGCGGTGCTGGCCGTCGTCAGCGCCTCGTAGTTGCCGCCAGAGGCCGAGCTGATGCTCGCGGTGACCGTCTGGTTGCCTTGCGCGTAAGCGTCGTCCGCCCGCACCGCGAAAGCGGCGCTGCTGGCAGAGCTCTGGCCGACCGGAATGGTGATGGTCTGGCCGTTGCTCAGCGTGATGACCAGCGGAGAGCCGGCCACGGGGTTGTTCACCGCAGCCGTGTAGACGATGGAGCCGCCTTCGCTCGCGGTGTTGGCGGACGCCGTCAAGGTCACCGTGGTGATGTCGCCGTCATCCGTGACCGTCGTCGATGCGGTACTCGTCGCGACAAGCGCTTCGTAGTTGCCGCCCGCGGTGGAGGCGATGCCGGTCGTCAGGGTCTGGTTGCCTTGCGTATCGGCATCGTCGGGGCGCACGGCAAAGGGCGCGCTGTTGCCCATCGCCTGGCCCACCGGGATGGTGATGGTCTGGCCGTTGGTGAGGGTAACCACCAGCGGGCTGCCGGTCACCGGGTTGTTGACCGTTGCCGTGTAGACGATGGCACCGCCTTCAGCCACTGTATTGGCCGACGCGGTGAGGGTGACCGTCGTGGCGTCCGGCGTGTCGGTCACCGTGGTGACTGCCGCGCCGGGGTCGGCCACCAGCGACTCGAAGCCGCCGCCGGTGGCTGCGGTGATGGTGGCCGATACCGACCCGGCGTCCAGATAGACGTCGTCCGTGGGCGCCGCCACGGTGGTGGTGCCGCTGGTCTGGCCGGCCGCGATGCTGATGGTGGCCCCGTTGGACAGCGTCACGCTCACCGGGGTGAGTGCGGCCTGGCTCAGCGTGGCGGTGTAGGCGATGACGCCGCCTTCGGCCACCGACGCGGTGGCAGCGAGCGTGACGGTGGTGACGTCACCGTCGTCGGTCACCGTCGTGCTCGCCGTGCTGGTGGTGGTCAGCGCCTCGTAGTTGCCACCCGAGGTGGATGCAATGCCGGCGGTGATGGTCTGGTTGCCCTGGGCGTAGGCATCGTCAGCACGAACCGCAAACGGCGTGCTGTCACCGGCGCTCTGGCCGACCGGGATGGTGATGGTCTGGCCGTTGGTGAGGGTCACGACCAGCGGGCTGCCGGTGACCGGGTTGTTCACCGAGGCTGTATAGATGATGGAGCCGCCTTCGGCCACGGTGTTGGCGGAAGCGGTGAGGGTGACGGTCGTGGCGTCGATGGTGTCGGTGATCGCCGTGGTGGCGGGTGTCGGGTCCACCGACAGCAGGATGCCGCCACCGCTCGTGCCCGTGATGCTGGCGCTGACGGTGCTGGCATCGACGTACACGTCATCAGCCGGCGCAAACGGCACCGACACGCTGCCGCTGGTCTGGCCGGCCAGCACGGTGATGGTCTGCCCGTTGGACAGGGTGACCGTGAGGTCGCTCACCGGGGCCTGGGTGAGGCTGGCGGTGTAGACGATGGTGCCGCCGGCTTCGGTGATCGACGGTGTGGCCGTCAGGCTGAGCACCGAGACGTCGTTGTCCACCACGGTGGTGGTGACACTGCTGGCCGTGCCATTGAGGGCGAGCGCCTCGAAGTTGCCACCGCTGGCCGAGACCAGGCTGACGGTGAAGCTCTCGCTGCCTTCGGCCAGCGCATCGTCCAGCGTGGCAACCGAGAAGTTGGCACTGCTCGCGCCGGCGGCGATGGTGACCGAGGCCACGCCGGTGAAGTCGCTGCCGTCGGCAGCCGTGCCGGTGTAGGCGAGGGTGACCGTGACGGCGGTTTGCGCGGGGGCGTTCAGCGAGACGGTGTAGCTGCCCGCGACGCCTTCGGCCACGGAGCCGCTGCCGCTCAGGCTGACGGTGGTGGTGTCCACCGTGTCGGTGACCGAGGTCGATGCCGCAGCCGGATTGGCGGTGAGGCTCTCGAAGCCACCGCCGGTGGCAGCGGTGATGGTGGCCGTGACGGTGCCTCCGTCCACATACACGTCGTCCGAGGGCGCGGCCACACTGGTGCTGCCGCTGGTCTGGCCGGCGGCGATGGCGATGGTGGCGCCGTTGGACAGCGTCACGTTCACCGGCGTGAGGGCCGCCTGGCTCAGCGTGGCGGTGTAGGTGATCGTGCCGCCTTCGGCCACGCTCGGCGTGGCGCTCAGGCTGACGGTGGTGGCGTCGGCGTCATCGGTGACGACCGTGGATGCGGTGCTGGTGGTGGTGAGCGCTTCGTAGTTGCCACCCGAAGTGGACGCAATGCCGGTGGTGACCGTCTGGTTGCCTTGGGCATAGGCGTCGTCGGCGCGCACCGGGAAAGCCGCGCTGCTGGCGGAGCTCTGGCCGACCGGGATGGTGATCGTCTGGCCGTTGCTCAGCGTGATCACCAGCGGCGTGCCGGCGACCGGGTTGTTCACCGCGGCGCTGTAGGTGATGGAACCACCCTCAACCACGCTGTTGGTGGAGGCGGTCAGCGTGACGACGGTGGCATCGCCGTCGTCGGTGACCACGGTAGAGGCGGTACTGGTCGTCGTCAGCGCTTCGTAGTTGCCGCCGGACGTCGAGGTAATGCTCGTCGTGACGGTCTGATTGCCTTGCGCATACGCATCGTCGGCGCGCACGGCGAACGCGGCGCTGTTGGCAGAACTCTGGCCGACCGGGATGGTGATCGTCTGGCCGTTGCTCAGCGTGACAACCAGCGGAGCGCCAGCAACCGGGTTGTTGACCGCGACCGTGTAGACAATGGAGCCGCCTTCGGCCACGGTGTTGGTGGACGCGCTCAGGGTGACAACCGTGGCATCGCCGTCGTCAGTGACAACGGTGGATGCGGTGCTCGTCGTGGTCAGCGCTTCGTAGTTGCCGCCGGAGGTCGAAGTAATGCTTGCCGTGACGGTCTGGTCGCCCTGGGCGTAAGCGTCGTCGGCGCGCACGGCAAAGGCGGCGCTGTTGGCGGAGCTCTGGCCGACAGGGATGGTGATGGTCTGGCCGTTGCTCAGCGTGACGACCAGCGGAGAGCCGGTGACCGGGTTGTTCACCGAGGCTGTATAGATGATGGTCCCGCCTTCCGCCACGGTGTTGGCGGAAGCGGTGAGCGTGACCGTCGTGGCGTCGATGGTGTCGGTGATCGACGTGGTGGCGGGTGTCGGGTCCACCGACAGCAGGATGCCGCCACCGCTCGTGCCCGTGATGCTGGCGCTGACGGTGCTGGCATCGACGTACACGTCATCAGCCGGCGCAAACGGCACCGACACGCTGCCACTGGTCTGGCCCGCCAGCACGGTGATCGTCTGGCCGTTGGACAAGGTGACCGTGAGGTCACTCACTGGAGCCTGCGTCAGGCTGGCGGTGTAGACGATGGTGCCGCCGGCTTCGGTGATCGACGGTGTGGCCGCCAGGCTGAGCACCGAGACGTCGTTGTCCACCACGGTGGTGGTGACACTGCTGGCCGTGCCATTGAGGGCGAGCGCCTCGAAGTTGCCACCGCTGGCCGAGACCAGGCTGACGGTGAAGCTCTCGCTGCCTTCGGCGGCTGCATCGTCCACCGTGGCGATGGAGAAGTTGGCGCTGCTGGCGCCGGCGGCGATGGTGACGGAGGCCACGCCGGTGAAGTCGCTGCCATCGGCAGCGGTGCCGCTGTAGGCCAAGTTGACCGTCACAGCGGTCTGCGCCGGAGCGTTCAGCGAGACGGTGTAGCTGCCTGAAGCGCCTTCGGCCACGGAGCCGCTGCCGCTGAGGCTGACAGTGGTGTTGTCCACCGTGTCGGTGACCGAGGTCGAGGCCGCAGCCGGATTGGCGGTGAGGGTCTCGAAGCCACCGCCGGTGGCGCTGCTGATCGTCGCGGAGACAGTGCCCGCGTCCACATACACGTCATCCGAGGGCGCGGCCACGCTGGTGCTGCCGCTGGCCTGGCCGGCGGCGATGGCGATGGTGGCGCCGTTGGACAGCGTCACGGTGACCGGCGTGAGCGCGGCCTGGCTCAGCGTGGCGGTGTAGGTGATCGTGCCGCCTTCGGCCACGCTCGGCGTGGCGCTCAGGCTGACGGTGGTGACATCTGCGTCGTCGGTGACGACCGTGGATGCGGTGCTGGCGGTGGTGAGCGCTTCGTAGTTGCCACCCGAGGTGGACGCGATGCCGGTGGTGACCGTCTGGTTGCCTTCGCCATAGGCGTCGTCGGCGCGCACCGCAAACGGTGCGCTGTTGGCAGAGCTCTGGCCAACAGGAATGGCGATCGTCTGGCCGTTGCTCAGCGTGATGACCAGCGGCGCGCCGGTCACCGGGTTGTTCACCGTCGCCGTGTAGACGATGGCGCCGCCTTCGGTCACGGTGCCGGCCGACGCGCTCAACGTCACCGTCGTGGCATCCAGGTCGTCGGTGACCGTGGTCGCCGCCGTGCTGCTCGCCGTGAGGGTGGGGAAGCCGCCGCCGGTCGCGGACACGATGTCCACGCTGACGGTCTGGTCGCCTTGAGCGTAGGCGTCGTCGTTGCGCAGCACGAACGGCGCGCTGGTGCCGGTGTTCTGGCCGACCGGGATGGTGATCGTCTGGCCGTTGGACAGCGTCAGTACCAGCGGCGAGCCCGTTACCGGGGTGCTGACCGTGGCGGTGTACACCACGGCGCCGCCTTCGGCGGCAGTGGCCGCCGACGCGCTCAGCCCGACAGTCGGCGCGGGCGCCGCATCGGGTGTTGCCGTGTCGGCCGGTCGGGCGGCCGGGTTGCCGCCCGCAAAGGTCACTGCAGGGGTATTCACGTCTGCAGCCGGCGCCGGCCCGCCGCCGCCGCTCACCGATTCCGTGATGCGGTCCACGCGCAGCCCCGGGGTCAAGCCACCGCCGCCATCGGCTGCCAGGCCGGCGGCCGGCACGGCCTGCTGGTCGCCCCGCTCGATCTGCGCAATCGTCTCGTCCAGGTCCGTCCCAGGAACCGCCGGCTTCGCCGCCACGGCCACGGCGGTGCCCTCGTCCTCGGGCGTCAGTTGCACGATGCCGTCCTGGCTGGTGAGGATCGCTTCGCCCTTGTGGACGACATCCCCCAGCTTCAGCATCCGCACGACGCCGTCGGCCCCCTTCACCTGGGCAACGCCCCACAAGCCGGTGACGGTACCTTTGATGGTCTGGAGAAGAATGGGCATGGAATGACTTCGCGCGAGGATGGCCGTGCCCGAGCATAGGGTCGGGCGCCGGCTTAAGCGTTTGGAAAAGGGGGTGATCCGTGAACCAGATCACTCGCTACCCCGGTTTGTGAGAATTTGATACAACCGGAGACAAGCCCTGCGGGCGCGCCATCCGGCGCGGGCAGGGCAAGGTCGCTTTGGAGCGGGACGGCGGGAAAAGTTCAGCGGCCGCGGTTCAACGTTCGCGCAGCGCGTACGCCTTGCCCTTGAGCAGGGGCTTGAGCAGGTAGGACAGCACCGTCTTGTTGCCGGTGAGGATGTCCACCTCGGCCGTCATGCCGGGGATGACCGGCAGCTTTTCGCCGAAGTTGGCCTGGTGGGTGCGCACCCGCACCAGGTAGAACGCGTTGCCGCGCTCGTCGATCGTGGTGTCCGGGCTGATGTTTTCCACCGTGGCGTCCAGGCCGCCGTAGATGGAGAAGTCGTAGGCGGTGAACTTCACCGTCGCGTTCTGGCCCGGCCGGATGAAACCGATGTCCTTGGGCGCCACCCGCGCCTCCAGGATCAGCGCATCGTCCAGCGGCACGATCTCCACGATGTCCTTGCCCGGCTGCACCACGCCGCCCACGGTGTTGGCCAGCAGCCGCTGCACCCGCCCGCGCACCGGGGAGCGCACTTGGGCCTTGTCCACCCGGTCGGCCAGCGCCACCGCGCCCTGGTTCAGCGCGTTCAGCTTGCCGGTCACTTCGGCCAGGTCGCGCCGGGCCTCGTTGCGGAAGGTGAGCTCGGTTTCTTCGGTCTTGCGCTCAGCCTCGCCGATGGCCGCCTGCACCCGTGCGATCTGGGCGGCCGCCTGTTCCGCCTCGCCGCGGCTGCGGGCGACGTCGCGCTCCAGGCGCAGGATGTCCACTTCCGACACCGCGCCGGTGGCCAGCAGCGGCCGTGTCTTGGCGAGCTCCTGCTGGCCCAGGTCCAGGCTGCGCTCGGCCGACGCCTTGCGGGCGCGCATCTCGGTCAGCTCCTGCTGGCGCTGCGCCAGCTGCTGGCGGTTGATCTGCAGCATGGTGTTCAGCTCCGACACCTTGGCCTGGTACAGCCGCAGTTCCTCGCCCACGGTGCGCTGCTCCTCGGCATCGCGAGCGGTGGGCGGCTCGAACCTGGTGCCCTGCGCCAGCGCCCGCAGCCGGGCCTGCCGCGCCTGCAGCGCAAACCCGGTGGCCGCGCTTTCGCGCACGCCGGAAGTGGCCCGGGTTTCGTCGATGCGCAGCAGCAGCTGGCCCTTGTCCACCACCTGGCCTTCCTTCACCAGGATCTCGGCCACCACCCCGCCGTCCAGCGCCTGCAGCACCTGCAGCTGGCGCGACGGGATCACGCGGCCTTCACCACGGGTGACTTCGTCCACGTGCGCAAAAGCGGCCCACAGCAACAGCAGCAGCAGGACCATCACGGCCGAGCGCACGATCTTCTGGGCCCGGCGCGTGCGGTTGCGCGACATCAGCTCGTCGGCCTCCTGCTCGAAAGGGCGCAGCCCGCCAGCGGCGGCATCGCCATCGGACAAGGGTGGCCCGAACAGACGAGTCGTCAGTGGCTCCAGGTGGATGCGCACGCGTTCGAGCCCGGCAAGCAGGGTGCGGCCGGCATGCAGCAGGCGCTCGTTCATTGCGCCCTCGCGATGCGGCCGCTCTGCAGCGCTTCCATGATGCGGTCGCGCGGGCCATCGGCCACGATCTTGCCGCCGTCCACCACGATGGCGCGGTTCACCAGCGACAGCAGCGAAGTGCGGTGCGTCACCAGCACCAGCGTCTTCTGGTGTGCAAAGGCGCCCAGCCGGGCGGTCACCTGGGCTTCGGTGGAGAAGTCCATCGCGCTGGTCGGTTCGTCCAGCAGCAGGATGGGCGCGTTGTGCAGCACCGCGCGGGCAATGCCCACGCCCTGGCGCTGCCCGCCGGAGAGCAGCTCGCCACGTTCGCCCACCGGCATGTCAAAACCGCGCGGATGCCGGTTCACGAACTCCGCCAGGCCCGCGGTTTCCGCCGCCTGCACCACCGCCGAGTCGTCGGCATAGGGCAGCCCGAAGGTGATGTTGTCGCGCAGCGAGCCGTAGAACAGCATCACGTCCTGCGACACCGAGGCCACGTTGCGCCTCACGTCGGCCGGGTCGAGCTGGCGCACGTCGATGCCGTCGAGCAGCACCGCGCCGCCGGTGGGCTGGTACAGGCCCATCATCAGCCGCTGCATGGTGGACTTGCCCGAGCCCACGCGGCCGATCAGCGCCACGCGCTCGCCCGCGGCGATCTTGAAGCTCACGCCATCCAGCGCCGGGTCGTCGCGCCCAGGGTAGGCAAAACGCACGTTGCGGAACTCGATGTCGCCTTTGAGCTCGCGCCGCTGGATGAAGGGGCTGCCGCCTTCGGCGCTGCTGGGCCGCTCCACCGGCTTGTCCATCAGCTTGTTCAGCGATTCGAGCGCGGTGCGCGCGCCCTGGTATTGCATCAGCAGGCCCACAATCTGGCTCGCCGGCGACAGCGCCCGCCCGGCCAGCATGCCCGCCGCGATCAGCGCGCCCATGGTCAGCTCGCGCTGCGAGATCAGGTACACGCCGATGATCACGGTGCACACCGTCACCATCTGCGTGAGCCAGTTGGTCGCATACATGGCGCCGGAGGACAGCCCCCGCATGCGCACGTTCACGCTGGCGAGAAAGCGGTTCGCCCGCTCCCAGCGCGCCTGGATCACGCCCTCGGCGCCCTGCGTCTTGATGGTCTCGATGCCGGTCAGGCTCTCGATCAGCGTGGCGTTGCGCTGGGCCGACGCCTTGTAGGTGGTTTCGGCCAGCGCATGCAGCCGGTGCTGCAGCACGTAGCCCACCACCAGGATCAGCGCGAACGCGATCACCACCGGCGCCACCAGCCACATCGAGATCCAGCCCATCGCGATGACGAACAGCAGCGCGAAGGGCAGGTCGATCAGCGCGGTGACCGTGCTGCTGGCGATGAAATCGCGCACCTGCTCGAAGCCGCGCAGGTTGGAGGCGAACGAGCCCACCGACTCCGGCCGATGCTCCAGCCGCATGCCGAGCACCCGCTCCATCAGCTTGGCCGAGATCTGCACGTCCACCCGCGCGCTCGCTTCGTCCACAAAATGGCTGCGGAGGTTGCGCATGAACAGGTCGGCGCACAGCACCAGCACCACGCCGATGGCCAGGGCCCACAAGGTCTCCACCGCGTTGTTGGGCACCACCCGGTCGTACACGTTCATCGAGAACATCGGGAAGGCGAGTGCGAACAGGTTCACCAGCGCGGCCGCCCACAGCACATCGCGGTACACGAAGCGCTGCTCCAGCAGGGCGCTCCAGAACCAGTGGCCGCTGCGATGGGCCCGCACGTCGGGCGTGCGGTCGTCGAAGCGGAAGTGCGGCCGCACCGAGAGCACCACGCCGCTGTAGCGGGCGGCGAGCTCTTCTCTCGTCAGAGGCACCGAGCCCTGGCCGGTTTCGGGCAGCAGCACGCGCGCGGGCTCCTCGCCCTGCGCCAGGCTCAGCAGCACGCAGGCCTTGTTGTCCGCCAGCACCAGGATGGCGGGCAGGCTGGCCGGGTCGATCTGCTCCAGCGGCAGGCGCAGCAGCCGGGTGGCCATGCCGGCGCGCGAGGCGGCGCGCTCGGCCAGCTCCAGCGTGAGGCGCCCGCCCACCAGCGGCAAGCCGGCCGACAGCGACGCGCGCGAGGCGTTCTGGCCATGCAGCCGGCACACCTCCACCAGGCAGTCCAGCAGCGGGTCAGGGTGCAGCAGGTCTTCGCGCAGGCGCGAGGTGATGGGGGCCGGCGTGGCGGCAGCAGCGGTGGCAGGAGCGGGGGGGGCGGCAGCCTGGGTCGATGGTGCGGGCGTCTCGCTCATACGGCGGTCAGGCGATGTCGGCGGTGTGCACGCCGAACCGGCCGCTGCGCCGGTCCTCGAAGTAGCGCAGCAGGGTTTCCCGGGTGGTCTTGAAGGCGATCTCTTCCCAGGGGATCTGCGCTTCGGTGAACAGCTGCGCCTCGATGGTTTCCGGCCCGGGCGCGAACTCGGTGCTGCGCAGCCGCGCGAGGTAGAACAGGTGCACCTGGCCGACCCGCACCACATTCAGCAGCGTGAAGAGCGCGCCCATCTCCACATCGGCGCCGGCCTCCTCGACGGTTTCGCGCAGTGCGCCTTCGGCGGTGCTTTCGCCCAGCTCCATGAAACCGGCGGGCAGTGTCCACAGGCCGCGCCGCGGCTCGATGTTGCGCCGGCACAGCAGCACCTGGTCCTGCCAGAACGGCACGGTGCCCACCACGTTCAGCGGGTTCTCGTAATGGATGGCGTGGCAGTCGCTGCACACGGCGCGTTCGCGGTTGTCGTCGGCGGGCACCTGGTAGTGCACGCTGCCGCCGCAGGCCTTGCAATGCTTGATGCTGCGCGCTTGGAAAAGCATGGCGGGCAGTGTACTAGCGGGGTGTGCAGACGGCCCCGTGGCATCATGGAACGACCCCAACTGGAGAGCCTTGAGCATGACTTATGTCGTGAGTCCGCCAGCCATGCCTGGCGTCCCCGTGGCCGGCGGCGGAACCTTCCCAGTGCGCCGCATCTACTGCGTGGGCCGCAACTATGTGGAACACGCGATCGAGATGGGCCACACCGGCCGCGAGCCGCCGTTCTTCTTCCTCAAGCCGGCCGACAGCATCCTGCCGGTGGCCGAAGGCGAGGTCGGCGAGATGGCCTACCCCTCGCTCACCAAGAGCCTGCACCATGAGGTGGAGCTGGTGGTGGCCATCGGCCAGGGCGGCCGGGACATTCCGGTCGACCAGGCGATGGCCCATGTGTGGGGCTATGCGGTCGGCCTGGACATGACGCGGCGCGACCTGCAGAACGAGATGAAGAAGCAGGGCCGGCCCTGGGACATCGGCAAGGGTTTCGACCAGGCCGCGCCCATCGGCGCATTGAAGCCGGCGGCGCAGTGCCAGGTCGGCGCCGACACCCGCATCGCGCTGCGCGTCAACGGCGAGCCGCGCCAGGGCAGCGTAATCTGCAAGCTGATCTGGAGCCTGCCCGAGGTGATCTCCCACCTGTCGGCCGCCTGGGAGCTGCAGCCTGGCGACCTGATCTACAGCGGCACGCCGGAAGGCGTGGCCGCGGTACAGGCCGGCGACCTGCTGGAAGCGGAAGTGGACGGCTTGCCGCGGCTGGCCGTGCGCATCGTCTGAGGGCAGGGCCGTGAGCGCATGGCCGGGGCGAACACCTCGGTCACGCGCAGCGGCATGCCGGCCTTGCGGAACACCGAGTGGCGCGCGTGCGCCAAGGGCTGCGGCCACGCCTGCCCGGTGGCCGCGTGCCAGCCCTTGTCCAGCACCGCCCGCCACGGGCCGGCGGCCCCGATGCGCTGCGCCAGCAGCCGGCTGCGCGACACCTGCGGTGTGTCGAACAGCAATTGCGCCAGTGGCTTGGAGCCCAGCGAGCCCAAGCTTCGCCACGGCCCGTGCAGCGCGTGTGCCGGCGCCACGCTGCGCGCAAACACCAAGGGCAACCCGTCCACCCGCAGCACCACCTGGCGCACCACGCAGCGTGTGCTGTGCGGCAGCCCCATGCTGCGGGCCTCGCCCGGCAGCAGGGGCGCCACGCGTTGCGACACGCGTTGCACTTCGAATCGGGAGCCCAGTGTCTGCAGGTGCGCACTCAGCGAGCCGGTGCGTTGCAGCCACCGGCGCAATGCCAGGGCACTCATAGGGGCGCCGATGATAGCCACGCCCGCGGCTCCTACACTGGCCGCCATGCAGCTCTACAACTACTTCCGCTCCTCGGCCTCCTACCGGGTGCGCATCGCGCTGGCCTGCAAGGGCCTGGCCTACGACTACCTGCCGGTGCACCTGGCCAGGAACGAGCAGTTCAACGAGTCCTACCAGGCGGTGTCGGCGTCGCGCCTGGTGCCGCTGTTGCGCGACGGGGAGCACACGCTCACGCAGTCGCTGGCCATCATCGAGTACCTGGAGGAAACGCATCCCGAGCCGCCGCTGCTGCCCAAGGAGCCGGCCGCCCGTGCGCGGGTGAGGGCGCTGGCGCTGGACATCGCCTGCGAGATCCATCCGCTGGACAACCTGCGCGTGCTGCGCTACCTGGTGCAGTCGCTCAAGGTGAGTGAGGACGACAAGAACCGCTGGTACCGGCACTGGGTGGAAACCGGCCTGGAAGTGGTGGAGCGGCAGCTGGCGGCCCAGCCCGGGCGGTATTGCCATGGCGACACGCCCACGCTGGCCGACTGCGTGCTGGTGCCGCAGATCTTCAATGCCCAGCGTTTCGACTGCCGGCTGGATCACGTGCCGAACGTGATGCGGGTGTTCGAGGCCTGCATGCAACTGCCCGCCTTCGACGAAACCCAGCCGTCCAAGTGCCCGGACGCCACCGCCTGATGGACGCTGACTGGCTGCAGCCCCAGTGGGACGCGCCGGCCGCCGTGGGCGCGGTGATGAGCACACGCGCCGGCGGCGTGAGTGCCGGCCCGTTCGCCAGCATGAACCTGGGCGCCTATGTGGGCGACGAGGAGGTGGCAGTGCGCCACAACATGCAGCGCTTCGCCGACGTGACAGGCGCGCGACCGGTGTTCATGAAGCAGGTGCACGGCACGAGGGTGGTGAACCTCGACACGGTCGAACCTGGTGCACCGGTGATCGAAGCCGATGCGAGCGTGACCAGCTGGCCGGGCGTGGCCTGCACCGTCACGGTGGCCGATTGCCTGCCGGTCCTGTTCGCTGCAACCAATGGCCGTGCGGTCGGTGCCGCGCATGCAGGCTGGCGCGGCCTGGCGGGCGGGGTGTTGGAGCAGACGCTGGCGGCCGTGTGCCAGGCGGCCGGCTGCTCGCCGCAGGAGGTGGTCGCGTGGCTGGGTGCCTGCATCGGCCCGCGCGCGTTCGAGGTGGGGGCCGACGTGCTCACGGCCTTCGACCAGTCGCCCGACGAGCCCGATCCGGCGCGGTTCACCGCGCGTTGCGGGGCGGACGGCACACCACGCTGGCTGGCGAACCTGCCGCAGCTGGCACGCGACAAGCTCACCGCGGCCGGCGTGCAGCAGGTGTCCGGGGGTGGCTGGTGCACCGTGGAAGACCCGGCGCGCTTCTATTCATTCCGGCGCGACCGCGTCACCGGGCGCATGGCGGCCGCCGTCTGGCTGCGCGGCGGCTGAAGCCGCCTCTGCAGCCTCGGCCGCACGCCGGCGCCGCCGCCGTGCCGGTGTGGCCAGCAGGTACATCACGATCGACAGGGGCAGCGCGCCATAGAGCACAAAGGTGACCAAGGCGCCCAGCAGCGTGCCGGACGGCGAGATCGCCTCGGCGACCGCCATCATCACCACCACGTACATCCAGCCGATGCCCACCAGCAGCAACACCGGGCTCATGTCTTGCCCTTCAGTGGGCTTACGTAGTTTCGCGTAATGAAATTTGATGTCATGATGCGGTAAGATCGCGCGGCTAGAAAGGCGGCTTTGCGACCGCCACAATCGGCTGACGCACTGCAGGAGACATGCCTTTGAAAGCCAAGCCTATCGCTTCCCTGGATGACGCGGGCGCGCATGCGCAGGCCTTCGGCGCCGCCGTGGGGGACATCGTGAAGTCCATGTCCGGCTTGAACGTCTCGTTCGATGCCTTGTCGCGGCTGCAGAGCGACTATCTCCAGCAGGCCAGCACCTTGTGGAACGACACGGTCGAGCGCCTCAGTACCAAGGCGGCCGAAGACGTGCCCAAGCTGGCCGACCGCCGCTTTGCCGCCACCGAGTGGGCGAGCAACCCGGCCACCGCCTACATGGCGCAGATGTACCTGCTCAACGCCCGCACGCTGATGCAGCTGGCCGATTCGATCCAGGGCGACGAAAAGACCAAGGCCCGCATCCGCTTCGCGGTGCAGCAGTGGGTGGACGCCGCCAGCCCCAGCAACTACCTGGCACTCAACCCCGAAGCGCAGCGACGCGCGCTGGAGACCGGCGGTGAAAGCATCGCGCAGGGCCTGCAGCACCTGCTGCATGACATCCAGCAGGGGCATCTCTCGCAGACCGACGAAACTGTGTTCGAGGTGGGCCGCAACGTGGCCACGAGCGAAGGCGCGGTGGTGTTCGAGAACGAACTGTTCCAGCTGCTCGAATACAAGCCGCTCACGGCCAAGGTGCACGAACGGCCGATGCTGTTCGTGCCGCCGTGCATCAACAAGTTCTACATCCTCGACCTGCAGCCGGACAACTCGCTGATCCGCTACACGGTGTCGCAGGGCCATCGCACCTTCGTGATCAGCTGGCGCAACCCGGACGAAAGCCTGGCCGCCAAGACCTGGGACGATTACATCGAGGACGCGGTGCTGCAAGCCATCCGCGTGGTGCAGGAGATCACCGCTGCGGAGCAGATCAACACCCTGGGGTTCTGCGTGGGTGGCACCTTGCTGGCCTGTGCGCTGGCCGTGCTGGCCGCGCGCGGCGAACAACCCGCCGCCAGCCTCACGCTGCTGACCACCTTCCTCGACTTCAGCAACACCGGCGTGCTGGACCTGTTTGTCGACGAGGCCTCGGTGCAGCTGCGCGAGACCACCATCGGCCCGGATGCGCCCACCGGCCCCGGCATGCTCAACGGCAAGGAACTGGCGGCCACCTTCAGCTTCCTGCGCCCGAACGACCTGGTGTGGAACTACGTGGTGGGCAACTACCTCAAGGGCGAAACGCCGCCGCCGTTCGACCTGCTGTACTGGAACAGCGATTCCACCAACCTGCCCGGGCCCTGGTACTGCTGGTACCTGCGCAACATGTACCTGGAGAACAACCTCAAGGTGCCCGGCAAGCTCACCGTCTGCGGCGCGAAGGTGGACCTGGGCCGCATCAAGGCGCCGGCCTATGTGTATGCCTCGCGCGAGGACCACATCGTGCCTTGGGACGCGGCCTACCTGAACACCCAGGTGCTCAAGGGCAAGACGCGTTTCGTGCTGGGTGCCTCCGGCCACATCGCCGGCGTCATCAACCCGCCCGAGAAGAAAAAGCGCAGCCACTGGACCACCAAGGCCAGCGCCGCGCTGCCGCCCACGGCCGCCCAATGGTTTGCCAATGCGCAAGAAGCGCCCGGCAGTTGGTGGCCAGACTGGGCAGATTGGCTGAAGGCCCATGCCGGCAAGCAAATTGCTGCCCCCAAGACCTTCGGCAACAAGCGCTACAAAGCCATCGAACCCGCCCCCGGCCGCTACGTCAAAGCCAAGGCCTGACCCCCAAAGGAGACCCTCCATGACCACCGACATCGTCATCGTCGCAGCTGCCCGCACCGCGGTCGGCAAGTTCGGCGGCACGCTGGCCAAGACGCCCGCGTCCGAACTCGGCGCCATCGTGCTGCGCGAGCTGCTGCAGCGCGCCCGGCTGCAGCCCGACCAGGTGGACGAGGTAATCCTCGGCCAGGTGCTGCAGGCCGGCACCGGGCAGAACCCGGCGCGCCAGGCCGTCATCAAGGCCGGCCTGTCGCAGGCCACGCCTGCGATGACCATCAACAAGGTGTGCGGCTCCGGCCTCAAGGCCGTGATGCTGGCGGCGCAGGCCATCCGCGACGGCGATTCGCAGATCGTGATCGCCGGCGGTCAGGAAAGCATGAGCCTGTCGCCCCACGTGCTGCCGGGCTCGCGCGATGGCCAGCGCATGGGCGACTGGAAGCTCATCGACACCATGATCACCGACGGCCTGTGGGACGTGTACAACCAGTACCACATGGGCATCACGGCCGAGAACGTGGCCAAGAAGTACGGCGTCACGCGTGAACAGCAGGATGCGCTGGCGCTGGCGTCGCAGCAGAAAGCCGCCGCCGCGCAGGACGCGGGCCGCTTCAAGGACGAGATCGTCGGCGTGCAGATCCCGCAGAAGAAGGGCGACCCGCTGGTCTTCGATGCGGACGAGTTCATCAACCGCAAGACCAACGCTGAAGCGCTGGCCAGCCTGCGCCCCGCCTTCGACAAGGCGGGCAGCGTGACGGCCGGCAACGCGTCCGGCCTGAACGACGGCGCCGCCGGCGTGGTGGTGATGACGGCGGCGATGGCCGACAAGCTGGGCCTGAAGCCCCTGGGCCGCATCGCCTCCTACGCCAGCGCGGGCCTGGACCCGGCCTTCATGGGCATGGGCCCGGTGCCGGCCGCCAAGAAGGCGCTGGAGCGTGCCGGCTGGAAGCCGGCCGACCTGGACCTGCTGGAGATCAACGAAGCCTTTGCCGCCCAGGCCTGCGCGGTGCACAACGAGATGGGCTGGGACACCAGCAAGGTGAATGTCAACGGCGGTGCCATCGCCATCGGGCACCCGATCGGTGCATCCGGCTGCCGCATTCTGGTGACGCTGCTGCACGAAATGCAGCGCCGCAATGCGAAGAAGGGCATCGCCTCGCTGTGCATCGGCGGTGGCATGGGTGTTGCGCTCACGATCGAGCGCTGAACATCGGAAGGCGCGAGGCCGCCGCCGCGCCGGGCCGCCCCAAGCAAGGCGGCACCCCCTTCGGGGGGTGATTCGCCGTACCCGGCGAAGCGGGGGCGACATGCAGGGAGAACCCCCGCTTGACCCGATGCGGCAAGCGGGCCACCCTGGGAACACAACAGGGCAATAACAACCCCAAGGAGAACACTCACATGGCTCAGAAGATTGCATACGTCACCGGCGGCATGGGCGGTATCGGCACCGCGATGTGCCAGCGCCTGCACAAGGACGGCTTCAAGGTGATCGCCGGCTGCGGCCCCAGCCGCGACTTCGACAAGTGGCTCAACGAGCAGAAGGCGCTCGGCTACACCTTCTACGTCTCGGTGGGCAACGTGGCGGAATGGGATTCCACCGTCGCAGCGTTCACCAAGGTGAAGGCGGAACACGGCCCGGTCGACGTGCTGGTCAACAACGCCGGCATCACGCGTGACGGCCTGTTCCGCAAGATGACCCGGGCCGACTGGGATGCGGTGATCAACACCAACCTCAACAGCATGTTCAATGTGACCAAGCAGGTCATCGACGACATGATGGACCGGGGCTGGGGCCGCATCATCAACATCAGCTCGGTCAATGGCGAGAAGGGCCAGTTCGGCCAGACCAACTACTCGGCGGCCAAGGCCGGCATGCACGGCTTCACGATGGCCCTGGCGCAGGAAGTGGCCAGCAAGGGTGTGACGGTGAACACGATCAGCCCGGGCTACATCGCGACCGACATGGTCAAGGCAATCCGCCAGGACGTGCTGGACAAGATCATCGCCACCATCCCCATCAAGCGGCTGGGTACGCCGGAGGAGATCGCTTCCATGGTGTCGTGGCTGGCGAGCGACGAGTCCGGATTCACGACCGGCGCGGACATGTCCTGCAACGGCGGGCTCCACATGGGCTAGAGGCCCATGTGGAGCCCTGCGGGCGAACGTTTGGCTCCCCCGGGCCCCCTCCGGGAGGGGGTTCCAGCTTGAAGGACGAAAGGGCACCGATGGTGCCCTTTTTCATGCGTCGGTCAGAGCGCTGTCGGTAGCGCCGAGGGCGGCTTCACTTCTTCCATGCAGATCATGGAGCGCACGTCGGCCACGCCGGGGATCTGCATCAGGCGGTCGGTGAGAAACTGGGACAGGGACTTCAGGTCCTTGGCCACCACCTTCAGCAGGTAGTCGTAGTCGCCCGACACGGTGTGGCACTCCAGGATCTGCGGGAAGTCGCGGATGTGGCTCTCGATGCTGCGCACCTGGTCGAACTTGCCGCCGTCGATGTTCAGGCTCACGAAAGCGGTGACCCCCAGCCCCAGCGCCTCGGGCGCCACCCTGGCGGTGTAGCCGCGGATCACCCTGCGTTCCTCCAGCGCGCGCACCCGGCGGAAGCATTGCGGTGCCGAGAGGTGCACCTCGGCGGCCAGCTCCACGTTGGACGCACGGCCATCATCCTGCAGTGCCTTAAGAATCTTGCGGTCAATCGTGTCCAACGCATCCATGAAAACAGGCCGTGACAGTTTGGTGCACGAATCTTGTCATGACCCGCTGCGTCGGCGCAACAAATAGAAAGCATCTTGCGTTGCCGCGCGGTTAGAGTCACGGTTTCGATTTCGAGAGCCCGGCCGCACGTTCGAGCGGGGTCCGCCAGGAGACTTGCAATGACTGCCCGCCTTCCCCACGAGGCGACGCCCGACGAATCACCGATCGGGCTGGAGGCGCGCTATGGCGCCCGCAACTACGACCCGCTGCCGGTGGTGCTCACCCGCGGCGAAGGCGTTCAGCTGTGGGACGACGCCGGCCGCTGCTACCTCGACATGATGTCGGCCTACTCGGCGGTGAGCTTCGGCCACGGCCATCCGGTGCTGCTGCAGGCGCTCAACGAGCAGGCCCAGCGCCTGGCCATCACTTCGCGCGCCTTCCACACCGACAAGCTGGGCCCCTTCCTGCAGCGCCTGTGCCGCATGACCGGCATGGCGCGTGCGCTGCCGATGAACTCCGGCGCGGAAGCCGTGGAAACGGCGATCAAGGCCGCCCGCAAATGGGGCTATCGGATCAAGGGCGTGGCCGAGGGCAGGGCGCAGATCATCGTGGCGGAGAACAACTTCGCCGGCCGCACCACCACCATCGTCGGCTTCTCCACCGAAGCGCAGTACCGCGACGGCTTCGGCCCCTTTGCGCCCGGCTTCGTGCAGGTGCCTTTCGGCGATGCGGCCGCACTGGAAGCGGCGATCACGCCTGACACCTGCGCGGTGCTGATCGAGCCGATCCAGGGCGAGGCGGGCATCGTGGTGCCGCCACACGGTTACCTGAAGGCCGTGCGCGAGGCCTGTGATCGCCATAACGTGCTGATGATCTGCGACGAGATCCAGACCGGCCTGGGCCGCACCGGCGCCATGCTGGCCTGCGACCACGAAGGTGTGCGCCCTGATGGGCTGACGCTGGGCAAGGCGCTGGGCGGCGGGCTGCTGCCGGTGAGTGCCTTCCTGGCGCGTGACGACGTGATGGATCTCTTCACCCCCGGCGACCACGGCAGCACCTTCGGCGGCAACCCGCTGGCCGCCGCGGTGGGCGATGCCGCCCTGCAGCTGCTGGAACGTGAAGGCCTCGCCGAGCAGGCGCGCTGGACCGGCGAGCACCTGATGCTGCGGCTGAAGGCGATCGGCCATCCCGCGATCGTGGACCTGCGCGGCAAGGGCCTGCTCGTCGGCGTGGAGATCGACCCCGGCTTCGCCAGTGCCCGCAGCGTCTGCGTGGGCCTGATGAACGAAGGCGTGCTCACCAAGGACACGCATGGCACCGTGGTGCGCCTGGCACCGCCGCTCGTCGTGACGCTGGCCCAGCTGGACCAGGCGGTGGACGCGCTGGCCCGGGTCTTGCACCGCCTTGGCGCCAGCCGCGCGCCGGCATGACGGCCTGTTGCGCCATCGATGGCCCACAACTTCCTTTCAGCGTTCGTGCTGTTGCTGCTGGTGCTGGACCCGCTGGGCAGCCTGCCGATCTTCATCTCCGTGATGAAGGGCGTGGCACCCGAGCGCCGCACCATCGTGGCGGTGCGCGAGGTCGCGATTGCCTTCACGGTGCTGATCGCGTTCATGCTCAGCGGCCGTGGCTTCCTGCACCTGATGCGGCTGTCCGAGCGCTCGCTGGAAGTGGCCGGCGGGGTGATTCTGCTGATCATCGCCATCCGCATGATCTTCCAGTCGGGTGTGGAGGTGTATGCCGGCGACGGCAAGCCGCGCGAGCCCTTGATCTTTCCCCTGGCCGTGCCGTTGCTGGCCGGGCCCTCCGCCATGGCCACCGTGCTGCTGCTCGCGTCTCGCCAGCCCGACCGGCTGGTGGACTGGATAGGCGCACTCACCGCGGCCATGGGCGTGTCGGGCGCGGTGCTCATGGCCGCCGGCCGCATCCGCAAGCTGATCGGGCACTCCATGGTGTCGGCGATCGAAAAACTCATGGGCCTGGTGCTGACCGCCATCGCAGTGGAAATGGTTCTGGCCGGCCTGAAGCGCTACTTCTTCGGGGACAGCTGACCCATAATCCTGCACCCCATTTTCCCCCGTTCCCTGCTCCTGCCGGCGGAAGAGGCGGCATGAGCGACCACCCCAACTGTCATTCTTCGAAGTTCCTTTGAAAGGACTGTGTCCATGAAGCTGCTGAAGTCGATCTCCAAGAGCCTCACGCTCGCCCTGGCGGCCACCGCCCTGTGCCTGGGCGCGCAAGCGCGCACCTTCGACGAGGTCAAGAAGGACGGCAAGATCATCATCGCCACCGAGGGCCAGTTCGCGCCCTTCAACTACTTCCAGGGCGCCAAGCTGACCGGCTTCGAGGTGGAAGTGGCGGAGGCGGTGGCCGCCAAGATGGGCGTCAAGGTCGAGTGGAAGGCGCTCAGCTTCGATGCGCTGCTCACCGGCCTGCGTCAGGACCGCTGGGACATGGTGATCGCCTCCCACGGCATCACCGAAGAGCGCGCCAAGGCCGTCACATTCACCGAGCCGCACTACTGCTCGGGTGGCGTCATCGTGGCGAAGGACCCGGCCATCCACGCCGCGAAGGACCTCTCCGGCAAGGTGATCTCGGTGCAGACCGGCACCACCTACCTCGAAAACGTCAAGAAGGTCTCCAACGTGAAGGAGATCAAGAACTTCCCGCAGGACACCGACGCCCGTGCCGCGCTGGCCAGCGGCCGCGTCGATGCCTGGGTGACCGACCGCTTCGTGGCCAAGCAGGCGCTGGACGCCAACCCCGGCTCCGGCATGAAGATCGGCGACTTCCTGTTCATCGAGCGCATCGCGTCCGCAGTGGCCAAGGGCAACACCTCGCTGGCTGCCGAGGTGAACAAGGCGCTGGCCGCCATCCAGGCCGACGGCAGCTACGCCGCCATCTCGAAGAAGTGGTTCAACGAGGACATCCGCTGCAAGTGAGCGGCTGAGCTTCCTAGGTCCGACCGCCCCTGCCGCTTCAGGCGGGGGCCCTCCGGAGTCCGCACGCCAGCGTCAGCGTTGGCGCCTGGGTTTCGCCCCTTCCCGCCCTCCTGGACTTGCCACCATGCAACGTCTCTTGTCCCCCTGGCCGGCTCAATGGAGCCGCCAGCAGCGCAGCAGTGCCACGATGGTGTCGGCCAGCGTGCTGCTGCTGCTCATCCTGTGGCTGATCGCCACGCCCTTGTCGTGGGCGCCGCACCCGATCGGCAACAACGCGCAGCTGTTCGCCGAAGGCACCCGCGTCACGGTGCAGCTCACGCTGGTGTCCGGCGTGATAGGCGTGCTGCTCGGCGTGCTGGCCGCGCTGGGCAAGGTGTCGCGGGTGCCGCCGCTGCGCTGGATCGCCGGCGCCTATGTGTGGGTGATGCGCGGTACGCCGCTGCTGGTGCAGGTGCTGTTCGTGTACTTCGCGCTGCCGGAGATCCACCCGGTGCTGCGCATGGACGAGTTCACCGCCGCCTGCGTGGCGCTGGCGCTCAACGTCGGCGCCTACAACGCCGAGGCCATTCGCTCCGGCCTGCTCGCCGTGCCCAAGGGCCAGGTGGAAGCGGCGCGCTCGCTCGGCCTGAGCCGCTGGTACACGTTTGTCGACATCACCTTCCCGCAGGCCTTCAAGATCGCGCTGCCGCCGCTGGTGAACAACGTGGTGGCCTTGCTGAAGGATTCGTCGCTGGCCTTCACCATCGGCGTGGTGGAGCTCACCAACGCCGGCTCGCAGGTGAAGTCCACCTCGTTCCAGGCGGTGCCGGTTTTCATCGCCACCGCCATCATCTACCTCGTGCTCACCACCGTGATGACGCAGATCTCCGACGCCATCGAGCGCCGCTACGACATCGAAGGAAAACTGGCATGACGGTGCCCCCATCCGCCGGAGTACCGGCGTCCGCCCCCCAGGGGGGCTCCAGCCCGAGCTTGGGGCGGCCCGGCGCTCAGGCTGGTTCGCCATTGATCACGGTCGAGCGGGTCAACAAGCACTTCGGCCCGCACCATGTGCTGCGCGACGTGACCACGCATTTCAATGCGGGTGAAGTCACCGTGATCATCGGCGCTTCGGGCTCCGGCAAGAGCACCTTGCTGCGCATGCTCAACCGCCTGGAAACCTACGACAGCGGCCGCATCGTGGTCGACGGCATCGAGGTGAACGACGATGCCAAGCAGCTGGACAAGCTGCGTGCCGAGGTCGGCATGGTGTTCCAGCAGTTCAACCTGTTCCCGCACCTGAGCGTGCTGGAGAACGTGACCCTCGCGCCGCGCCGGGTGCGCAAGATGAAGCGCGAGGAGGCCGATGCCAAGGCGATGGAGCTGCTCGACCGCGTGGGCCTGAAGGCGCATGCCCACAAGCATCCGTTCGCGCTGTCGGGCGGCCAGCAGCAGCGCGTGGCCATTGCCCGCAGCCTGGCGATGCAGCCCCGCGTGATGCTGTTCGACGAGCCCACCTCCGCCCTGGACCCGGAGATGGTGAAGGAAGTGCTGGACGTGATGAAGCAGCTCGCCAAGAGCGGCATGACCATGCTGGTGGTCACCCACGAGATGGGCTTTGCCCGCGAGGTGGGCGACCGCATCCTGTTTGTCGACAAGGGCTGCATCGCCTACGACGCGCCGCCGGCACAGTTTTTCGATGCGCAGGACAACCCGCGCATCCGGGCCTTCCTCGGCCAGATCGTGCATTGACCCATTCAAACCCGCCCCTCGAACGAACAACCCCCAAGGAGAGAGAAGCCATGATGAACAAGACCCTCGTCGCACTGGCCGCCGGCCTCGCCGTGCTGGGCACGGTTCCCGCCCAGGCGCAGTCCAGCAAGGAGCTGGAGGAGCTGCGCAACGAGATCAAGCAGCTGCGCCAGGAGATCAATGCGCTCAAGCAGCAGAAGGGCGCCACCGCCCCGGCCGCACCGGCCGACAGCACCAACTGGGGCGACCGCATCGAGCAGGTCGAGATCAAGCAGAAGGACGCGGTGGTGGCCGGCGACATCGGCGGCGGCTTCCGCCTGCCGGGCTCGGAAACCTCGATGCGCATCTACGGTTACGCCGAGGCGCATGCCATCCACGACTTCGGCCGCTGGTCGCCGCCGGACAACTCCACCAACCTGCAGTTCCAGCCGTCCGAAGGGCAGAAGGGCCGCACCAAGTTCACCGCCGAAACCTCGCGCTTCGGGTTCGAGAGCTCAACGCCCACGCAGTACGGCACCTTCAACACCAAGCTGGAAGCCGACTTCTATTCCTACGGCTCGGGCAACCGCAACCGCCTGCGCCTGCGCCATGCCTACGGTGAATACGCCGGCTTCCTGGTCGGCCAGACCTGGTCCACCTTCATGGACCTGGACGACCTGCCCGAGACGGTGGACTTCAACGGCCCGATCGGCGCGCCGTTCTCGCGCCGCACCATGGTGCGCTACACCTACAGCGACCCCAAGGTAGCCAAGTTCACGGTGGCGCTGGAGGATCCGGAAGACCAGTTCGGCAACGGCAGCGCCAACGAGCGCCTGCCGCAGTTCGTGGCCCGCGTGGACAAGAGCTTCGACTGGGGCGCGGTGAACGTGCGCGGCCTGGTGCACGAGAAGCGCTCGGCCACCACCACCAAGCGCGGTTATGGCCTTGGCATCGGCGGCAGCTTCAAGATCACCGACAAGGACCTGCTGATGGCGCAGTTCGCGCGCGTGGACGGCGACTTCGACCAGATGTACGGCTCCAACGGCTATGCCATCGACCCGGACACCGGCGCCATCACCTTCGACCACAACATGGGCCTGGTGGTGGGCTACGCCAAGACCTTCACCGACCAGCTGCGCGGCACCGTGGCGTTTGGCGCGAACAAGGCCAAGACGGCGCAGGACATCGGCAACCGCACCCTGCGCCAGCTGCACGTGAACTTCATCTACTCGCCGATCAAGAACGTCGAGCTCGGTGCGGAGTACGTGTGGGGCCAGCGCAAGAGCTTTGCCGACGCGGACAACAACGTCGACAAGGGCGACCTGTCCCGCTTTGACCTGATGGGCCGCTACTCCTTCTGAGGCCCCGCCGGGCCATGCCCGAGCCGGTCGGTCGGTTGCCATTGACAACCGACCGACCGGACGGTTAGTCTGCACCCATGTCCACCAGCCCGTTCAGCGGACCGCTGGTCCCGCCGCCCAGCCCTGACGCCAGCACATCGCGCGTGGATGCGCTGCTCGATGCGGCGGAAGCCGTGATCGTGCGCGACGGCATCGCCAGCCTCACGCTGGACGCCGTGGCCGCCGAGGCCAAGGTCAGCAAGGGGGGGCTGTTGCACCACTTTCCCAGCAAGGACCGCCTGGTCGACGCGCTGGTCAAGCGCACCGCCGGCGCGATCCGCGGGCACAACGCCCAGGCCTACGAGCAGGCGGAAGAGGGCCCCGGCCGCATGGCCCGCGGGCTGCTGGCGGCCAACCTGCGCGACCTCGACGAGTGGTGCGTCACCTGCCAGCGCGGCTCGGCCGCCACCTTCTCGGCGCTGGCCCACAACCCGCAGCTCCTGGCGCCCATGCGTGACGCCTATGCCGAGCTGCACGGCCGCGTGGCGGAGGACGATCTGCCCGAAGGCGTGGGCGAGGTCGTGGCCGCCGCCATCGACGGCCTGTGGCTGTACTGGGTGCTCGGCCTGGTGCAGGTGGACCAGACCATGATCGTTCGTGTGCGCAAGGCACTCGAGAAGATCCTCGACGACGCCAAGCCCGCACCCCGCGGGCGCAGCGCCGGCGCCGGCAGCAAGACGGCCGCCGGCCGTCGCACCGTTGCGAAGAAGGCCCCCGCCGCCGCGCGCAAGCGCTGAGCCCCCGGCCGGCCTGCGTGCCGCGCTGGTTTCCCTCGCTTCCCCTGTCTTTCCCCTGCTGACCGTCGGGTGTCCTGACGCGCCGGCGCCACGCCGGCGCGCGGGTTCGCGGGCGGTTGTCGCGGTGCTGCTGCGCTGCGGCGCGCTCGGTGGCGCGTCGGCTTCACGCCGCATAGATTGACCGACCGGACGGTACCGACCGTCTGGTCGGTTGACAACCGACCGGCTGGACGGTAGCGTTGCGCCCCATGTGCTGGCCTGGATGCCGGCGCAACCGAACCTGAAGGAGCAACCCATGAACAACGTGTTCCGATCGGCCGTCCTGCTGACGGCGCTTGTCGGCATCGGCGGCGCGCTGGCCGCATGGAAGTTCGGCGCCGACCCGGCTGCAGGGGCCGGTGCCGCGCAGGCGGAACCGGCCGAAGCCGTTTCCGCCGCCACCGCGGTGGCGCGCGAACATCGCGGCGCCACCAGCGCGATCGGCACCGTGCTGGCGCTGCGCTCGGTGACGCTGCGCAACGAGATCGCCGGCACCGTGCGCCAGGTCAACCTGCAGCCGGGCGCCATCGTGGATGCCGGCAGCGTGCTGGTGGCGCTGGACGTGTCGGTGGAACAGGCGGACCTGAAGGCGCAGCAGGCCCAGCTGGGCCTGGCCAACGCCACGCTGAAGCGGCTGGAGGCGCTGCGCGGCTTCGACGCCATCTCCGAGATCGACCTGGACAAGGCGCGCGCCGAGCGCGACGTGGCTGCAGCGCAGGTGGCCCGCACCGAGGCCGTGATCGCGCGCAAGCTGATCCGCGTGCCCTTCCGCGCCCGCGTGGGGCTGGCCAACCTGCACCCTGGGCAGTACCTGCAGGAGGGCACGGAGATCACCACCTTGCAAAGCGTGGACGAGGCACTGCATGTGGACTTTGCGGTGCCCCAGGCGGTGGCCGCGGCCCTGAAGCCGGGCGACCGGGTGGACGTGTTCGCCGCTGCCGAGGCGGGCCGCGCCGCAGCACCGATCGCCGCCCGCATTGCCGCGGTGGACGCGAAGGTCGATCCCGCCACGCGCAACAGCACGGTGCGTGCGCGCATCCAGCTGGGCAAGGAGGCTGCCGCCAGCGCGGTGCTGCCGGTGCCCGGCTCATCGATGCGTGTGAGCGTGGCGGTGGGCCAGCCGGCGGCCGCGGTGGCCATCCCGGCGACCGCGCTGCGCAAGGGGCCGGCCGGCGACCATGTGTTCGTGCTCGCCGCCGGTGCCGACAAGCAGCTGCGCGCGCATCAGCGCCCGGTGCAGGTGGGCGCCGCGCTGGGCGACGAAGTGCTGGTGACCGGTGGCCTCGCAGCCGGCGAGCAGGTCGCCGCTTCGGGCTCGTTCAAGCTGCGCGACACCGCCCTCGTGGCGGTGGCGCCAGCGCCCACACGCACGTCGGCCAAGGCCGGTGCGGCCACCGGCGGCTGAAGGAGCAAGCCATGCGCTCTTCCATCACCGATCTTTTCATCCGCCACCCGGTGCTCGCCGTGGTGGTGAACATGGTCATCGCGCTCGTGGGCTGGCGGGCGCTGGCCACCCTGCCGGTGCAGCAGTACCCCAACCTCGAAAGCAGTTCCGTCGTCATCACCACCGTCTACACCGGCGCCAGCGCCGAGACGGTGCGCGGCTTCCTCACCACGCCGATCGAGCGCGCGGTCTCGGCCATCGGCGGCGTGGACCATGTGGAGTCCAGCAGCCGCGCCGGCGTGAGCACCGTCACCGTGCGCCTGAAGCTCAACCACAGTTCGACCGCGGCGCTCGCGGAGGTGACAGCCCGGCTGCAGCAGGTGCGTTCCGAGCTCCCCGGTGAAGCCGAGCCGCCTGCGGTGGAGGTGCAGCGGGCCGACCGGCCGTATGGCACCTTCTATCTCAGCTTCGCCTCCAAGGAGCGCAGCGTTTCGGCCATCACCGACTACCTGGTGCGCAATGTGCAGCCGCGGCTGGCCACCATCGACGGTGTGCAGCGTGTCACCAACAACGAGGGTGGCCGCAACCTCGCGATGCGGGTGTGGATCGACCCCGACCGCCTGGCGGCCCTGGGCCTCACGCCGGGCGACGTTCAGGCGGCCCTGCAGCGCAACAACTACCTGGCCGCGGTGGGCCAGACGCGCAATGACCAGGTGCAGGTGAACGTGCTGGCCAACACCGACCTGCGCTCGGTGGAGGAGTTCCGCCAGCTCATCGTGGCCGAGCGGCAGGGCGCGGTGGTTCGGCTGGCCGACGTGGCGCGTGTGGAGCTGGGTGCCGAAGAGGCGCAGCTCGCCGCCCGCTACAACGACCAGGAGGCGGTGTACCTCGGCATCTGGCCGGTGCCCGGCGCCAACGAGCTGGAGGTGGCCGACGGCCTGCGCGCCAAGATGGCGGAGATCGAACCGACGCTGCCCAAGGACATCGAGATGCGCCTGGTCTGGGACGGCACGATGTTCATGCGCGACGCGCTCAAGGAGATCAGCAAGACGTTGGCGGAAACCGTGGCCATCGTCGCGCTGGTGGTCTTCCTCTTCCTCGGCTCTGCCCGCACGGCGCTGGTGCCGCTGGTGGCCATGCCGGTGTCCCTGATCGGCGCCGGCGCGGTGATGTACGCCTTCGGCTTCAGCCTGAACCTGCTCACCATCCTGGCGATCGTGCTGTCGGTGGGGCTGGTGGTGGACGACGCCATCGTGGTAGTGGAGAACGTGGAACGCCACGTGCGCGAAGGCAAGACCCGCATGGAGGCGGCGCTGGCCGGCGCCCGCGAGCTGTTCGGCCCCATCGTGGCAATGACGATCACGCTGGCCGCGGTGTATGCGCCCATCGGCATCCAGAGCGGCTTGACTGGCGCGCTGTTCCTCGAGTTCGCGATCACGCTGGCGGCCGCCGTGGTGGTGTCCGGCATCGTCGCGGTGACCTTGTCGCCGGTGATGAGCGCGCACTTCGTGCACGAGGGCGGCCACCAGACGCGCCTGACCGTGTGGGTGAACCGTCAGTTCGACCGGGTGCGGGCTGGCTACGGCCGCGTGCTCGACGTGGTGCTCGGCCTGCGTGCGGCCATCGTGCTGGCGGCGCTGCTGATCGCGGTGGCGGCCTACCCGCTGTATGTCTTCTCGCGCCAGGAGCTGGCGCCGGTGGAAGACCAGCGCCACATCAGCCTGTACTACGAAGCCTCGCCCGATTCGTCGCTGGCCGCCACCAAGCGCGATCATCTCGACGTGGTGAAGGCGGTGCGCGCCTTCCCCGAGACCGAGTTCACCTGGTCGCTCACGGCCAACTGGGGCGGCTTCGGCGGCATCGTGGTGAAGGACTGGCAGCAGCGCAGCCGCTCCACCGAGGCGATGTACGGCGAGGTCTACGGCGCCGTCTCGCAGGTGCCGGGCCTGCGTGTGTTCCCGCGCCTGGATCCGCCGCTGCCCACACCGGGACAGTACGACGTGGAGCTGGTGCTGCAGAGTGACGACCCGCCTGAGCAGCAGCTGGCGATCGTGTCGCGCGTGATCGAGGCCGGCATGAAGAGCGGCAAGTTCCTCTACGTGGACACCGACCTGAAGCTCGACCTGCCGGAGGCGCGCGTGGTGCTGGACCGCGAGCGCATCGCCGACCTGGGCCTGGACCTCGCCGGCGTGGGCCGCGAGCTGGGCACGCTGCTGGGCGGCAGCCACGTCAACCGCTTCAACTGGTTCGACCGCAGCTACAAGGTCATCCCGCAGATCGGCGACGAAGGCCGCGCCTCGATCGCACCGCTGCTGGACCTGAAGATCAAGACGCCCGCAGGTGCGCTGGTGCCGGTGTCCACCTTCGCGCGCGTGGAAACCAGCGCGGCACCGCGCACGCTCAACCGCTTCCAGCAGCGCAATGCGCTCAAGGTGTTCGGCGGCGTCGCGCCGGGTGTCACCAAGGAGGAGGGCCTGCGTGTGCTGGAGGATGCCGCGCGCGCGGCCGGTGGCGACCGCGTGGTGCTGGACCATGCCGGCGAATCGCGCCAGATCCGCCACGAGGGCTCGGCGCTGGCCGTGACGCTGGGCTTCAGCCTGGTGCTCATCTACCTGGTGCTGGCGGCGCAGTTCAAGAGCTTCCGCGATCCGCTGATCGTGCTGCTGGGTTCGGTGCCGCTGGCCATTTCCGGTGCGCTGGTGTTCAGCTTCCTGGACCTGACCACCATCAACATTTACTCGCAGGTGGGCCTGATCACGCTGGTGGGCCTGATCGCCAAGAACGGCATCCTGATCGTCGAGTTCGCCAACACCTTGCAGGAGCGCGGGCTCGCCAAGCTGGCGGCCTTGCGCGAGGCGGCGCTCACCCGCCTGCGGCCGGTGCTGATGACCTCGGCCGCCACGGTGTTCGGCCACCTGCCGCTGGTGCTGGTGTCCGGCCCGGGCGCCCAGGCACGCAACAGCATCGGCACGGTGCTGGTCAGCGGCATGGTGATCGGCACGGTGTTCACGCTGGTGGTGGTGCCGGTGTTCTACATGCTGATCGCCAAGGACCGCCGGGGCACGGCGGCAGAGGCGCACACGGCGGACGCCGGCGCGCACCTTGCCGCGCTGCCGGCCTGAGCCAAAGGAGCACAGAGATGAAAACACTTTCGTTGCTGGCCGCCGCGCTGGTGCTGGCGGGCTGTACCAGCCTCGCGCCGGACTACCAGCGCCCTGCGGCGCCTGTGCCGCAGGCCTGGCCAGCGCCATCTGCAGCCACCGCAGCATCGCCCGACGCCGTGGCCGAGCGCAGCTGGCAGCAGTTCTTCAGCGACGAGCGGCTGCGCACGCTGATCGGCCAGGCGCTCGAGCACAACCGCGACCTGCGGGTGGCCGCGCTCAACATCGAACGCGCGCGGGCGCTGTACCGCATCGAACGCGCCGACCGGCTGCCGACGGTGGCGGTTGGTGCGGGCGCTACCGCGCAGCGCACGCCCGGCAGCCTCACCCCCAGCGGACGTGCCGAAACCACGCACCGCTACGACGCAGGCGTGGGCATCAGCGGCTATGAACTCGACTTCTTCGGCCGCGTGCGCAGCCTGAACGAGGCCGGGCTGCAGGAGTACCTGGCCACCGAGCAGGCGCGGCACAGCGCGCAGATCAGCCTGGTGGCCGAAGTGGCGAATGCCTACCTCGCGCTCGCCGCCGACCGTGAGCGCCAGCGGCTGGCCCGCGAGACGCTGGACAACCAGCGCAGCGCCTACACGCTCATCCAGCGCCGCGTGGAGTCGGGCGTCGCTTCGCAGCTCGACCTGAGCCGCGCGCAGACCACGGTGGACGCGGCCCGTGGCGACCTCGCGCGTTTCACCGCGCAGGCGGCGCAGGCAGAAAACGCGTTGGCGCTGCTGGTGGGTGCGCCGCTGCCACCTGAGCTGCTGCCCGATTCGCTGGCGCCGGTGGCCACGCTGGACGCGTTGCCGGCGGGTCTGCCGTCGCAGGTGCTGCAGCGCCGGCCCGACATCCGGGGCGCCGAGCACCGGCTGCAGGCGGCCCATGCGCAGATCGGTGCCGCGCGTGCGGCCTTCTTCCCCAGCATCACGCTCACCGCCAGCGGCGGGGTGGCCAGCGCTGCACTGGCCGACCTGTTCCGGGCAGGCGCGGGCGCGTGGGCCTTCCTGCCACAGGTCACGCTGCCGATCTTCGAGGGTGGCCGCCGCCAGGCTGCGGCGGAGGTGGCGGACGCCGAGCGCGCGATCGCCCTGGCGCAGTACGAAGGCGCCGTCCAGCGCGCCTTCCGCGAGGTGGCCGATGCGCTCGCCGTGCGCAGCACGCTCGGCGAACAACTGGAGGCACAGCAGTCGCTGGTGGCCGCCACGGCGCAGACCTTCCGGCTGTCGGAGATCCGCTTCCGGCAGGGTGCGCTGAGCTACCTCGAAGTGCTGGATGCGCAGCGCGAGATGGTGGCGGCCCAGCAGGCGCTGATCGCCGTGCGGCTGACGCGCCTGTCGAACCAGGTGTCGCTGTACCGGGCCCTCGGCGGCGGCTGGGCCTGAGCCGTTGCCCTCAAGGCCGGCGTGCGATCTGCGACGGCAGCCGCCGCCACGGCAGGTCGGCCGGGTCCGCCGCCATCGGCCCCGGCGCCTTGGCCACCAGGATGTGCGAGGCGATCGGGCCGAAGGCGGCGCGGAAGTGCACCGAGCTCTTGTTCACCAGGATCTTCATGCGTTCGGGCTGAACGCCGAGGAAGCGGTAGAGGTCCAGGTCCAGCATCTGGCACTTGGCTGAGGTGATGAGCACCAGCACGCCGTCGATGTCCACGCAGGCGCTGGGCCCCAGGCGCGCGGTGCTGCCGGCCGTCATCGGCCCATGCAGCGGCACCACGCCGTCGCTCACCGCCCGCACCACGCAGCGGCAGCGCAGCGGCGGGTCGCTCAGCCCGCCGGCGTAGGTGGGCACCGCTTGCCCCAGGCGCAGCTCCAGCAGCGCACCCGGTCCGCCGGCCGATGCGGTGGCCGCGGCCTGCGCATCGTGCAGCAGGCCCAGTGCCACCCGGCCGGGCCAGCGCTGGCCGGCGCCGGCGGCCAGCACCGCATGCAGCATGCCGGTGGTGTTGGCATCACCGCCCGCACCGGGGTTGTCCTGGGTGTCGGCGATGACGACCGGCCCTTCGGACTGCTCCGCCAGCGCCAGCGCTTCGTTGACCGCTTCACGCGGGGCGCGCAGGTCCAGCGACCACTGGGCGCGCTGCGCGACGATCTGCTCCGCGAGCGCGTTCACGGCAAGCTGCACGGCGTCGGCATCGGGCCCATGGCCAAAGACCACGGGCCCGCACTCGGGGAAATCAGCGGCCGGGAAGCCCATGGCGCAGCTGAGCATCACGCCATGCTGCGCCTCCAGCGCGGCCAGCCGCGTCATCACGCTGGCGGCCGGCTCCATCAGGGTGCACTGCGCGTTCAGCGGCAGCAGGAAGGGAATGCGCAGGTGCCGCGTGCTCCAGTGCGCGCCCGCGTGCAGGGCGGCCAGCATGGCGGCCGCGCGCATGCCGGTCTCCGCCATGTCCACGTGGGGATAGGTCCGGAAGGCGGTCATCGCCGTGGCCAGGCGCAGCATGCGTTCGGTGACGTTGGCATGCAGGTCCAGGCTGGCCACCAGCGGCATCTGCGGGCCGATCACCTCGCGGATGCGCGCCAGCAACTCGCCCTCGGCATCGTCCAGGTGCTCGGCCACGGCGGCGCCATGCAGGTCGAGGTACACGGCGTCGAAGCCACCGCGCTGCAAGTCCTCGATCGCCGCGGCGCTGATGCGCTCGAAGGCGTCCTTGGTCACATGGGCGGAGGGCGATGCGCCGGCCCAGATCGACGGCAGCAGCGTCCAGCCGCGCTCGCGTGCGCTGCGGATGAAGCCGCCCATCGGCAGGCTGCTCGGCCCGATGAGCTCGAGCATCGCCTCGCCGCGTGACACGGCGGGGTAGCCGGCGCCGGCCTGGAAGGCAGCCCAGTCGGCTTTGGTGGGGGCGAAAGTGTTGGTCTCGTGCTGGAATCCTGCGACAAAGACTCTCATGGGTTGGCTGTGTCCTGCAGAGTGGCCAGCTCTGCCTCGCTGAAGCCGGCGGCCAGGCGGGCAGGGCGGTTGAAGGGGGGTTTGAGTCGGGGCGCGCCATGGCGTTCAGCCAGGGTGCGGTAGTGCTGCACCGGATCGAGCCCGTCGCGCTTGCACAGCCAGGCGTACCAGCGGTTGCCCACCGCGACATGGCCGATCTCGTCGCGCAGGATGATGGCCAGGATCTCTACTGCGCGCTGGTCGCCGGCCTTGGCGAACTTCGCCTGCATCGGTGGCGTGGCGTCCAGGCCGCGGGCCTCCAGCGTGCGGGGCACCAGGGCCATGCGCGCCACGATGTCGTGCCGGGTCTTGTCCGTCATGGCCCAGAGTCCGTCGTGTGCGTCGAAGTCGCCGTAGTCGTGCTGCAGGCTGCGCAGGTGCTCTCGCAGCAGGGTGAAGTGCAGCGCCTCTTCACCCGCCACCCGCAGCCAGTCGAAGTAGTAGGCATCGGGCATGCCCGGAAAACGCCACACGGCGTCCAGCGCCAGGTTGATCGCGTTGAACTCGATGTGGGCCACGGCGTGCAGCAGCGCGGCCCGGCCTTCCGGCGTGAACGGCGAGCGGCGCGGCACCTGGTCGGGCGGCACCAGCGCGGGGCGCGCCGGGCGGCCGGGCAGGAGCGCGGGGGCGGGCATTGCTGCGGTGGGGTTCAGGGGCGCCCCTCCGCGGGCGGCGGCCTGCAAGGCCAGCGCCGCATCCGCCTTGGCGGTGGGGTCGGCCAGGCACAACACCTCGAGCGCGCGCTGTCGAAGCTCCATCCCTAGAATTATGGGCTCCACTGCTTTCTCGGACCGCGCCATGGCCATCTACCAACTCGGGGACGACACGCCCCGCATCGCGTCGTCGGCCTGGGTGGCCGACAGCGCCAGCGTGATCGGCAAGGTGGCGCTCGGCGAAGAGGCGAGCATCTGGTTCAACACCGTGGCGCGTGGTGACACTGACTGGCTGCACATCGGGCGCGGCTCGAATGTGCAGGACGGCAGCGTGCTGCACACCGACGCCGGCATCGAGCTGGTGATCGGCGAGAACGTCACCGTGGGCCACCAGGTCATGCTGCACGGCTGCACCATTGGTGACAACTCGCTCATCGGCATCCAGTCGGTGGTGCTCAATGGCGCGAAGATAGGCCGCAATTGCCTGGTGGGCGCCGGCTCGCTGGTGACCGAAGGCAGGGAATTCCCCGACGGCTCGCTGATCATGGGCTCGCCGGCCCGCGTGGTGCGCCAGCTGTCGCCGGAGCAGATCGAGCGCCTGGCGCTGAGCGCCCGGCACTATGCCGCCAATGCCAGGCGCTTTGCCGCCGGGCTGCGCAAGATCGGTTGAGGCTTGAACCGGGGCCACCAGCCCCAAGGTGACACGGGTGAGCGAACTCCACAAATTCCTTTTCGATGGCCTGCCGGTGCGCGGCATGCTGGTGCGCCTGACCGACGCCTGGCAGGACGTGCTCAAGCGCCGCGAGGCGGCGGGCCCCTTTCCGGCGCCGGTGCGCGCGCTGCTGGGCGAGATGGCGGCCGCGGGCGTGCTGATGCAGTCCAACATCAAGTTCAACGGCGCGCTGGTGCTGCAGGTGTTCGGCGACGGGCCGGTCAAGCTGGCGGTGGCCGAGGTGCAGCCGGACCTGAGCTTTCGCACCACCGCCAAGGTGGTGGGCGAGGTCAAGCCCACGGCGCAGCTGGAAGCCATGCTCAATGTGCACGGCAAGGGCCGCTGCGCGATCACGCTGGACCCCAAGGACAAGAAGCCGGGCCAGCAGGCCTACCAGGGCGTGGTGCCGCTGCACGGCGACCACCGCGAGCCGCTGCAGGAGCTGGCCCAGGTGCTGGAGCACTACATGCTGCAGTCCGAGCAGCTGGACACCCGGCTGGTGCTGGCGGCCAACGACCAGGTGGCCGCCGGGCTGCTGATCCAGCGCCTGCCGATCGAAGGCGAAGGCAACCTCGAAGGCCGCCGCAATGAAGATGACATCGGCCTGAGCGAAGGCTTCAACCGCGTGGCGCACCTGGCTGCAACGCTCACGCAGGAAGAGCTGCTGGAGCTGGACGTGGAGACCATCCTGCACCGGCTGTTCTGGGAGGAGCCGCTGATCCGCTTCGAGCCGCAGACCCCGCACTTTGCATGCACCTGCTCGCGCGAGCGCGTGGGCCAGATGCTCAAGGGCCTGGGCCGCGAGGAGATCGACAGCGTGGTCGCGGAACGCGGCGAGGTCGAGATCGGCTGCGAGTTCTGCGGCCAGCAGTACCACTTCGACCCGGTGGACGTGGGGGAGCTGTTCACGCCGCCGGGCAACCAGCCGCCTGGCAGCGGGGCGGTGCAGTAGCCTGCAGGGCCTGTGCCCTCCGCTGGAGCGTGGGCGCTACGTTGGTGTGAAGGAGGCAGCCGGGCTCAGGGCCGCAGCGCGGCGTGCTCGCATTCGGGCACGTCGCATTTGTCGCACACCCACTGCCAGGCCGGCTGCGCCGCCTCGCGCTCGCGCAGGCGGGTGAAGAGGCCGGCTTGAGGTGCGGGTGCGCGCAGCAGCAGCGGCGTGACCGCGTCCAGTGCGCACTCCAGCCGCGCGGCGCCGGTGCCCGACACCACGCTCCAGGCCACGCCGGCGCGCACCAGCGCGCTGCGCACTGCGCGGTCCACCGGCTCGCGCACATGCGGGCCGTCGCGCTGCAGGCCGTCGGGCACCCAGGGCAGGTCCAGCGCGGTCAGCAGGGTGAGGGCATAGGTCTGCTGGTGCGCCAGCGCCATGCCGTACAGCGAGGCATCCGCAAACAGCATCTCGCTGTACACCGCCGTCATCAGCGGTGTGGTGTCGGCGATCACGACATCGAAATGATCGGCAGCGCTGCGCACCCGCTGCGCCTGGCCCTGGGCAATGGCCAGCTGTTCGTCGGCGCGTGGTGTGCGGTGGTGGCTGTCGCACCAGTCGCGCAACAGCTCGCTGATCCAGGTGCAGCGCAGGCCGGTGGCCTGCGCGATGCGCTCGCACAAGGCACCGGCCAACGCGGTCTTGCCGGTGCTTTCCGCTCCCACGATGGCGATGCACACGCCGGGCGTCATGCCGTGGCCTTGCTTTGCCACGCGCGCCAGCCGGCCAGCGACATCACCACGAACAGCCCGTAGAGCAGCACGGTGAGCCACAGGCCCTTGTAGGCAAACAGGCCCACGCTCACGGTATTGACCAGCACCCAGGTGGGCCAGTTCTCCACGTACTTGCGGCCCAGCAGCCATTGCCCGGCCACGCTGAAGGCGGTGGGGAAGGCGTCCCACCACGCCACGTCGGTGTCGGTGAAACGGTGCAGGAACAGGCCCAGCAAAGGCCAGGCGGCCAGGGTCAGCAGCAGCAGGCGCCAGCGGCCTGCTGCGCCCAGATACCGAACGGCCAGGGCATGGCCAGACGCATCGGTGCCGCGCAGCCACTGCCACCAGCCCCACAGCGCAACCACCGCGAAGAAGATCTGCAGCGAGGCATCGCCATACAGCTTGCTGTTCCAGAACAGCAGGCAGTACAGCAGCGAGCTCACGATGGCCAGCGGCCAGCCCAGCGGGTTGACGCGCATGTTGCACACCACCATCCACAAGGCGAGCACGAAAGCCACGATCTCCAGCCAGGTGACCGGGCTGCCCCAGACGGAAAACGCGCTCGCGAACAGTGGCTGCAGCGTGTGCAGCAGGGCATCCATCACGCAGCCTTCAGCGGCGGGCGGTGACCTGGACGAGGATCTCGTCCGGCCTGATCATGCCCAGCTCGGCGCGGGCGCGCTCTTCCACCATCTCCAGGCCTTCCTTGAGGTCGTTGACCTCGGCGGCCAGCTGCTCGTTGCGCTGGCGCGCGAGCTCGTTCTTGGCCTTCTGTTCCGTCACCTGGCCCGACAAGGCCACCACCCGCGGCAGGCTGCCCTTGCCGAACCAGAGTTCGGCATGGACGAAGCCCAGCAGCGCAAGCAGCAGCAGGGTGACCAGGCGCACGGCGGGCTGCCGGAGTCAGCGCAGGTTGTAGAAGGTGGAGCGGCCAGGGTAGGTGGCCACGTCGCCCAGGTCTTCCTCGATGCGCAGCAGCTGGTTGTACTTGGCCATGCGGTCGCTGCGGCTCAAGGACCCGGTTTTGATCTGGCCGGCGTTGGTGCCCACCGCGATGTCCGCGATGGTGCTGTCTTCCGTCTCGCCCGAGCGGTGGCTGATCACGGCGGTGTAGCCCGCGCGCTTGGCCATCTCGATCGCGGCGAAGGTTTCGGTCAGCGTGCCGATCTGGTTGATCTTGATGAGGATCGAGTTTGCGATGCGCTTGTCGATGCCTTCCTGCAGGATCTTGGTGTTGGTGACGAACAGGTCGTCGCCCACCAGCTGGATGTTCTTGCCCAGGCGCTCGGTCAGGTGCTTCCAGCCGTCCCAGTCGCCTTCGGCCATGCCGTCCTCGATGCTGATGATCGGGTACTTGTCGCACCAGGTGGCCAGGATGTCGGTCCACTGCGGGGCGCTCAATTTCAGGCCGCCTTCGCCTTCCAGCACGTACTGGCCGTCTTTGTAGAACTCGCTGGCGGCGCAGTCCAGGCCGATGGCGATCTGCTCACCCGCCGTGTAGCCTGCCTTGTCGATCGCCTCGAGGATCAGCTGGATCGCCGCTTCGTGGTTCTGCACGTTGGGCGCGAAGCCGCCTTCGTCGCCCACGGCGGTGCTCATGCCGCGGCCGTCGATGATCTTCTTCAGCGCATGGAACACCTCGGCGCCGTAGCGCACCGCCTCCCGGAACGTCGGCGCGCCCACGGGGATGATCATCAGCTCCTGCAGGTCCAGCGTGTTGTTGGCGTGGGCGCCGCCGTTGATCACGTTCATCATCGGCACGGGCATCTGCATGCCGCCCATGCCGCCGAAGTAGCGGTACAGCGGCAGGCCGGACTCTTCGGCCGCGGCGCGGGCCACGGCCATGGAGACCGCCAGCGTCGCGTTGGCACCCAGGCGGCTCTTGTTCTCGGTGCCGTCCAGGTCGATCAGGGTGCGGTCCAGGAAGGCCTGCTCGGAGGCGTCCAGGCCCAGCACGGCTTCTGAAATCTCGGTGTTGACGTGCTCCACCGCCTTGAGCACGCCCTTGCCGAGGTAGCGGCTCTTGTCGCCGTCACGCAGCTCGATAGCTTCGCGCGAGCCGGTGGACGCGCCCGAAGGCACGGCCGCGCGGCCCATGGTGCCGCTTTCCAGCAGCACGTCGCATTCGATGGTGGGGTTGCCTCGGCTGTCGAGGATCTCGCGGCCGACGATGTCAACGATGGCACTCATGCTGGGTCTTCTCCTGAAGGTTTCTCAATTCGCAAAAGCCGCGCATGGTGCATGAAAGGCGTTACATGCGCGCTTCAGATTCATTCCACGCCGTCGACCACGATCATGCGCATCACGCCGGCGCCTTCGCGCAGGGTCTTGGCATGGGCGTAGGTCTGGCTGTTGTAGAAGGCCTTGGCCTGCTCGCGGCTGGGGAACTTGAGCACCACCAGCCGGCTGGGCGTCCACGGGCCTTCCAGCACCTCGAACTCGCCGCCGCGCACCAGCACCTGGGCACCGTGCTCCTGCATGGCCTTGGTGGACCAGACGCGGTAGTTGGCCATCTTCTCGGCGTCGGTGACGGTGACGTCGGCAATGATGTAGGCAGCGGGCATCGTGGGCTCAGCAGGAAAAGTCGTTCTCGAGCAGCGGCTGCTGCTTGATCACCCGGTCCAGGGCGACCAGCTGTTCCAGCAGCGCCTTCATGTGCTTCAGCGGCACGGCGTTCGGGCCGTCGCTCAGTGCGTTGGCGGGGTCAGGATGGGTCTCGGTGAAGAGGCCGGCGATGCCGACCGCCACCGCGGCACGCGACAGCACCGGCACGAACTCGCGCTGGCCGCCCGAGCTGGTGCCTTGCCCGCCGGGCAACTGCACCGAATGGGTGGCGTCAAACACCACCGGCGCACCGGTCTCGCGCATGATGGCGAGGCTGCGCATGTCGGACACGAGGTTGTTGTAGCCGAAGCTGGCGCCGCGCTCACAGGCCATGAAGCTGTCCTCCGGCAGGCCCTTTTCGCGCGCGGCGGCACGGGCCTTGTCGATCACGTTCTTCATGTCGTGCGGCGCGAGGAACTGGCCCTTCTTGATGTTCACCGGCTTGCCGCTCTGGGCCACGGCGCGGATGAAATCGGTCTGGCGGCACAGGAAGGCCGGGGTCTGCAGCACGTCCACCACGGACGCCACTTCTTCCACTTCGGCTTCGCTGTGCACGTCGGTGAGCACCGGCACGCCGATCTGCTTTTTCACCGCGGCCAGGATCTGCAGGCCCTTGTCACGGCCCGGGCCGCGGAAGGACGTGCCCGAGGAGCGGTTGGCCTTGTCGTAGCTGGACTTGAAGATGAACGGAATGCCGAGTTCGGAGGTGATCTCCTTCAGGCGCCCGGCCACGTCCATCTGCAGTTGTTCGGACTCGACGACGCAGGGGCCGGCGATCAGGAAGAAGGGCCGGTCCAGGCCGACGTCGAAACCACACAACTTCATGTCTGTCTTCCTTCTCAGGCGGTGACCTTGGCCTTGGCGTCGGCCTTGCCGCCGCTGCGTTCCATGTGGCGGTTCAGCGCCGCGCGGATGTAGCTGATGAACAGCGGATGGCCGTCCCAGGGCGTGGACTTGAATTCCGGGTGGAACTGCACGCCCACGAACCAGGGATGCTCGCTTTGCGGCAGCTCCACCATCTCGGTGAGCTTCTCGCGCTGGGTGATGGCGGAGATGACCAGGCCGGCTTCCTGCAGGCGCTGCAGGTAATGCTCGTTAGCCTCGTAGCGGTGGCGGTGGCGCTCGGTGACCACGCTGCCGTAGATCTGGTGCGCCAGGGTGCCGGCCTTCACGTCGGAGCTCTGCGAGCCCAGGCGCATGGTGCCGCCCAGGTCCGAGTTGGCGTCCCGTTTCTGGATGCTGCCGTCGCGGTCCTGCCATTCGTCGATCAGCGCGATCACCGGATGCGGCGTCTTCTCGTCGAACTCGGTGCTGTTGGCGTTGTCCAGCCCGGCCTTGTGGCGCGCGTATTCGATGGTGGCCACCTGCATGCCCAGGCAGATGCCCAGGTAAGGGATCTTGTGCTCGCGGGCATAACGGGCCGCGCAGATCTTGCCTTCCACGCCGCGCTTGCCGAAGCCGCCCGGCACCAGGATGGCGTCGTACTTGTCCAGCAGCTGGGTGGCATTGCCTTCGTTCAGCGTCTCGGAATCGACGTACTCGATGTTCACGCGGGCATGGTTGTGGATGCCGGCGTGCTTGAGCGCTTCGTTGAGCGACTTGTACGAGTCCGACAGGTCGGTGTACTTGCCGCACATGGCGATGGTGACCTCGTGCTGCGGATGCTCCACCTCGTACACCAGGCGGTCCCAGCGCTTGAGGTCGGCGGGGCGGGTGAGCAACTGCAGCTTCATGCAGATCAGCTCGTCCAGGCCCTGCTCGTGCAGCATGCGCGGCACCTTGTAGATGGTGTCCGCGTCCCACACCGAGATGACGCCGGTGGTGAGCACGTTGGTGAACAGGCTGATCTTGTCGCGCTCGTCGTCCGGGATGCGGCGGTCGGCGCGGCACAGCAGCGCGTCCGGCTGGATGCCGATCTCGCGCAGCTTCTGCACCGTGTGCTGGGTGGGCTTGGTCTTCAGCTCGCCGGCGGCGGCGATCCAGGGCACGTAGGTGAGGTGCACGAACGCGGTGTTCGTCGGCCCCAGGCGCAGGCTCATCTGGCGCACGGCTTCCAGGAAGGGCAGCGATTCGATGTCGCCCACCGTGCCACCGATTTCGACGATGGCCACCTGGGCCTCGTCCGGCGTGCCGACGCCGGCGCCGCGGCGCACGTAGTCCTGGATCTCGTTGGTGATGTGCGGGATCACCTGCACCGTCTTGCCGAGGTAGTCGCCGCGGCGTTCCTTCTCCAGCACGGTCTTGTAGATCTGGCCGGTGGTGAAGTTGTTCTGGCGCTTCATCCGCGTGGTGACGAAGCGCTCGTAGTGGCCGAGGTCGAGGTCGGTTTCCGCGCCGTCGTCGGTGACGAACACCTCGCCGTGCTGGAACGGCGACATCGTGCCCGGATCCACGTTGATGTACGGGTCGAGCTTGATGAGGGTGACTTTGAGACCGCGCGATTCGAGGATCGCGGCGAGAGACGCCGCTGCAATGCCCTTGCCGAGAGAGGACACCACGCCGCCGGTGACGAAGACGAACTTGGTCATTGTCATGCAGCGTTCTTTTGTTGCAAGAACGCTGTGGTGGTAAAGCGTGATTATAGGGGTGGGGTGCTCACATCGAAGCCAGCAGCTTCAGCACTTCGTCGGCGGTCGCGTCCGGCTTTTCCATCGGGTACAGGTGCGACCCTTCCATCCAGACGAAGCGTTCGCCCGCCAGCCGGCGCGACGCCTCCAGCCCGCCCTGGCGCACTTCTTCGGACTGCGTGCCCGCGATGAACGCCACCGGGCACTTGGGCGGATGCCGTTTCAGCAGCGCGGGCAGGTGGTGCGGCAGCGTGTTGTAGATGCGGGTTTCCACCTCGCGCCGGAAAGCGAGCACGGCCTTGCCGCTGGTTTCGTCGATGCCGCAGTCGATGTAGTCCTTCAGCACCCGCGGGTCCCAGCGGGCGAACTTGCTTTTGGCGGCATAGTGCTGGTGGGCGGCTTCACGCGACGGCCACTCGTGGCGGCGGCTCTGCGACACCCGCCCGGGGGAGATGCGGTGCATCAGGCCGGTGGCCTTGACCACCTGCACGCTGTGGGCGCGCCAGCCGGTGATCACCGGCGAGTCCAGCAGCACCAGGCCTTGTGCCAGGTCAGGCCGGCGGCAGGCAGCCAGCAGGCTCAGCATGCCGCCCAGCGAGTGGCCTACCAGGTAAGCCGGGCCGTCGACCTCGCGGTCGATGAAATCGATCAGCTGGTCGCGCAGCTTGGGCCAGTTGCTGGTGACCGGGTACTTCGGGTCGTGGCCGAACTTGTCCACCGCATGCACGGCGTAGCCCGCGGCACGCCAGCGCTCGAAGAGCACGCCATAGGTGCGCGCCGGAAAGCCGTTGGCATGGGAGAAGACGAGGGTCTTGGTGGGTTTCAAACGATCTTCTCGTCGGGTTTGCTGATCTTGCGCATCGGCTCGTAGCGCGGCGACGGCACGCACAGCGGGAATTCGCTGTGGCCACCGTCCCAGCGCGGGTCCTCGATGTCCTCGAACACCTGCTTCAGGCGCTGGCCCCAGGTGCCGCGGATCATGCTGAAGTAGGGGTTCCCTTCGTCGATGCAGACCAGCTGGTTGGTCTTGAAGGTGCCCGCCTCGTACACCAGCAGGTCCAGCGGCAGGCCCACCGACAGGTTGGACTTCAAAGTGGAGTCCATCGAGATCAAGGCGCACTTCGCGGCTTCGTCCAGCGGCGTCTGCGGCGTGACCACGCGGTCGAGGATGGGCTTGCCGTACTTGGATTCGCCGATCTGGAAGTAGCAGGTCTCGCGCGTGGCCTCGATGAAGTTGCCCGCCGAGTAGACGAGGAACATGCGCATGGCCTCGCCCTGGATCTGGCCGCCGAAGATCATGGAGGCGTTGAAGTCCACGCCGGTGGCCTTGAGCGCCTTGCCGTCCTGGTCGTACACCCGGCGCACCGCGTTGCCCAGCACCCGGGCGGCGTCGAACATGCTCTTCGCGTTCCAGATCGTGATGGGTGGTTCGTCGCCGTTGTCCAGCTTTTCCACCTGCAGGATCTCGCGCACCGACTGGCTGATGCTCAGGTTGCCGGCCGACAGTAGCACCATGAAGCGGTCGCCGGGCTTCTCGTAGACCATCATCTTGCGGTAGGTGCTGATCTGGTCCAGGCCCGCGTTGGTGCGCGAGTCGGACATGAACACCAGGCCGGCATCGAGCCGGATACCCACGCAGTAGGTCATGCTTGCCTTTCGGTGGTGGCCCCGGTCAGGGCCTTGAGCCGGTAGAGCGCTTCCAGCGCTTCGCGCGGGGACAGCTTGTCGGGGTCGATCACCGCCAGCGCATCGTCCAGCGGCGACGCCGGCGCGGCAACAGCGGGCGCAGGCGGTGGTGCGAACAGGTCCACCTGCGGGTCGCCTGCCTGCTGCTGGCGCTCCAGCGCCTCCAGCGTGTTGCGCGCCTGGCGAATCAGCGAGGCCGGCATGCCGGCCAGTCGAGCGACCTGCACGCCATAGCTGCGGCTCGCAGGGCCGGGCTGGATCTCGTGCAGGAAGACGATGTCGTCGCCGCTTTCCGCCGCCGACACGTGCACGTTGAGCGCTCGCTCGTGCTTCTGCGGAAAGGCGGTCAGCTCGAAGTAGTGCGTGGCGAACAGCGTGAAGGCCTTGTTGCGGTCATGCAGGTAACCGGCGATCGCACCGGCCAGCGCCAGGCCGTCGAAGGTGGACGTGCCGCGCCCGATCTCGTCCATCAGCACCAGCGACTGCTCGGTGGCGCCGTGCACGATGGCCGCCGCTTCCGTCATCTCCAGCATGAAGGTGGACTGCGCGTTGGCCAGGTCGTCGGCTGCGCCGATGCGGGTGTGGATGGCGTCCATCGGCCCCAGGCGGCAGCTGCGCGCCGGCACGAAGCTGCCCATGGCGCCCAGCAGAGAGATCAGCGCCACCTGGCGCATGAAGGTGCTCTTGCCGCCCATGTTGGGGCCGGTGATCACCAGCATGCGGGTTCTGGCATCGAGCCGGCAGTCGTTGGCCATGAACTCGCCCGCGCCGGTTTCGCGCAGCCGGGCTTCCACCACCGGGTGGCGGCCGGCCTCGATCTCGATGCAGGGGTGCGACACGAACTGCGGCCGGCACCAGTTGAGCGTGGCGGCGCGCTCGGCCAAGGCCGCCAACGCATCCAGCGAGGCCAGCGCGCGCGCCAGGGCGGACAGCGCCGGCAGATGCGGCTGCAGCTCGTCCAGCACCATCTCGAACAGCAGCTTCTCGCGCCCCAGCGCCCGCTCCTGGGCTGACAGCGCCTTGTCCTCGAAGCCCTTGAGCTCCGGCGTGATGAAGCGCTCGGCGTTCTTCAGCGTCTGGCGGCGCTGGTAGTCCAGGGGCACCCGGTCGAGCTGGCCGGCGGTGACCTCGATGTAGAAGCCGTGCACCTTGTTGTATTGCACCCGCAGGTTGCCGATGCCGGTGCGGGCGCGCTCGCGGGTTTCCAGGTCGAGCAGGAAGGCGTCGCAGTTCTGGCTGATGCCGCGCAGCTCGTCCAGGTCGGGGTCGAAGCCCGGCGCGATGACACCGCCTTCGCGCAGCAGCACCGACGGCTCCTCGGCGATCGCCTGCTGCAGCAGCGCGGCGATCTGCGGCGCCGGCTGCAAGGCCTGGTGCAGCTGGTCGAGCAGCGGGCTGCCGGACGGCGCCTTGGCGCGCAGGGCGGGCAGCTGCTGCAGGGTGCTGCGCAGGCCGGCGAGCTCACGAGGGCGCACCTGGCGCAGGGCCACGCGGGAGGCGATGCGCTCCACGTCGCTCACATGGCGCAGCACCTCGCGCAACGGCGCGAAGCCTTCACGCAGCAGCACGTCGATCGCGTCGTGGCGCGCAAGCGCCGTGTCGCGAGCCCGCAGGGGATGTGTGAGCCAGTGGCGCAGCGCGCGGCTGCCCATGCCGGTGCGGCAGCTGTCGAGCAGCGACAGCAGGGTGGGGCTGTCCTCGCCGCGCAGGGTGCGGGTGAGCTCCAGGTTGCGGTGCGTGGCCGGCGGCAGCTCCAGCAGCTCGTTGGCACGGGCCACCTCCAGGCTGCGCACATGCGAGAGAGCGCGCGCCTGGGTGTGCTCGGCAAAGCTGAGCAGCGCCGCTGCGGCTGCATGGGCAGCGGCCAGCTCCTGCGCGTTGAAGCCGGCCAGCGACGCGACACGCAGCTGTTCGCACAGCTTGCGCGCGCCCAGGGAGCTGTCGAACTGCCAGGCCGGGCGATGCGTGATGGCAGCGCCGCTTTGCTGCACACACGCCGGCACGTCGTCGCGGTCGATCAGTATCTCGGCCGCATCCAGCCGCGCCAGCCAGGTGGGCAGCTCACGCTCGCCGCATTCGGTGAGGCCCAACTGCCCGCTGGACAGCCCCAGCCAGGCGAGGCCCCAGGTGGCGCGCTGGCGCCGCACCGCCACCAGCAAGGTATCCACTCGGTCCGACAGCAGCTCGGTGTCGGTGACGGTGCCAGGCGTGACCACCCGCACCACCTTGCGCTCCACCGGGCCCTTGGCCGTCGCCACGTCGCCCACCTGCTCGGCGATGGCCACCGCCTCGCCCAGCTTGATCAGCTTGGCGAGGTAGGCCTCCAGCGCGTGCACCGGCACCCCGGCCATGACGACAGGCTCGCCACCGCTCTGGCCGCGCGAGGTGAGCGTGATGTCCAGCAGGCGGTTGCACTTGCGCGCGTCGTCGTAGAACACCTCGTAGAAGTCGCCCATGCGGAAGAACACGAGCGCGTCGGGGTGCTCCGCCTTCAGGCGGAAGTACTGCTGCATGACCGGCGTGTGCGCGCCGAGCTCCACGGGGCTGTTCATCGGGTCAGCCCGGTGAGGTCAGAGGTCGGCCTTGCGGATGCGCACCGCCGTCCGCTTCTTTTCTTCGGGTTGTGGCACTGGCGCAGCGTCGGCCCCGCGCACGGCCGCGGCCAGCGCCTGCTCGGGCGAACCCTCGGGCGCAGCGCCGGCCGGGTGCTCCTCGTCCTGCTTGATCACGCGGGTGTAGGGCGACAGGATCTGCACGAGCTGGCCATAGATCTTGGGCGAGCCGGCCACCACCTCACGCTGGAACAGGTAGTCCGCTTCGCCGGTGAAGTTGCCGATCAACCCACCCGCCTCGGTGATCATCAGCGAGCCGGCGGCCACGTCCCAGGGGTTGAGGCCGGTCTCGAAGAAGCCGTCGTAGTAGCCCGCAGCCACGTAGCAGAGGTCCAGCGCCGCGGCGCCCGGGCGGCGCAGGCCGGCGCACTGCTGCATCACCTCTTCGAACATCTTCACGTAGCGCTTGAAATTGTCGCCCTTGCGGAAGGGAAAACCGGTGCCGATGAGCGAGTCGGACATGCGGGTGCGCTTGGACACGCGCAGGCGCCGGTCGTTCAGGAACGCGCCCCGGCCCTTGGAGGCATAGAACAGGTCGTTGCGCGACGGGTCGTACACCACCGCCTGTTGCACCTGGCCGCGGTAGGTCAGCGCGATGGACACCGCATAGACCGGAAAGCCGTGGATGAAGTTGGTGGTGCCGTCCAGCGGATCGATGATCCAGACGTATTCGCTGTTCTTGGCGCCATGCTCGCGGCCCGATTCCTCGGCCAGGATGCCGTGGCCGGGGTAGGCGGTGAGCAGGGTCTCGATGATCGCGTTCTCGGCCGCCTGGTCCACCTCGGTCACGAAGTCGTTGGGCGACTTGGTGTTGATCTTGAGGATGTCCAGGTCCAGCGATGCCCGGTTGATGATGGAACCGGCCGTGCGTGCCGCCTTGATGGCGATGTTGAGCATGGGGTTCAGGGCTTGGGACATGGGGCGACCTGCTGTGAAGGCAAAGAGAACGGCGACGACGGGAGGAAAGAGCGTGGCGGCGGTGGCCCGCTGCCGATAATGCCGATTTTACCCGGCGCCATCGTGCAAGCCAGCGACCCCACCCGCTTCATCCTGCTCAACACCAGCCATCCGGGCAACGTGGGCTCGGTGGCGCGTGCCATGAAGGTGATGGGTTTTTCCGACCTGGTGCTGGTGAAGCCGCGTTTCGACGACGTGTTGTCGCGCGAAGAAACCGTGGCGATGGCCAGCGGTGCGGCCGACATCCTGGTGCGCGCACGCATCGTGGACACCTTGGCGCAGGCGCTCGAAGGCGTGAGCTACGCCTGCGCCACGGCGATGACGCCGCGCGATTTCGGGCCACCGACCTTCGCGCCGCGCGAGCTGTTCGCTCAACTGGTGCGGCAGCCGCAGCGTGTGGCCTTCGTGTTCGGCAGCGAGCGCTTCGGCATGAGCAACGACGAGGTCTATGCCTGCCATGCGTGCCTGAGCATCCCCACCCATCCCGATTACGGCTCGCTCAACCTCGCCCAGGCGGTGCAGTTGATCGCGTATGACTGGCGCCAGGCGCTGGGCGGCTTTGCCGTCGCCCCGCGCACCGTCGACCCCGCCCTCGCCGACGGCACCGCCATCGCCGGCCTGCTGGACCACTGGCAGCAGGTGCTGGTGGACATCGGTTTCCTGGACCCCAACGCGCCCAAGAAGCTGATGCCTCGCCTGCAGCAGCTGCTCAACCGGGCCCAACTGCAGGACACCGAAGTCCACATCCTGCGCGGCATCGCCCGGGCGATGGCCAAGCGGCCATAGGTCGCACGGCGCTTCTCCCCGCTGGCCGGCTTGTTATGAGGGCCGCGCATACACTTGCTCCACTTCAGCCCGACACAGGGTCAACCCCATGTTCAGCCGACTGCGTGAAGACATCGCCTGCATCCTCGAGCGCGACCCTGCGGCGCGTTCGACGTGGGAGGTGCTCACCTGTTACCCGGGCCTGCATGCGCTGATCTTCCATCGGCGCGCCCATTGGTGCTGGCAGCACGGCCTGCGCTGGCTGGCGCGTTTCATCTCGCACCTGGGCCGCTTTTTCACCGGCATCGAGATCCACCCGGGCGCCACCATCGGCCGGCGGGTCTTCATCGACCATGGCATGGGCGTGGTGGTGGGCGAAACGGCCGAGATCGGCGATGAATGCACCATCTACCAGGGCGTGACGCTGGGCGGCACCTCCTTGTCCAAGGGCGCCAAGCGGCACCCGACGCTGGGGCGCGGTGTGATCGTGGGCGCGAACTCGCAGGTGCTGGGCGGCTTCACGGTCGGGGACGGCGCGCGCATCGGCTCCAGTGCCGTGGTGGTCAAGCCGGTGCCGCCGGGCGCCACCGCGGTGGGCAACCCGGCACGCATCATCCAGGCAGATGCCGACGCCACGCGCGAGGCGGTGGCGGCGCGCATGGGCTTCTCAGCCTATGGCGTGACGCAGGGCGACGACCCGGTGGCGCAGGCCATGAAGGGCCTGATCGACCATGCGGCCGGCCACGAGCACCAGATCGCGCTGCTGTGGCAGGCGATTGAGAAGCTGTCGTCCCGTTCGCGTGAATTGCCGGGGGAGGACTGCGTGCCAGAAGACGCCCAGACCACCGAGCACTTCGACGCCCAGAAGCTGGAGCGCCTGGTCAAGTAGCTGGCGGGCGGATCGCCGACTTCGGCCGGAAGGCCGCGCACACCGCCGGGTCGGTGACCAGGTAAGGGCCGCCGATCAGGTCGATGCAATAGGGCACGGCAGCAAAGATGCCGTGCACCGGCGGCGTCGCGCCTGGCAGCCCTTCCAGCGTTTCCGCGATGGATTTCGGCTGGCCCGGCAGGTTGATGATCAGGGCCTTGCCGCGGATCACCGCCACCTGGCGCGACAGGATGGCGGTGGGCACGAAGCGCAGGCTGATCTGGCGCATCTGCTCGCTGAAGCCCGGCATCTCCTTGTCGGCCACCGCCAGCGTGGCCTCCGGCGTCACGTCGCGCGGCGAGGGCCCGGTGCCGCCGGTGGTGAGCACCAGGTGGCAGCCGGCCACGTCGACCAACTCGCGCAAGGTGTTGCTGATGAGTGGAGCTTCATCTGGGATCAGCCGGCTTTCCCAGTCGATCGGGTTGCGCAGCGCGCGGCCTAGCCAATCGCGCAGGGCCGGCAGGCCTTTGTCTTCATAGACGCCGGTGGAGGCGCGGTCGCTGATGGACACGACCCCGATGCGAACAAGCTCCAGACCGCTCATTCCGCCATCGCCTTCTTGATGAACTGGAACAGCTCGCGGTAGGCCCGGCCATGGCGCTGCTCGGGCGGCAGCGCGCCTTCCTTGCGGGCGGCGCGGATCAGGCTGCGCAACTGCTGCGTGTCCGACTCGGGATGCTCCGCCATCCAGCGGGTGAGCGTTTCGTCGTCGGCAATCAGCGTGTCGCGCCACAGCTCCGCCTGGTGCAGGGCAAGCGTGTCCTTGGCGCGCGGCACTTGCATCGCGGCCACCGCCTCGCGCAGGGGCTCGGGGTCGGTGTGGCGCATCAGCTTGCCGATGTATTGCATCTGGCGGCGCCGGCCTTCGTGCGAGCGGGTTTTCTTGTACTCGCGCACCGCGTCGATCAGGCTCTCTTCGGCCGGCAGGGCGGCCAGGCGGTCGTCCGGCAGGTCCACCAGCGCCTGGCCCAGGGCCTGCAGGTCGTGCGACTGCTTCTTCATCCGCGTCTTGCTCGGCCGCTCGTAGTAGGGCTGCGGACTGGCGTCTGGGTCGAGTTCGTCCGGGGACATGAGGCGGCTGGAGCGGGCGGGAAAGGGGGTCGCTATGATAGCCGCGCCCCATCTTTCGCCCGTGCTGCGCACGGCTGTCGCACCCCATGACCACCTCCCGTTCCGACTCCGGCTTCGCCTATTCCCGCGAGCAGTTCCAGCAGATCGTCGAGGACGCCCTGGCGATCGCGCGCGACCTGGGCGCCAGCGACGCCGGTGCGGAGGTGTCCGAAGGCGTAGGCCTGTCGGTGTCGGTTCGCAAGGGCGAGCTGGAAAACGTGGAGCGCAACCGCGACAAGTCGGTGGGCGTGGCGGTCTACATCGGCCAGCGGCGCGGCAACGCGAGCACGTCCGACTTCTCCCGCACCGCGCTGGAGCAGACGGTCAAGGCCGCTTACGACATCGCGCGTTTCACGGCGGAAGACCCTGCCGCCGGGCTGCCCGACGAGGCAGATCTCGTCACGCCGGAGCAGGCCGCACGCGACCTGGACCTGTTCCATCCCTGGGACATCGACGCGGCGGCCGCCGCCGAGCTGGCACGCCGCTGCGAGGACGCGGCGCTCACCACCGACAAGCGCATCACCAACTCCGAAGGCGCAGGTGTGTCGGCCCAGCAGTCGCACTTCTTCGCCGGCAACTCGCGCGGCTTTCGTGGCGGCTACGCCAGCTCGCGCCATTCGCTGTCGGTGGCGCCCATCGCTGGCCGCGGCGACGGCATGCAGCGCGACGCCTGGTACACCTCGGAACGCAATGCCGCCGACATGGCCGCACCCGAGGCGGTGGGGCGCTATGCCGCCGAGCGCGCGCTGTCGCGCCTGAAGTCGCGCAAGATCGCCACATGCGAGGTGCCGGTGCTGTTCGAGTCCACCTTGGCGGCCGGCTTGCTGGGCGCCTATGTGCAGGCCACCAGCGGCGGCTCGCTGTACCGCAAGGCGAGCTTTCTGGTCGACAGCCTCGGGCAGCCGGTGCTCGCCGACCACATCGACATCCGCGAGGACCCGCACATCCCCAAAGGCAAGGGCAGCGCGCCCTTCGACGACGAAGGGGTGGCCACCAAGCCGCGCAGCGTGGTCGAAGGCGGGGTGGTGCAGGGCTACTTCCTCTCCAGCTATTCCGCACGCAAGCTCGGCATGCGCACCACCGGCCATGCCGGCGGCTCGCAGAACCTCACCCTCACCAGCCGGCTCACCCGGCCGGGCGACAACCTGGACGAGATGCTGCGCAAGCTGCACCGCGGCCTGTTCGTCATCGAGCTGATGGGGCAGGGGGTGAACTACGTGACCGGCGACTATTCGCGCGGCGCCGCGGGCTTCTGGGTGGAGAACGGGCGCATCGTTCACCCGGTGCATGAGGTCACGATCGCGGGCAACCTGCGCGACATGTTCAAGCAGATCTCCGCGGTGGGTGCTGACGCCTACACCATGGGCACCAAGACCATCGGCTCGGTGCTGATCGAGCGCATGAAGATCGCGGGAAGCTGACGCGCCGTACGGGTTTCCTCGGGGCGCACCGCGCGCCCTTGTTCAGCGAGCTTCAAGGTTGGGCCGTTAGCCTCGCAGCGGCTCGCCGAGAACGGGTTCACAAGCCGATGGGATTACGGTGCAAACCCCGTGCCGATCCCTCCACCGGCCGCCCACAATTGGCTGCGCTTTTGCAGTGTTGTCCTGCAGTTCTGCTTTCCACCTTCAAGAGGAGACCTCATGGAACGTCGTTCCTTCGTACGCGGCGCGGGCCTGGCCGGCGTGCTGGCTGCCGGTGCCGCACCGGCCATCGTGCATGCCCAGGCCAACATCCGTTGGCGCCTGGCGTCGAGCTTCCCGAAATCCTTGGACACCATCTTTGGTGCCGCCGAAGTGTTCGCCAAGAAGGTGAAGGACATGTCGGGCGGCAAGTTCGAGATTTCGGTTCACGCCGGTGGCGAACTGATGCCTCCCTTCGGCGTGGTCGACGGCGTGCAGAACGGCACGGTGGAAATGGCCCACACCGCGCCGTACTACTTCTTCGGCAAGGACGAGTGCTTCGCCCTCGGTTGCGCGATTCCCTTCGGCCTCAATTCGCGCCAGATGACCGCGTGGATGGTGGAAGGCAACGGCCTGAAGCTGATGCGCGAGTTCTACAAGGGCTACAACATCATCAACTTCATGGGCGGCAACACCGGCGCCCAGATGGGTGGCTGGTACCGCAAGGAGATCAAGACCGTTGCGGACATGAAGGGCCTGAAGTTCCGCGTGGGCGGCTTCGCGGGCAAGGTGGTCGAGCGCATGGGTGGCGTGCCGCAGAACATCCCCGGCGGCGAGATCTACCAGGCGCTGGAAAAGGGCACCATCGATGCGGCCGAATGGGTGGGCCCGTACGACGACCAGAAGCTGGGCTTCAACAAGGTGGCGCCCAACTACTACTACCCCGGCTGGTGGGAAGGCGGCCCGCAACTGGACTTCTTCATCAACACCAAGGCCTATGAAGGCCTGTCGGCCGAGTACAAGGCGATCGTCGATGCCGCCACCCATGTCGCGCACGTCGACATGCAGGCCAAGTACGACGCCAAGAACCCGGCTGCACTGAAGCAGCTGGTGGCTTCCGGCACCAAGCTGGCCCGCTTCCCGCGCGACGTGATGGATGCGGCTTTCAAGGAGTCCATGGCGCTGTATTCCGACATTGGCGCCAAGAACGCCAACTGGAAGAAGATCTACGAGGACTACGCCAACTTCCGACGCGACCAGAACCTGTGGTTCCGCTTTGCCGAAGCCGGCTTCGACGACTTCATGCAAGCACAGAAGCTGTAAATCGCTTCGTTCGCCCGGCGTTGTGCATCAGTGCCAGGCGATCTTGCATTGATGCAAGGAACACAACGCCGCAGTGGTTACCCTGCGGCGTTGCACATTTAGCGCTCCTAGAATCCGCCGCTCCTGAGTCATAGCTGTCACTTGAGGAGTGTTCATGGAACGTCGTTCCTTCGTGCGCGGAGCCGGCCTAGCGGGTGTGCTGGCCGCCAGCGTGGCCCCCGCGATCGTGCATGCGCAAGCCAACGTCCGCTGGCGCCTGGCCTCCAGCTTCCCGAAGTCGCTGGACACCATCTTTGGCGGAGCCGACGTGTTCGCCCGCAAGGTCAAGGAGATGTCGGGCGGCAAGTTCGAGATCTCGGTGCATGCCGGCGGCGAGCTGATGCCGCCCTTCGGCGTGGTGGACGGGGTGCAGAACGGCACCGTCGAGATGTGCCACACGGTGCCGTACTACTTCTTCGGCAAGGACGAGACCTTCGCCATCGGCGCCGCCATTCCCTTCGGCATGAACTCGCGCCAGATGAGCGCGTGGATGATCGAGGGCAACGGCCTGAAGCTGATGCGCGAGTTCTACCGCGGCTACAACATCATCAACTTCATGGGCGGCAACACCGGCGCGCAGATGGCCGGCTGGTTCCGCAAGGAAGTGAAGAGCGCAGCGGACATCAAGGGCCTGAAGTTCCGCATCGGTGGCTTCGCCGGAAAGGTGATCGAGCGCATGGGCGGCGTGCCGCAGAACATCCCCGGCGGCGAGATCTACCAGGCGCTGGAGAAGGGCACCATCGACGCGGCCGAATGGGTGGGCCCGTACGACGACCAGAAGCTGGGCTTCAACAAGGTGGCGCCCAACTACTACTACCCCGGCTGGTGGGAGGGCGGCCCCCAGGTCGACTTCTTCATCAACACCAAGGCCTATGACGGCCTGAGCGCGGAGTACAAGGCCATCATCGATGCGGCGTCCGCCTTTGCGCACCTGGACATGCAGGCGAAGTACGACGCCAAGAACCCGGCGGCGCTGAAGCAGCTGGTGGCCTCCGGCACCAAGCTCGCTCGCTTCCCCAAGGACATGATGGATGCGGCCTTCAAGGAATCGATGGCCTTGTACAGCGACCTCTCGGCCAAGAACCCGCGCTGGAAGAAGGTGTACGAGGACTACGCCAACTTCCGCCGCGACCAGAACCTGTGGTTCCGCTTTGCCGAGGCCAGCTTCGACGACTTCATGCAGGCGCAGAAGCTCTGAACGCCGGCCGCCGCGGGCGGCCCTTGTCCTCATCGCCAAAGAACAAAGCCGCCCGAGGGCGGCTTTGTCGTTGCCGGTGGCTGAGCCTACTTCTTCGGCGCGCTCGCAGCGTCCGGCAGCCCGAAGAGCTCGTTCATGTTCTCGTCCTTCTTCTCACCGTAGTCGCTGGGTGTGGCCTCGATCTGGATGTTGGTGGTATCCAGGTCTGCCTTCTTGCCCAAGCCGCCTGACACCAGGCCCGGGAAGGCGATGATCAGGCCCACCATGAGGATCTGGATCAGCACGAACGGCACCGCGCCCCAGTAGATCTCTCCGGTCTTCACCTTGGCCACGCGCTGCTTGGTGATCCGGTCGGTGTAGTCGTCGGTGGGCGCCACGCTGCGCAGGTAGAACAGTGCAAAGCCGAACGGCGGGTGCATGAACGAGGTCTGCATGTTCACCGCCAGCAGCACGCCGAACCACACCAGGTCGATGCCCAGCTTGTCGGCCACCGGCCCGATCAGCGGGATGACGATGAAGGACAGCTCGAAGAAGTCCAGGAAGAACGCCAGCACGAAGATCAGGATGTTCACCACGATCAGGAAGCCCAGCTGGCCACCCGGCAGGCTGGTGAGCAGGTGCTCCACCCAACGGGGACCGTCCACGCCCTGGAATGCCAGGCTGAACACGGTGGAACCCAGCAGGATGAACACCACGAAACACGACAGCTTCATGGTCGTGTCCATCGCCTGGCGCAGCAGGGACAGGCTCAGCCGCCGGCGGCCCAGCGCCATCACCAGCGCACCCACCGCGCCCATCGCGCCACCCTCGGTGGGCGTTGCGATGCCGAGGAAGATGGTGCCCAGCACCAGGAAGATCAGCGCGAGCGGCGGGATCAGCACGAAGGTCACGCGTTCGGCCATGCGCGACAGCAGCTTCAGCCCGAGCAGCTTGTTGATCATCGACAGCACGAAGGCCACGCCGATGCCCACGCACATGGACACCACGATGGTCTCATCGGTGGCCATGCTGTCGGCGCGAGTCTTGGCGAACGCGACCGCCGCGCCGACCGACACGATGAACAGCACGAGCAGCGAGCGCAGGCCCGGCGTGCCGTCGTCCTCGCGGATGGTGCGGGCCTCCTTCGGAAGCGCCGGCACCCAGGTGGGTTTCCACAGGCTGATCAGCAGGATGTAGCCGGCATACAGCGCCGTCAGCACGAAGCCGGGGATGAACGCGCCCTTGTACAGGTCGCCCACGCTGCGGCCGAGCTGGTCGGCCATGATGATGAGCACCAGCGATGGCGGGATGATCTGCGCCAGCGTGCCCGATGCGGCAATCACGCCGGACGCCACGCGCCGGTCGTAGCCGTAGCGCAGCATGATGGGCAGCGAGATCAGGCCCATGGAGATGACCGAGGCCGCCACCACGCCGGTGGTGGCCGCGAGCATGGCGCCCACGAAGATCACCGCATAGGCCAGGCCGCCGCGGATCGGGCCGAACAGCTGGCCGATGGTGTCCAGCAGGTCCTCGGCCATGCCGGAGCGTTCGAGGATGAGGCCCATGAAGGTGAAGAAGGGCACCGCGAGCAAGGTGTCGTTCTTCTGGATGCCGAAGATGCGCAAGGGCAGCGCGTTCATCAGCGACTCCAGCCCCGGCACGCCGAGCTTGATGCCCAGCCAGCCGAAGAACAGGCCGCAGGCGGCGAGCGAGAACGCCACCGAGAAGCCCATCAGCAGGAACACGATGAGGCCGATGAACATCACCGGCGCCATGTTGGCTTGCAGGAACTCGATCATTTGGCTTTCCCTCCGGTGGCCATGGCGGCAGCGGCTTCAGCCTCGGCACGGGCGCGGATCACCTCGGCCAGTTCTTCTTCGGCCGTCTTGGCCTGCTGCTTCTTGCCTGGGTCGTCGATCAGGCCCTTGAGGAAGGCCACGCGCTTGATGATCTCCGACAGCCCCTGGATGCCGAGCAACGCAAAGCCGATCGGCACCAGCGCATACACCGGCCAGCGCACCAGGCCGCCGGCGTTTTCGGACATCTCGCCGCTGTAGTACGCCTTGATGACCAGCGGCATCACTTCCGCGATGACCGCGAAGACAAACGGCATCAGGAAGGCCACGAGCCCGAAGATCTCGACCTTGATCTGCGTGGGCCGCGAGAAGCGCCCCAGGACCACGTCAATCTTCACGTGTTCCTGACGCAGCAGCGTGTAGCCCGAGGCGAGCAGGAACACCGCAGCGAACAGGTACCACTGGATCTCGAGGAAGGAGTTCGAGCTGAAGCTCAACGCCTTGCGGACGGAGGCGTTGGTCGCGCTGATCAACACCATGATCAGCACCAGCCACGACAGCCAGCGACCGACCCATTCACTGAGCCGGTCGATCAAGCGCGACAGTTGCAATAGGGCAGACACGTCTTCTCCAAAGAGTGGGTGACTCAAGGTCACGCCGACTGTAAGGAAAAGGCACTGAAAACCGCCTTAAACGAAAGGCGGTCTAGGGTAAGCCCTGAGCAATCAGAGGATCAGAGTTGCGACGCGGCCATCACCAGCCGCGTGGAGCGTGCGCCGCTGCGGCAGAAGGCGAGGATGGGGCGCGGCAGGGTCTTCAGCAGCTCGGCGAACTGCGCGATCTCTTCCGGGCTTTGATAGCCCCCGGCGACAGGCAGGAAGGCGTACTGCAGGCCGGCAGCGCGTGCCGCCGCTTCGATCGCCGCACTGGTGGGCTGGTCGGCACCGCCTTCGAAGTCGGGCCGGTTGTTCACGACACTGCGAAAGCCGGCCTGGGCGGCCAGGGCCATCGCGTCGGGAGTGAGCTGCGGGGCGACGCAGATGTCGGGCCCCACGGGTTGGACGGGCAGGTTGTTCATGGCGTGCAGCTTAGCGGCTGAGCGCCTGCTTGACGGCCGCCGACACCTGGCCCATGTCGGCCTTGCCGGCCAGGCGGGCCTTCACCGCGCCCATCACCTTGCCCATGTCGCCCGGGCCGCTGGCACCCAGCTCGGCCACGATGGCCTGCACTTCGGCCGCAATTTCGTCGGCCGACAGGCGCTGCGGCAGGTAGCGCTCCAGCACCTTCACCTCCGCGGTTTCCTTGTCCGCCAGGTCGGTGCGGCCGCCTTGCTGAAAGGCGGTGATCGAATCCTTGCGCTGCTTGATCAGCTTGTCGACGATGGCGATCACCGCCGTGTCGTCCAGCGTGATGCGCTCGTCCACTTCCTTTTGCTTGATGGCGGCCAGCAGCATGCGGATGGTGGACAGGCGCTCCGCCTCCTTGGCGCGCATCGCGCTCTTCATGTCGTCGGTGATCTGGTCTTTGAGGCTCATGGGGGGCTCCAGAATGGCAAAAGCCCGCAACGGCGTCCCGCGCGGGCTTTCAGTTGACCGGACGGATCCGATCAGTACAGCTTCTTGGGCAGCTGCATGCTGCGCACGCGCTTGAAGTGGCGCTTCACGGCGGCTGCCTTCTTGCGCTTGCGTTCAGCGGTGGGCTTTTCGTAGAACTCGCGTGCGCGCAGTTCGGTCAGCAGGCCCAGCTTCTCGATCGTGCGCTTGAAGCGGCGCAGGGCGACGTCGAACGGCTCGTTTTCTTTGACGCGAATCGTGGTCATGTAACTCAAGGATCCTGAATTTGGTGCGCTCGGAGCCCGGCCCAGGGTATGTTCCGGAACGTCTGGGTCGAATCGACGCGCGGTTTGCCAGCAAAGACAGCGATTATAGCCAGAAAAATTGGCGCGGCTACACCCGGCGGTTTCAGGCTGTCAAGGCCTGCGCGCAGGCATGGGCGCTGGCCCAGGCCCACTGGAAGTTGTAGCCGCCCAGCCAGCCGGTCACGTCCACCACCTCGCCGATGAAGTGCAGCCCCGGCTGGCGTTTGCTTTCCATGCTTTGCGAGCTCAATTCGCGGGTATCCACCCCGCCGGCCGTGACCTCCGCCTTGCGCCAGCCCTCGGTGCCGTCCGGCAGCAACTCCCATCGCTGCAGGCGCTGGGCGAGCGCGTCCAGCTCCCGGTCGCGCACCTCGGGCAATGGCCGGTCCGCTGGCAGGCCGGCCGCGGTGAGCCAGGCGTCCGCCAGCCGCTGGGGCAGCAGTTCGGCCAGCGCGTTGCCCAGGTGCCGGCGCGAGGACGCCTTGGCTTCGCGCAGGGCCCGCGGCAGGTCCAACTGGGGGCACAGGTCCAGGCGCAAGGGCTGGCCGGGGCGCCAGAAGCTGGAGATCTGCAGCACCGCCGGGCCGCTCAAACCCCGGTGGGTGAACAGCAGGTCTTCAAGGAACTCACCGCGCGCCTTGCCGCTACCCGTCTCGATGCGCACCGGCAGCGCCACCCCGGCCAGCGCGGAAAACGGCGCCCAGGTGTCGGCGCCGAAGGTCAGAGGCACGAGGGCCGGGCGCGGCTCCACCACGCGGTGGCCGAACTGGCGTGCGAGCCGGTAGCCGAAGTCGGTGGCGCCGATCTTCGGGATCGACAGCCCGCCGGTGGCCACCACCAGGCGGGTGGCCTGCACCGGCCCGGCGTCGGTGTCCAGCTCGAAGCCGCCGGGGGCCGCGCGCACGGCCCGCACGCCGCAGGGCTGGCGCCGCACCACGCCTCCAGCGTCGCACTCGCGCAGCAGCAGCCCGATGATGTCCTCGCTGGACTCGTCGCAGAACAGCTGGCCCTTGTGCTTCTCGTGGAACGGGATGCGGTGCCGCTGCACGAGGCCGATGAAGTCGACCGCGGTGTAGCGCGCCAGCGCTGAGCGGCAGAACGCGGGGTTTTCCGACAGGAAGTTGGCCGGCCCGGCATCGCGATTCGTGAAGTTGCAGCGGCCGCCGCCCGAAATGCGGATCTTCTCGGCCACCTTGGGCGAGTGATCCAGTAGCAGCACGCGGGCGCCGCGCTGGCCTGCGATGCCGGCGCAGAACAGGCCGGCGGCGCCGGCGCCGATGACGACGGCATCGAAGGTTTGCATGGCGCCGGATTATCGCGAGCGGTACCCGTGCCGTAACCCGGGCACGCGGGTGCTACCTAGAATCGCCCGCTCCATGCCTTCGACCGCTGCTGCCCGCGTGCCCGACTCCACACTGGTGCGCGCCTCGCGCGGCGTGCGCGCGCAGTTCTTCGTGGCGGGTGCCCTGTTCGCCACCTGGGGTGTGCACGTGCCCACCGTCAAGGCGCACTACCGGCTGGGGGAGCAGGCGCTGGCGATCGCCATGCTGGCCTCTGGTGTAGGGGCGTTGCTTGCGCTCACGCAGGCGGGCCGCGTGGTGGGCCGGCATGGGCCCCGGGCGGTGGCGTTGGCCTGCGGCCTGGTGTGCACCGTCGTCATCGCCGCCTTGCTGGCCTTTGAAAGCTATGCCGGGTTGCTCGTGCTGATGCTGGCGTACGGGGTGGCCACCAGCCTGTTCGACGTGTCCATCAATGCCGAGGCCACCGAGGTGGAGCGGCTGACGGGCCGGGCGCTGATGAGCGGCTTCCATGGCATGTTCAGCCTGGGCGGCATGGTGGGTGCAGCGGCCGGCGCGGCCGTTCTGTCGGCCGGCGTGCCGCCCGCGCAGCACTTGCTGGGTGCTGCGCTGCTGGCGGCCGGCGCGGTGCTGCTCGGTGGCTCCGCCATGTTGCGCATGCAGGGGAGCCCCAGCGCGCAGGCGCCGATGGGCCTGCCCCGCGGCGCGCTGCTGTGGATCGGCCTGCTGGCGGCTGCCGGCCTGCTCGCCGAAGGCGCGATGTACGACTGGAGCGTGCTCTACCTGAAGCAGGACTTGCGCAGCGACGCGGGCACCGCCTCGCTCGCCTATGCCAGCTTCAGCGCCGCGATGGCGATCGCGCGCTTCGCCGGCGACTGGGTGCGGGCCCGCATGTCACCGGTGGCGCTGCTGCGCTGGAGCGGCGCGCTGGGCGCTGCCGGCATGGCCCTGGCGCTGCTGGTGGCGCAGCCGGCGGTGGCCCTGTTCGGCTTTGCACTCGTGGGCCTGGGTTTCGCCAACGTGGTGCCGGTGCTTTTCAGTGCGGCTGCCAAGGTGCCCGGGGTGACACCGGCGCATGGCATCGCGGCGGTGTCTTCGTTGGCCTACCTGGGCATGATGGCCGGGCCGCCGCTGATCGGCGTGATCGCGGAGCACCAGTCGCTCACGGCCGGCCTGTTCACCGTGGTGCTGTTTGCCGCCGTGCTGGCCCTGAGCGCGCGGCGTGCACTGCCGGCCTGATGATCAGCCGGTCCAGGTGAACGGGAACTTCACCTGCTTCCAGAAGCCGTTGGGCACGTAGTCGCCCACCACACCGTACTGAGCCGGCCATTCGCGGTCCGACTTGACGGCGGTGCCGAACAGGTAGTCCAGGAAGGCGAAGTGCGCGGCGTAGTTCTTGTCGATCGCCTCGTCGTCCTGCGAATGGTGCCAGTGGTGGAAGTTGGGCGTCACGATCAGGTAGCGCAACGGCCCCAGCCGCACGCTCACGTTGGCGTGGTTGAACACCGCCTGGAAGCCGACGATGACGATGTAGGCGTCGATCACGTCCTTGCTGAAGCCGAACACGTAGATCGGCGCGAGCACGAGGGTGCGGGTGATCAGCAGCTCCAGGATGTGCTGGCGCGAGCCGGCCAGCCAGTCCATGCTTTTCACGCTGTGGTGCACCGCATGCAGGCGCCACAGCAGCGGCACCTCGTGGTAGGCGCGGTGGGTCCAGTACTGCACCAGGTCGGCCACCAGCACGATGAGGAACAGCGCCACCGGGAAGGGCAACTCCTGCACCCAGAAGCGGATGCCGTCCTTGGCCGCCCAGCCGAACAGCTTGTGCACCAGCAGGTTGGTGGCCAGCAGCACGAAGCCCACCACCATGTGGTTGACGATGAAGTGATGGAAGTCGGTCTGCCACTCGGCGCGGAACACCGGCTGGTCGCGCCGCAGCGCGAACAGCTTCTCGATGAAGATGAAGATCAGCGAGGAGCCGAGCAGGTCGAGGATGAACCAGTCCAGCCCGATGTAGGGCGTGTTGTCGGCGAAGTCGTTCACCGGCACCTTGTGGCCGCCCAGCAGCAGGGTGAGCAGCACGGTGGCAAAGGCCCCGGCGGCCAGCCAGCGCGCGCGGCCCATGACGATGTTGAACAGCGACAGCCCGCCCGAGATCACCATCGCCCAGTACATGATCAGGCGGATCACCTGCACGTCGTAGCTCTTGCGCAGCTGCGGCGTGGTGAGGTATTCGGGGAAGTGGAAGGCCAGCACCCCCAGGAAGCACAGGATCGCGAGCGTGAGCGCGATCACGCCGGAGACCATGCCATGGCCCGGCTTGAGCTCGCCGTGCGATTCGCTGAGGCGGTTGAGTTTGTGGATGGGTGTCGACATGGCGGCGGATTGTGGCTACCGCCCCCGGCCGCAACAACCCCCAGAAGGTGGGCTATGCGGCCACGGCGTGCGATGTGTCGCGCGCAGGTGCGGCCAGCGCCGCGACACCGCGCAGCACGTCGCCCACGATCAGGATGGCCGGGCTGCCGATGCCTTCCCCGCGCAAGGTGGTGGCGAGCCCGGCCACGTTGGTGAGCACGGTGCGTTGCTGCGGCAGGCTGGCGTGCTGTACCGCGGCTGCCGGCGTGTGGGCCGCCAGGTGGTGCAGCAGGCCGGCCTGCAGGCGCTCGGCCTGCGAGACGCCCATGTAGATCACCAGCGTGAGCCCTTGCGCGGCTGCGGCACCCAGGGTCGCCCAGTCGAGTTCCGCCTCGGCGTCGCGTGCGTGGCCGGTGACGAAGATCACGCCGTGGGCATGGTCGCGGTGCGTGAGCGGCACGCCCAGCGCGGTGGCCGCCGCCAGGCCGGAGGTGATGCCGTTGACCACCTCCACCTCGATGCCGGCGGCGCGCAGGTGCTCGGCCTCCTCGCCGCCGCGCCCGAAGATGAAGGGGTCGCCACCCTTCAGGCGCACCACCCGTTCACCGCGCTGGGCCTCGGCGATCATCAGCCGCTCGATGAAGGCCTGGGGCGTGCTGGCGCAACCGCCGCGCTTGCCCACATGCACCACGCGCGGCCGTGTGCGGCGGCCCTTCAGCGCCATTGCCAGCACCGCGTCGCTCACCAGGTCGTCCACCAGCAGCACGCTCGCCTGGCGCATCGCCTTCACCGCCTTGAGGGTCAGCAGGTCAGGGTCGCCGGGGCCGGCGCCCACGAGCGTGCAGGTGCCGCGTACGGTGACGGCGGTCGGTGTGGCGGTCGTCATGCAGTGAGCCCCAGTCCCTCGGTGTGGTGCGCCATGGCGGCGAGTGCGCGCAGCAGCGTCTGCACCTGCTGCTCCAGCGGTGCCGGCATCGGCTTTTCCCCGCCGATCACCGACTGGATGTACAGCGCGGTGGTGGCGGCGTCATGGCCGCGCGGCAGCACTGGCAGTTCGGTGAGCACGCCGTCCTGCGCTGCCATGGACAGGTCGGTGCGTGGCTGGCCGGCCAACACCACCTGCAGGCGAGGTGCGCGCCGCGGGTCGGCCACCGGCTCGCCTTCGGTGCCGCGCAGCAGCAGCATGTCGGCGCTGGCGCGTTGCGCATACGCGGCCATCAGCTCGCCGAATTCCGGGTGCGTGTGGTTCACCACGCGCAAGGCGCGCGCGCCGCGGCAGGGGTTGAGCATCTTGGCGATGGTGTGGCCGGAATTGCGCACGCCCACCACCCAGCGCACGTCCAGCAGGCGGGCCAGCGGCGGGCAGAGCATGTCGGTGCGCATGAAGGCCGGCTCGCGGCGCAACCAGGCCTGCTCCACTTCGTGCGCATTGCGCGCCGCGCTCAAGCCCAGGTCATGGAAGACCTCGGCGGTGGTCACGCGCGCCGGGTCGTGGCCGGGGCCGTGCACCAGCACCTGCGCACCCTCCTGGGCCAGGCGCAGCGCCAGCAGCGCGGTCAGATTCGGCAGGCGGCGTGCGCCGTTGTAGGACGGCAGCAGCACCACCGGGCGCTGCGTGGGGATGGTTTCGCAGCGGTCCTGCGCTGCGGCCAGGAAACCGGTGATTTCCTCCACGCTTTCGCCCTTCATGCGCATGGCCAGCGCAAAGGCACCGATCTCCAGGTCGGTGACACGGCCGTCCAGCACCTGGCTCATCAGGTCCTCGGCCTGGTCGGCGCCCAGCGAGCGCGCGCCCGCGCCGCCGCGTCCGATCTCCTTGATGTACTGCGCAATGCTCATGGTGAAACCCCCATGCGCACTATCGCAAGTTTCAGGCCGCCACGGTGGAGCCGCGCACCAGCCGCTTCAGCTGCGGCAGGCAGGAGCCGCACTGGGTGCCGCAGCGCAGGGCCTGCTGCAGCTCGCCCAGGCGCTGGTCTTCGGTGCCGCGGCACTGGGCCAGCTGCGCCAGGATCTGCGGCTCGCTCACGTCCAGGCAACTGCACACCTGGCGGCCGCGGGCCGCCACGGCCACCGGTGCCTTGGCACCCGGTGCCAGCAGCAGGCGGCCGTAGGCCTGGGCCGGCAGCTGGCCTTGCAGCAGCGCCTTGATCCAGGGCTCGGCGCTGGTGTCACCCGCCAGCACGAAGCCTTCGAGCCGGGTGTCGCCACCCTCCCGCGACAGCCGCATGGTGCGGCGCTGGCCGCGGCGCTGGTCTTCGTAGCGCAGCGGCGCCTGCGGGCCGTCGTCCAGGCCGAGCAGGCGCTCGATCTCGTCGGCCCAGCCGGCCGGCGGCGCCTCATGGGCCGCCGCACGGAACAGCACACCGCTGCGTTCATGCCCAAAAGGCACGCAGCTGGCGAAGGTGAAGCGCGCCATCAGGGCGCTCAGGCGCTCACGTGCGCTTGAGGCCCGGTCGGCCGGCAGCCAGGCCGCGGCCACCAGGCGCCAGGGCAGTTCGGCCTTCAGCACCTTCACCGCGCAGTGCTTGAGCTCGGGCTGCTTGGACGTCGGACAGAAGGCGGGGGTGGTGAGTGCGTTCACACCGGCCAGCCGTTCACCCCGGCTGCTGAGCCCCGACACGTACTCCTCGCCCCAGTGCATCGCGATGAAGGCCTGGGTGGGTGCCACGGTGTCGCTGGCGCTCACCGGCAGCAGCAGCGAGCCGCGGCGGGAGGTGACATAGGCCAGCTCGCCATCGCTTAAGCCCAGGCGCTGCAGGTCCTGCGGATGCAGCTCGATCGCCGGCTCGGGCACGTGGCCGAACAGGCGGCCCAGCGTGCCGGTGCGGCTCATGCCGTGCCACTGGTCGCGCAGCCGGCCGGTGGTGAGGCTGAAGGGGTAACGCGCATCGCGGGCTTCGGCCAGCGGCACGAAGGGCGCGTCGTGGAAGCGGGCCTTGCCATCGGCGGTGGGGAACACACCGTCCTCGTACAGGCGCGCCCGGCCTTCGGTCTCGCCGGATTTCAGCGGCCATTGCCGGGGCGCCTGCTCGAGCATCGGGTAGCTCATGCCGGTGATGTCCAGGTCGCGGCCGCGGGTGGACTCGCGGTGCTCCAGCCACACGGCCTGGGCGTCGGCGTAGGGGAACAGGCTGGGCTGCCCCGGGCGCAGGCGGGCCTCCAGGCGGCGGGCGAACTCGGCCGCGATCCACCAGTCGTGGCGCGCCTGGGCGGGCGCCGGAACGGCGGTGCGCACGCGGCTGATGCGGCGCTCGCTGTTGGTGACCGTGCCGTCCTTTTCGCCCCAGGTGGTGGCCGGCAGCAGCAGGTCGGCAAAACGCGCGGTCGCCGTCGTGCCAAACGCCTCTTGCAGTACCACGTATTCGGCCCGCTCCAGGGCGCGGCGCACGGTGGCCTGGTCGGGCATGGATTGCGCCGGGTTGGTGCAGGCGATCCACAGCGCCTTCAGCTGCCCGTCGGCGGCGGCCTCGAACATCTCCACCGCGGTCTTGCCCGGCTGGGCCGGCACCGACGGAACGCCCCACAAGCGGGCGACCTCCTCCCGATGCACCGGATTGGACAGGTCACGATGGGCGCTGAGCAGGTTGGCCAGCCCGCCCACCTCCCGTCCGCCCATGGCATTGGGCTGGCCGGTGAGGGAGAACGGCCCTGCGCCGGGCTTGCCGATCTGGCCGGTGGCCAGGTGCAGGTTGATCAGCGCCGCGTTTTTTGCGGTGCCGCTGGCGCTCTGGTTCAGGCCCTGGCAGTACAGCGACAGCGTGGGCTGGCGCTGGCCGCTGCTGTCGATGCCGGCGAATTCCCGCGCGGCCTGCTGGATGAGCTCGGGCGCCAGGCCGGTGATCCGCGCGGTTTCAGCCGGCGTGAACTCGCGCACGCGCTGCTTCAGCGCGTCGAAGCCGGTGGTGTGGCGCGCGATGTAGCCGGCAGCGATCCAGCCTTCCCACAGCATCAGGTGCAGCATGCCGTAGAAGAGGGCGACGTCGCTGCCCGGCAGAAGGGGCAGGTGCAGGTCGGCGGCTTCGGCGGTCTCGGTGCGGCGCGGGTCGGCAACGATCAGGCGCAGTGCGGGGTTGGCACGGCGAGCATCCTCGATGCGGCGGAACAGCACCGGGTGGGCCCAGGCGGTGTTGGAGCCGGTGATGAAGAGCGTGCGCGCATGCTGGAGGTCGTCGTAGCAGGCGGGCGGCGCGTCCGCGCCCAGGGTGGCCTTGTAGCCGGCCACCGCGCTGCTCATGCACAGGCGCGAGTTGGTGTCGACGTTGTTGGTGCCGATCAGGCCCTTGGCGAGCTTGTTGAAGACGTAGTAGTCCTCGGTGAGCAATTGGCCGGAGATGTAGAAGCCCACGGCGTCAGGGCCGTGGGCCTGCACGATGCCGGTGAAGCGCTCGGCCGCGTCGTCCAGTGCGCTGTCCCAACTCACCGGCTCGGCCCGTCCACCGCGCTCGGCCCGCCGCAGGGGCTGCAGCAGCCGGGTCTGCAGCGTGATAGGCGCCGCGGCGGTCAGGTGCAGGGTACTGCCCTTGGTGCACAGGCGGCCAAAGTTGGCCGGGTGCTCGGGGTCCCCCCGCACGCCGGTGATCTGCGCGCCATCGCTTTCGATGATCACGCCACAACCCACCCCACAGTACGGGCAGGTGGATCGAGTTTCAGCCATCGTCAGGTTCCTTCTTCGCCCGTGCTCACGCGCTGTGCGGTGCCTGAACGTCAAACGTGCGGTCGCCGACCGTCCCCTTGCTGGCGCATGGCCCGGCCACCGGCAAGGGCAGGTCCACGCCAAGCGACGCCAGCTCGCCAGCATCCAGGAACACCTGGTCGTCGGCCACCCGCACTGCAAAGCGCGGCGTGCAGCCTTCGTCGGCGCCCTGTGCCTTGCCGTCCTGCAGGCCGATCGTCCAGTTGTGCAGCGGGCAGGCCACGCTGGTGCCGAACACAATGCCCTGGCTCAAGGGGCCGCCCTTGTGCGGGCAGCGGTCCAGCAGCGCGAACACCTCGTTGTCGGCGTTGCGGAACAGCGCCACGGCGGCACCCACCGGCCGCGCCACGCGGCGCGAACCCAGCACCGGAATGTCGTCCACGCGGCAGATCGCCTTCCATTCACTCATTACGTTTCTCCTCGGTCAGGCGCTCAGGCGCGCATACAGGCCGGTGACACGGTCCATCGCCGCCAGGATGTTTTCGCTCGCACGAAACACGTCGCTGGCGCGCCGTGCACCCAGCCCGGCCTGGTTGCCGAACTGCAGCGCGTTTTCAAAGAACATCCATTGCTGGCGCGCCAGCTCCAGCTCGTCGCGGATGGTGGGGGTGGCTTCGGGCGCGGCGCTCAGCACGGCATGGGCCGCGACGAACTCCGAGCGCGCCTTGTCGAGCTCGGCCTTGGCTTGCGGCAGGCCGGAGTCCCAGGCCAGCGCGAGATAAAACTTGGCACAGCGCTGCGACAGCATGCGCTGGCGGCCGCAAAGGTTGACCAGCCGGCCCACCGACTTGCCCGAGGCGCTTTCGTACTGGCTGGTGCCCTGATGCGACAGTGCCAGCACGCGGCTGTCCAGCCCCACCAGCGCGGCCACCTGGTCGCGCGAGGCGCGGGGGTCGGTCAACGCAGCCCGGTAGGCCTGCCATGCCAAGTCCAGCGCCTCGTAGGTGGCGCGGATCGTGGGCGAGGGTGCGTAGGCCTTCAGCTCCGCCAGCTGGCGCTCGAACAGCACCATCGAAGCTTCCAGCACCTGCTGGGCGGCGCTGTGCTCGATCTCCATGCCGAGCGCCAGGTAGGCCTTGGCCATGCGCTGCGACAGCATGCGCTGGCGCCCTGCCTTGTTGATCGCATCGTTCAGGTCGTGCACCTGGGCCTGCAGCGGCAGCGCGACCGCACCGGCCAGGGCAGCGCCCGTGTGCAGCAGGCGGCGGCGGGTGAACACGGGGCTCATTGGTGCACCCTTCGCGCTGCGTGCGTTCCCGCCAGGCGGGAATTCGCCTCTTCGGGCGGCCGGGCGGGGCTCATGCGCCCAGCGGCGTGAACTGCCGCACGTCGACCTGCGCCTTGTCGAACTCGAACCACGGGTCCGGCTCGCCATCGAGCGCGAACTGCAGGCGCTCCCACAGTGCCTTGCGGTGGGCTTCGTCGTCCAGCACCTTCTTCTTCACATGGTCCAGGCCGACGCGGCCCACGTAGTGGCAGGTGCGTTCCAGGTACCAGCCTTCCTCGCGATACAGCTGCAGGAAGGCGCCGCTCACCTCCAGCACCTCGGCGGCGGTCTTCACCTTGCAGAAGAAGTGCGCCACCTCCGTCTTGATGCCGCCGTTGCCGGCCACGTAGATCTCCCAGCCGGAGTCGACGCCGATCACGCCCACGTCCTTGATGCCGGACTCGGCGCAGTTGCGCGGGCAGCCGCTCACCGCGATCTTCACCTTGTGCGGCGCGTACATGCGCCACAGCGCACGTTCCAGGTCCTTGCCCATCTGGGTGGAATCCTGCGTGCCGAAGCGGCACCATTCGCTGCCCACGCAGGTCTTCACCGTGCGCAGCGCCTTGGCATAGGCATGGCCCGAGGGCATGCCGATGTCCTTCCACACGTTGGGAAGGTCTTCCTTCTTCACGCCCAGCAGGTCGATGCGCTGGCCCCCGGTCACCTTGACGGTGGGGATCTTGTACTTGTCCACCACGTCGGCGATGCGGCGCAGTTCGTCGGCGGTGGTCTCGCCGCCCCACATGCGCGGGATCACGCTGTAGGTGCCGTCCTTCTGGATGTTGGCGTGCGAACGCTCGTTGATGTAGCGCGACTGCGGATCGTCCCTGGCCTCCTTTGGCCAGGTGCTGATCAGGTAGTAGTTCAGCGCCGGGCGGCAGGTGGCGCAGCCGTTGGGCGTGCGCCACTCGAGCGTGCGCTGCACCTGGGCGATGGTGAGCAGCTTGCTGCCGTCTGGCAGCGGCTTGCGGATGGCCTGGCGCACCTCTTCATGGCTGTAGTCGGTGCAGCCGCACATCGCCTTCTTCTTCGGCGTGGCGGAGTAGTCCCCGCCGGCGGTGAACATGAGGATCTGCTCCACCAGACCGGTGCAGCTGCCGCAGGAGGCGCTGGCCTTGGTGTGCTTGCGCACCTCGTCCAGGGTGAACAGCCCTTTGTCCTTGATGGCCTTGCAGATGCTGCCCTTGGTGACGCCGTTGCAGCCGCAGACCTCGTCGCTGTCCGCCATGGCGGCGGCCTTGTTGTGGCCCTCGTGGCCGGCGTCGCCGATGTTGGACTCGCCGAACATCAGGCGGTCGCGGATGTCGCTCACGGAGCGGCCCTCGCGCAGCAGCTTGAAGTACCAGCTGCCGTCCACCGTGTCGCCGTAGAGGCAGGCGCCCACCAGCTTGTCGTCCTTGAGCACCAGCTTCTTGTAGACGCCGCCGAAGGGATCGCTCATCACGATCTCCTCACAGCCCTCGCCGCCCATGAAGTCGCCGGCGGAGAACAGGTCGATGCCGGTGACCTTGAGCTTGGTGCTGGTCTGGCTGCCGGTGTAGCGGCCAATGCCGAACTGCGCCAGGTGGGTGGCGCACACCTTGCCCTGCTCGAACAGCGGCGCCACCAGGCCATAGGCGATGCCGCGGTGCGCGGCGCATTCCCCCACCGAGTAGATGCGCGGGTCGGTGATGGTCTGCATGGTGTCGGTGACCACGATGCCGCGGTTGCAGTGCAGGCCGATCCTTTCCGCGAGCTCGGTGTTGGGGCGGATGCCGGCGGCCATCACCACCAGGTCGGCGGGGATCTCCTTGCCGTCCTTGAACTGCACCGCCATCACGCGGCCGGCGCTGCCACGTTCCTTGTCGCCGATCAGCGCCTGCGTCTGCGCGCCGATCAGGAACTTCAGGCCCCGGTCTTCGAGCGACTTCTGCAGCAGCTTGCCGGCGGTGTCATCCAGCTGGCGCTCCATCAGCCACGGCATGATGTGCACCACGCTCACCTGCATGCCGCGCAGCATCAGGCCGTTGGCCGCTTCCAGGCCGAGCAGGCCGCCACCGATCACCACCGCGTGCTTGTACTTCGCGGCCGCCTCGATCATCGTGTTGGTGTCGGCGATGTCGCGGTAGGCGATCACGCCGTCCAGGTCCTTGCCTGGCACCGGCAGGATGAAGGGGTTGGAGCCGGTGGCCAGCAGCAGGCGGTCGTATTCGGCCTCGGTGCCGTCCTCGGCCCGCACGATGCGGCGGCGGCGATCCACCTCCACCACCTTCTTGCCCAGGTGCAAGGTGATGTTGTGCTCGGCATACCAGCTCATCGGGTTGAGCACGATCTCGTCCAGCGTCTGTTCGCCGGCGAGCACAGGGCTCAGCAGGATGCGGTTGTAGTTGGGGTGCGGCTCGGCACCGAACACCGTGATGTCGTAGAGATCGGGGGCGATCTTCAGCAGCTCTTCCAGCGTGCGCACACCGGCCATGCCGTTGCCCACCATCACCAGCTTCATTTTCCTCATTGCATCGCTCCACCCATGAAAGACCGGCTCGGGACAGCAAGGCCGGTGCCAGAAAACACATCGAGAATCGAAGCATGAGCTTCGAGGTCGACATCGGTTACGCAAGCCGGCGCGGTGCGCGCGAATCCAACCAGGATTTCGCGGCGGCCTTGCGCGCAGCGCCCAGTGAGCCGGGCCGCGGGCTCATCGCCGCCATTGCGGACGGTGTGTCCGCCGGCGGGCAGGGCAGCGTGGCCGCGCAGACCACGGTGAGGTGCCTGCTCGACGACTTCTTCGCAGCGCCCGCCACCTGGGAGACCACCGTGGCGCTGGACCGAGTGATCGCCGCGCAGAACGCCTGGCTCGCCGGTCACAACCGTCGCCATGCCGCGGCCGAAGGCGCGGCCGCCATGACGACGCTGACTGCGCTGGTGCTGCAGGGCCATGGCTACACGCTGGCCCATGTGGGCGACACGCGGGCCTGGCGCCTGCACGAAGGCGAATGCCGCCAGCTCACGCAGGACCATGCGCTGGACCACCCCGACCTGCGCAGCCGCCTCACGCGTGCGGTGGGCCTGGACGATCGTGTGCGGGTGGACTACCTGCAGGGCGAGTTGCAGGTGGGCGATGTGTTCCTGCTCACCAGCGACGGTGTGCACGGCGTGCTGAGGCGCCGCACGCTCGCGCAGCTGGCGGGCGAGGGCACGGCCCAGCAGGCCAGCGAAGCGATCGTGCAAGCGGCGCTGGACGCCGGCAGCCGGGACAACGCCACCGCGCTGGTGATCCGCGTGCTCGGGCTGGACAGCGGCGGCCTGGACGATGAACTGCGGCGCGGCCGCCATCTGCCGGTGCCGCCGAAGCTGAAGGTGGGGGAAGCGCTGGACGGCTTCACGATCACCGCTCTGGTGGCTGACACCGGGGTGCACCGCCTGTACCAGGCGCGCGACGCGCAGGGCACGCTGCTGGCGCTGAAGACGCTGCACGAGTCGCGCGCCAATGATCCCCAGGAGCGCGCCATGCTGGCCCACGAGGCCTGGCTGGGTGCGCATGTCACCGCGCACGACGCGCGCGGCTTCGTGCGCCTGCGCGAGGTGGCGGAGCCCAGCGCGCTGTACCTGCTGTTCGACTGGCACGGTGGCCGCACGCTGGAGCAGTGGCTGGCACAGGGCCGGCGCTTCACGGTGGACGAGGTGGTGGCGGGCGCGCTGGACGTGGCACGGGCCCTGGGCCGCCTGCACCGCCATGGTGTGATCCACCGCGACATCAAGCCCGCCAACCTGCACCTGGGCGACGATGGGCAGTGGCGCATCCTCGACCTGGGCGTGGCCTTGTCGGGCCGGGAGCCGGAGGCCCAACGTGAGCTGCATGCGGGTACGCCCAGCTACATGAACCCGGAGCAGTGGGAGCCCGGTGGCCGGGCCGACCGCGGCAGCGATCTCTTCGCGCTGGGCGCCACGCTGTACCGGTGGCTCACCGGCCACCTGCCTTACGGCGAGATCGAACCCTACCAGTCCGGGCGCTACCGGCGCGACCCGGTGCCCCCGTCGCGCCGGCGGCCCGACGTGCCGATCTGGCTGGACCACGTGGTGCTCAAGGCCGTGACGCGCGACGCGCGCCAGCGTTTCGAGACCGCAGAGGAGCTGGCGCTCGCGCTGGAGCGGGGTGCCTCGCGCCTGCTGTCCGCGCCGCTGCCCACCCCCTTGCTCAAGCGCGACCCCGGGGCCGTGTGGAAGCTGGCCTTTGCGATCTCCGCACTGTTCAACGTGCTGCTGATCGTGTGGTTGCTCTTTCTGCCGAGGTAGGGCCCAACCCGGAGCGCCTTCGGCGCTCCCCCTCAAGGGGGCGCCGCTGGCGGACCGGCGAAGCCGGATCCGCGGCGGCCGCTGGGCTTTGACCGAGAGCGTCATCAGGCGCGTGCCTTTTTGAGTGATGTTGTCTGTGCGGCCGCTGGCGCAGCGTGCGCACGTGCCCGGCCGCCCTTTTCGGCCCAAGTGCGGGTCCAGCGGATCTGCATCACGCGCATCACGCCCAGCATCACCACCGCGAGCGCGGCGAACAGCACGAAGCCCCAGGCGTAGGTGCCGGCGTATTGCTTCGACAAGCCCATCGCGTTGGGCACCAGGCCGCCGCCCAGGGCGCCGATCTCGCCGATCATCGAGCCGGCCACCGCGGTGGCCGTGGGCCAGCGCAGCGGCACCAGCTGGAACAGCGCGCCATTGCCGGCGCCCAGGGCCGCAAAACACAGCATCAGCAGCAGGGTGGTGAGCACCAGCGAGCCCGACGACAGCCCCACCAGCACCAGGCACACCGCCACCACCACCAGCACCAGCGTGAGCGTGTTCACGCCGCCCCAGCGGTCGGAGATCCAGCCGCCGGCGATGCGCACCGCCGCGCCCATGAAGGCCGCCAGCATGGTGAGCTGCCCCGCCTGCACCTTGCTCACGCCGAACTGGTCGTAGTAGTAGGAAGGCAGGAAGGTGGTCAGCCCGATGAAACCGCCGAAGGTCACGCCGTAGATCAGGCTGAAGGCCCAGCCGTCCTTCTCGAACAGGCAGGCGATGTGCTCGCGGAAGCTGGCGTGCGCGTCCACGTCCGGCGGCTCCTTGGCCAGCAGGATCATCACCAGCATGGGCACCGCGATGGCCGCTGCCGCCACGCCGTACACCGCCTGCCACCCCAGCCAGCCGGCCAGCGGCGGAGCCACCAGCACCGACACCGCGGTGCCCACGTTGCCCGCACCCACCAGCCCCATGGCCAGGCCCTTGTGCTGGGGCGGGAACCAGCCCGAGCCCAGCGACAGGGCCACGCCGAAGCTGGCACCGGCGATGCCCAGCAGCACGCCCATGGCCAGCAGGTCATTGAAGCTGTGCACGAAGAAGAAGCCGAACAGCATGGCCACCGCGATCAGGGCCATCTCGACCAGCGTGGCGCGCTTGCGGCCGATGTACTGCGCCAGCACGCCGAGCGGAAAGCGCATCAGCGCGCCAGCGATGATCGGCACCGACAGCATCAGGCCCTTCTGTGCCGGCGACAGCTGGAAGGTCTCGCTGATGAACGGCGCCATCGCGCCGTTGAGCACCCAGATGCAGCAGGAGAAGGCGAAATACAGGAACGCGGCAAACAGTGTGGGGCCGTGGCCCGCACGCAGGAAGGTGGTGAAGCTGGACATGGCTCTCCGCAGGACAGCGCTTCGCACCAGAAGCGGGCAAAGCTGGAGGCACATGGCTGCGCGCGACGGCGGGCGCACGACCGGCTGTGCAGGTGCACGGTCGACAGGCGCGGCGCTGCGCCCGGGGTGCTGAAAAGCAGCATCCGTGCCAAATGACGCGCACGATGTGTGCGGTGGCGCGCTCCATGCTTTCAACTTCGGGTGTCCCTCTCTGAAATCCCGGCCGTCAATGACTTCTGCCCTGCTTGTTGCCACGCCCTCGCCCGGCATGCCGGATATCGCCGGGGATCTCACCTCGGTGGGCATTCACGTGCTGGGGGCCGTGGAATGCGACAAGTTGGTGCAGGAGGCGGTGCGTGCGGCCCCCGATGTCGTGGTGTGCTGGGCGCCGGTGCCGGGCGAGGCCTGGTTCCGCACGCTGGCTGCGCTGATGCAGACCTGCCCGCTGCCGGTGGTGGTGTTCACCAGCGACGTGCAGGCGGAGGCGCTGGAGCGTGCACTGGAAGCGGGCGTGAGCGCCTGGGTGGTGCACGGTTACGCATCCCAACGGCTGCGCCCGCTGGTGCAGCTGGCCCAGGTGCGGTTTCGCCACGAACAGCGCCAGCGCGAGGCGCTGCAGGAACTGGGCGACCGTTTCGAGGAGCGCAAGCTGCTCGACCGCGCCAAGGGCATCCTGATGCGCGCGCAGGCGATCCCCGAGGACCAGGCGTTCCATCTGTTGCGCACCGCGTCCATGCAGGCCAAGCAGCGCGTGGGCCAGGTGGCGCAGCATGTGATTGTGGCCGCCCGCGACGCCGACGCGGTCAATCGCGCGGGGCAGCTGCGCATGCTCTCGCAGCGCCTGCTGAAGCTGCATGCGCTGGTGGTCAGCGCCACCGATGTGCCAGCTTCGCGTGCGCTGCTCGACCAGTCGCTGCAGCGGGCCGCGCAGCAGATCGACCACCTCAAGCGCACGGTGTCCATGGCCACGTTTGGTGACCTGCTCTCAGCGGTGGACCGCAGCTTCGCTGAACTGACCGCTGCCTTGCAGGCCGCTCCCGGCGCCCAGGCATTGAGCGATGCCGATGCCGTGGCCGAGCGCCTGCTGGCCTGTGCGGACAACCTCACCACCGCGCTCGAGGGTGCCGGGCCGGTCACCACCTTGCACGTGGTCAACCTCAGCGGCCGCCAGCGCATGCTGAGCCAGCGTCTGGCCAAGCAGGCACTGCTCGGTGTGCTGCTCACCGGCGAGGCGGGGCGCGAGGCGGCTTTGCAGTCGGCGCAGACGGTGCGGGACTTCGAAGCTGCGCTGGATGCGTTGAAAGCCGCGCCGCTCAGCACGCCGGAGATCCGCGCTGGCCTGGCCGGCGCCGACGAGCAGTGGCAACGCATGCTCCACGGGGCGCGCACCGTGGCCTCCGCGCGGGGGCGCCTGCTGTTGGCCGATGCGAGCGAAGCCTTGCTGGGGTGTTTCGAGCGCCTGACCGAACGTTACGAGCGAAGTGTCCAGTTGCTGATGGGCTGAAGCACACCTCGTGGATTCACCTCGAACAGGGGGCATGCGCTCGCTGGGCGGCGCGGGCACGCGCCAAACCTATACCATTCGGGGGAGCGTCTACCTTGCTCCCGCCTCCATGTCCGCACCGCTACACCCCGACGATCTTGCGGCTGCTGCCGACCCCGGCCGCCTGCAGCTGGCCTTCGGCCAGCTGCTGCCGTTGGTGCTGGAGCAGCAGGGCACCCTGTTGTCGGTGAAGGACGCGGCCAGCGGGCGCTATGTGCATGTCAACCGGGCGATGGCCGAGTGGCTGGGCGTGCCGGCCGCGGAGATCCCCGGCCGCAGCGACGGCGAACTGCTGGACGCCACGCTGGCCACCGCGCTGCGGGCGGCCGAGCAGACCGCGCTGGGCCAGCCCGGTGTGTGGAGCAGCGAGCACCGCTTCGAGTGGCGTGGCGCGCGCCATGACTTCAGCGTGCTGCGCGCGGTGGTCGGGCCGGACGATCAAGGCCGGCGGCTGCTGTGCAGCGTGTGGCGCGACCAGAGCCAGCAGCGCCACAAGGACACCCAGCTGCGCAATGCGCTGGAGCAACTGGAAGAGCAGCAGCGCGCCAACGAGCAGCTGCGCCGCGAACTGCAAGACCAGTCCCTGCGCGACACGGCCACGGGCCTCTACACCCGCGCGCACTTCGAGGACCAGCTGCGGCGCGAGGTGGACCTGTCCACCCGCGAACACCGAGAGTTCGCGATGGTGCTGATCGCGCTGGACGCGCCCACCGAGCGCGTGCGCGCCCTCGGCGCGCCGGCGCAGGGCCGCATCCTCGAAGCCGTGGGGCGCCTGCTGCGCGGCAACACCCGCGCGATGGACGCCTCCTGCCGCCTCGATGAAGGCAGCTTCGCCGTGCTGCTGTCCGGTGTGGGCTTGGCCACTGCGCATTCGCGCATGGAAGGCCTGCGCCGCCAGTGCGCCACCCAGATCGTGGTGCTGGACGGGCAGGAGCTGGGCTTCACCGTGGCCATGGGCGTGGCGAGCTTCCCGCACACCGCGCTCACACAGGACGACCTGATGTCCGCCTGCGAGGCCGCGCTGAAGGAAGCCCAGCGCCGCGGCGGCAATCACGTCACGCTGGCCAGCATCCGGTTCGACCCGGCCTAGAAGCCGGCGCCGCCGGCTTCTAGGCCGGGTGCCCCGGTGGGCGTACGGCTCCCCCTAGCCCCCTCCGGGCGGGGGCTCCAGCATGAAAGTTGATGGCCGCCTTGCGGCCGCGGGTGCGCGTCGACTACGCGATCGCTTTGTAGAGCATGTACGCGGCCAGCAGGTACAGCATTCCGGCGAAGGCGCGCTTGAGCTGCTTGACGTTCATCGCATGCGCGGCGCGCGCACCCAGCGGCGCCAGCAGCACACTCGCGGTGGCAATCACCGCCAGGGCGGGCAGCCACAGGTAGCCCAGCGCGCCGGGCAGCGGGTTGGGCAGTGACCAGCCGCCCACCACGTAGCCGACGGTGTTGGCCAGCGCGATCGGAAAGCCCAGCGCTGCGCTGGTGGCCACCGCGTTGTGCATCGGCACGTTGCACCAGGTCATGAAGGGCACCGACACAAATCCGCCGCCGGCGCCCACCAGGCCGGAGATGAAGCCGATGCCGCCGCCCGCGGCAAAGCGGCCGGCCGGGCCGGGCAACTGGCGCGTGGGCTTGGGCTTCTTGTCCAGCAGCATCTGCGTGGCGGAAAAGCCGACGAAGATGGCGAACACCAGCGCCAGCGTGGTGCCCTTGAGCAGGGCGAACACGCCGGCGCCCGCGATCAAGCCGCCCACCACGATGCCCGGTGCCAGGGTGCGCACCACGTCCCAGCGCACCGCGCCGCGCTTGTGGTGGGCGCGCACGCTGGAGACCGACGTGAACAGGATGGTCGCCATCGACGTGGCAATCGCCATCTTCACCGCCAACGCCGCCGGCACGCCGCGCTGCGACAGCAGCAGCGTCATGAAGGGCACCATCAGCATGCCGCCACCAATGCCCAGCAGGCCGGCCAGAAAGCCGGTGCCGCAGCCCAGCAGCAGCAGTTCGGCCACCAGGCTCCACTCGAGCATCATGCGGCGTCCAGCAACTGCAGCACGGCCTGCCATTGCGCCGGCGTCACCGGCGTGATGGACAGGCGGTTGCCTGCGCGCAGCACCTGCATGTCGGCCAGGGCGGCGTGCTGGCGCATCTCCGGCAGCGACAGCAGGCGCGTCTTGCGCACCAGCTTCACGTCCACATGCAGCCAGCGTGGATGCTCCGGGCTGGCTTTCGCATCGAAGTACTTGCTGTTCGGATCGAACTGCGTGGCGTCAGGGTAGGCGCTGCTGGCCACTTCGGCCAGGCCGGCGATCCCGGGTTGCGGGCACGACGAGTGATAGAACAGCACGCCGTCGCCCGCGCGCATGGCGTCGCGCATGAAGTTGCGCGCCTGGTAGTTGCGCACGCCGGTCCAGGGGACGGTTTGTTGTGGCCGCTTCGCCAGGTCGTCGATCGAGCACTCGTCGGGCTCGCTCTTCATGAGCCAAAACTGTGGGTGCATCGGGGAAGCGGCAGAAGAAGGTGTCCACTGCGAACCGTGGGCCGCATTCCTGAACCCAGGTGGTGTTCAGGTGGGCGAGGTCAGCGAGGCATCGGGTTCATCTGACGCGAGACGATCGCACCAGCCAAGCGATGTTCCAAGCCCTAGCTCAAAGAGCATCGGTTCAAGGAAATATAAAACCCACTCGAACGCAGCGGACCCAAAGAATTCTACGCCTGCAACGCGTGCCAGGGGCCGTGAAGGGTTACAGCAATTGACCGTCTTCGCCCAGGGCCTGGTCGACCCTGCGGATCAGCGTGTCGAGGTCCACGTCGGAGGCCGCGCCATTCACTCGTGCCGCGGCCGAGGCCGCAGGCACCAACGGCCGCTCGGCCAGCTGGTAGGCCAGGTTCAAGGCGGCCAGCACGGCGATGCGCTCGCGCGCCTTCACCTTGCCCGCATCGCGGATCGCGCTCATTTCCTTGTCGACACTGGCCACGGCCTGCAGCAGCGAGGTTTCGCCGCCTTCGGGGCAGCCGAGGATGTAGCTCTGCCCCATGATGGTCACTTCGATCTGCTTCATTGCGGGCCGCCCTTGGTGTCCAGATCAGCCGGCAGCCGCTCCAGCAGCGCGTCGATGCGGGCGCGTGCCGCGCCCAGGCGCGAACGCAGGCTGTCGCGTTCGGTGGTCACGGCGGTCAGCTGCTGCTGCAGCAGTTCGTTGGTGCGCTTGAGTTCCTCATGCCGCAGCAGCAGCCGTTCGACCCGGTCAGCGAGTTCTTGGATCTTCGACATGGTGCGGCGTCCGGGGGCAATGGCGCCGATTGTAGGCGGCGCCCGCTGGCCGGCAGCGTTGAAAACTGCCGCTCAGTCGTCGGTCTGCAGCCCTCCGCCCTTGCGCTGCGCCGCCTTGCGCGCACGCTCGGCGAGCTTGGCATAGCGGGCGCGGATGCGGGCGAGCTGTTCGTCGTCCAGCTCCTCCAGGTCGATCATCGAGTTCTCCGCGCCTTCGATCGCGCGGATCAGTTCGTCCAGCTTCACCTGCAATGCCTCGGCATCGCGGTTTTGCGTGTTCTGGATCAGGAACACCATCAGGAAGGTGATGATGGTGGTGCCGGTGTTGATCACCAGTTGCCAGGTGTCGCTGTAATGGAAGAGGGGGCCGGTGAGGGCCCACACGAGGATGAGGCCGACTGCCAGCCCGAAGGTCACAGGGCGGCCGCTCATGCGTGCGGTCCACTTGGCGAAGCGTGTGAAACCTGAATGGAAGCGGGAGGTGCTCATGGTGCGCAAAGGGATGCGGTGCGGCAGTATGCAGCTCACTCGTCGGCTTCAGGCTGCACCAGCGGGAAGCTGTCGCACCAGCGGCTGACAGCGCATTGCAGGCACAGCGGCTTGCGCGCCTGGCAGATGTAGCGGCCGTGGAGGATGAGCCAATGGTGCGCATCGGCGCGGTAAGGGCCGGGCACGCGTTGCTCCAGCTTGAGCTCCACCTCGTAGGGTGTGTTGCCCGGCGCCAGGCCGGTGCGATTGCTCACGCGGAACACATGGGTGTCCACTGCGAAGGTCGGCTCGCCGAAAGCCACGTTGAGCACCACGTTGGCTGTCTTGCGGCCCACGCCGGGCAGCGCCTCCAGCGCTTCACGCGTTCGCGGCACTTGCCCACCGTGCTGCTCGATCAGGATGCGGCAGGTGGCCAGCAGGTTCTTCGCCTTGTTGCGGTACAGGCCGATGGTCTTGATGTACTCCGCGAGCCGCTCCTCGCCCAACGCAAGGATCTTGGCCGGCGTGTTGGCCACCGGGAACAGCCGCCGGGTGGCCTTGTTCACGCCCACGTCGGTGGCCTGGGCGGACAACAGCACCGCGGCCAGCAGCTCGAACACGCTGGTGTATTCGAGCTCGCTGGTGGGCTGCGGGTTGGCGGCCCTCAGCGTGGCGAAAAAGGGTTCGACGTCCTCGCGTTTCATCCGACATTGCGCTGCGCGCGGGCGCGCGCGAGGGCCGCTTCGACGATGCTGCGCTTGCGCTCCAGCGTGGCGGGGTCGGTGATGGCGGATGCCTGTGCGAGGTCGGCCAGCTTGGCTTGGGCCTTGGCGGCCAGGCGTTCGTTGTTCTCGCGTTTGTCGCGCTCCAGGCGGACCTGGCGGAAGGCATAACGCGCGCGGGCCTGGTCCGCGTGCGGCTGGCTCCACGCGGACCAGCCGGTGCGCTGCGGCTCCACTGTCACCAGCTCGATGCAGTCCACCGGGCAGGCCGGAATGCAGAGTTCGCAGCCGGTGCATTGGTCGGGCACCACGGTGTGCATCTGCTTGGGTGCGCCCACGATGCAGTCCACCGGGCAGGCCTTGATGCACAGGGTGCAGCCGATGCACCAGCTCTCGTCGATGAGCGCCAGCCGCAACGGGCCTTCGGTGCCGTGTTCCGGGTTCAGTGGCAACACGGGCCGGCCCGTCAGCGCAGCCAGCCGGGCCACGCCTTCGGCGCCGCCGGGCGGGCACTGGTTGATCTGCGCCGCCCCGCGAGCCACCGCGTCGGCATAGGCGCGGCAGTCGGGATAGCCGCAGCGTGTGCACTGCGTCTGGGGCAGGGCCGCGTCGATCGCGGCGGCCAGGGAGTCGAGTGTGGGATCAGCGGTGGCGGGCACCGCCGGATTATCCCTTTGCCTTGCGCGCGGTTGCCTTGCGTGCGGTGCGCGGCGCCGTGGCAGCCCGCTCGCCGTCACCCGCGTGGTGGCGGGCGATGAAGTCACGCACTTCGGGGTAGACCTTCTCGCGCCAGCGGCGGCCGGAGAAGATGCCGTAGTGGCCGGCGCCCACCACGTCGTAGTGGAACTGGCGGTCCTTGGGGATGCCGGTGCACAGCCCGTGCGCGGCCTTGGTCTGGCCCGCGCCGGAAATGTCGTCCAGCTCGCCTTCAATGGTGAGCAGGGCGGTGCTCTCGATGTCCTGCGGGCGCACCAGCTCGCCGCTCACCTGCCAGGTGCCGTTGACCAGCGCGAAGTCCTGGAACACCGTCTTGATGGTGTCCAGGTAGTACTCGGCCGGCATGTCCAGCACGGCGTTGTATTCGTCGTAGAACTGGCGGTGCCCTTCGGCGCTGTCCTCGTCACCGCGCACCAGGTCCAGGAAGTAGTCGTAGTGCGAGCTGAGGTGGCGGTCCGGGTTCATGGCCACGAAGCCGGTGTGCTGCAGGAAGCCCGGGTACACACGGCGCGTGGCGCCGGGGTAGTTCGGCGGCACGCGGTAGATCACGTTGTTCTCGAACCACTCGTAGCTCTTGTTCATCGCCAGGTTGTTCACCGCAGTGGGCGACTTGCGGGCGTCGATCGGGCCACCCATCATGGTCATGGTCTGCGGCGTCGGCTCGCCGCGGCTGGCCATCAGCGAGATGGCCGCCAGCACCGGCACGGTCGGCTGGCACACCGAGATCACATGGGCATCGGCGCCGATGTGGCGGATGAACTCCTGCACGTACTGGACGTAGTCGTCCAGGTGGAAGGGGCCGTCCTCCACCGGCACCATGCGGGCGTCGGTCCAGTCGGTGATGTAGACCTTGTGGTCCTGCAGCAGGCTCTTGACCGTGTCGCGCAGCAAGGTGGCGTGGTGGCCGGACAGCGGCGCCACCACAAGCACGGTGGGCTGCCCTTTCATCAGGTCCAGCGCCGCGGCGTCGTCGGTGAAGCGCTTGAAGCGCAGCAGACGGCAGAAGGGCTTGTTCAGCGCCACCTGCTCCTGCACCGCCACCGGCGTGCCGCCTACCACGGCGGAGGTGATCCCGAATTGCGGCTTCTCGTATTCCTTGGCCAGCCGGTGCACGAGGTCGAACCCGGCGGAGATACGCTGGGCCATCGGCGTGTGGGTGAACGGCGACAGCGGGTGGTTGTACAGCTTGGACGACGCGCTGGCGAACTCAGCGAACGGGGCCATCAGGGCGCGCTGGGTTTCGTAAAGCTGATACAGCATGAACAGACTCTTGTGGCAGGAGGAATCGAATATCGCACGAAGTTTTGTGCAGTGCAACAAACATCTTTACCGGTCAATCGTGCCGGTATGCGGCTCTGCACCATAGCGAGAAAACACGTATCGAACGGGTGTTCTTTTCGTGAACAGTGCCGCTGCGGCGCGCCTTTTGAAGCAAAGGCAATAAAAAAGCCCGGCAGGCGCCGGGCTTGGTGAGAACGGTTCGCTCGCTCTCAGAGCACCTTGGCGATGGCCGCCACCACCGCGTCGATGTTGCGGCTGTTGAGCGCGGCAACGCAGATGCGGCCGGAATCCACGCCGTACACGCCGAACTCATTGCGCAGGCGCTCCATCTGTGCCTTGTTCAGGCCCGAATAACTGAACATGCCCTTCTGGCGGCCGATGAAGCCGAAGTCCTGCTGCACGCCGGCGGCGGCCAGCTTGTTCACCAGCTCCTCGCGCATCAGCTTGATGCGCACACGCATACCGGCCAGCTCCTCCTCCCACATCTTGCGCAGCGCGGGCGTGTTCAGCACCGTGGCCACCACCTCGGCGCCATGCGTGGGCGGGTTGGAGTAGTTGGTGCGGATCACGATCTTCAGCTGGCTGAGCACACGGGCTGCGTCTTCCTTGGTGGCGCACACCACGCTCAGGGCGCCCACCCGTTCGCCATAGAGCGAGAAGCTCTTGGAGAATGAGGTGGAGACGAAGAAGTCGATGCCCGCGGCGAGGAATTGCTGGATCACGGCGCCGTCTTCGGCAATGCCCTCGCCGAAGCCCTGGTAGGCCATGTCCAGGAAGGCCACCAGCCCGCGTGCCTTGACCGCGGCCACCACCTGCGTCCACTGCTCGGTGGTGATGTCATAACCGGTGGGGTTGTGGCAGCAGGCATGCAGCACCACCACCGTGCCGGCGGGGGCCGCGTTCAGGGCGCCCAGCATGCCGTCGAAGTCCACGCCGCGGCGGGCCGCGTCGTAATAGGGGTAGCTGGTGACGGTGAAGCCGGCGTTGGTGAACAGCGCGCGGTGGTTCTCCCAGCTCGGGTCACTGATCAGCACCTGCGCTTCCGGGTTCAGGCGGTGCAGGAAATCCGCGCCCACCTTCAGGCCGCCGGTGCCGCCCAGGGCCTGCACGGTGGCCACGCGGCCGCTGCGCACCGCTTCGCTGTCGGCGCCGAAGACCAGGCCTTGCACCGCCTTGTCATAGGCGGCGATGCCGTCGATCGGCAGGTAGCCACGCGGCTTGGGCGCTTCCTGCATCTGTTTTTCCGCCGCAGCCACGCAGGCCAGCAGCGGCAGCTTGCCGTTGTCGTCGTAGTAGACGCCCACGCCCAGGTTCACCTTGGCAGGGTTGGGGTCGGCGTTGAACTGCTCGTTCAGACCCAGGATCGGGTCGCGCGGGGCCATCTGGACAGCGTCGAACAACGACATGGAGGCTCTTTCTGAAGGGAGGGTGAGGCGGGAGCGCCGGTTGCGATAACCTGAAGGGTTCGCTGCCGGCACGGCATCGATTTTATGTGACCCCAGGGAAATCCCCATGCCAGATCGTTCGGATGTCATGCAGGAAGTGGTAGCGGAGGCGCCCCAGGGCGAGTTCATCAGCTATCCGGATTCGCCGTTCCAGCTGTTCCAGCCGTATCCGCCCGCGGGCGACCAGCCGACCGCCATCACCAAATTGGTGGAAGGGCTGCGTGACGGCCTGAGCTTCCAGACGCTGCTGGGCGTCACCGGCTCGGGCAAGACCTTCACCATGGCCAACGTGATCGCGCAAATGGGCCGCCCGGCCATCGTGTTCGCGCCCAACAAGACGTTGGCCGCCCAGCTGTACAGCGAATTCCGCGAGTTCTTTCCGAAGAACGCGGTGGAGTACTTCGTCAGCTACTACGACTACTACCAGCCGGAAGCCTACGTCCCGCAGCGCGACCTGTTCATCGAGAAGGACAGCTCGATCAACGAGCACATCGAGCAGATGCGGCTGTCGGCCACCAAGAGCATCCTCGAGCGCCGCGACGTGGTGATCGTGGCCACCGTGAGCGCGATCTACGGCATCGGCAAGCCGGAGGACTACACCCAGATGCGGCTCATCGTGCGGGTGGGCGACAAGGTCGGCCAACGCGACCTGATCGCCCAGCTGATCACCATGCAGTACACCCGCAACGAGATCGATTTCTCGCGCGGCAGTTTCCGGGTGCGCGGCGACACCATCGACATCTTCCCGGCCGAACACTCGGAGTTGGCGATCCGCATCGAGCTGTTCGACGACGAGATCGAGTCGCTCTCCCTGCTGGACCCGCTGACCGGCCGCATCCGGCAGAAGGTGCCGCGTTTCGTGGTGTACCCGTCCAGCCACTACGTCACGCCGCGCGGCCAGGTGGTGCGCGCCATCGAGACCATCAAGGAAGAGCTGCGCTGGCGCTTGGATGAATTCGTCAAGGCCGGCAAGCTGGTGGAGGCCCAGCGCCTGGAGCAGCGCACCCGCTTCGATCTGGAGATGCTGCAGGAGGTGGGCCACTGCAAGGGCATCGAGAACTACACCCGGCACCTGTCAGGCGCGATGCCGGGCGACCCGCCGCCCACGCTGGTGGACTACCTGCCCAAGGACTCGCTGATGTTCCTGGACGAGAGCCATGTGCTCATCGGCCAGCTGGGCGGCATGTACAACGGCGACCGGGCGCGCAAGGAAGTGCTGGTGGAGTACGGTTTCCGCCTGCCCAGCGCCATGGACAACCGGCCGCTGAAGTTTGCCGAGTTCGAGAAGAAGATGCGCCAGGCGATCTTTGTCTCCGCCACGCCGGCCGCCTACGAGCAGGAGCATGCCGGCCAGGTGGTTGAGCAGTTGGTGCGGCCCACCGGGCTGATCGACCCGGAAGTGGAGGTGCGCCCGGCGACCCACCAGGTGGACGATGCGCTGCAGGAGATCCGCGAGCGGGTGAAGGTGAACGAGCGCGTGCTGATCACTACGCTGACCAAGCGCATGGCCGAGCAGCTCACCGATTACCTGTCGGAAAACGGGGTCAAAGTGCGCTACCTGCACTCCGACATCGACACCGTGGAGCGGGTGGAGATCATCCGCGACCTGCGGCTGGGCGCCTTCGACGTGCTGGTGGGCATCAACCTGCTGCGCGAGGGGCTGGACATCCCGGAGGTGTCGCTGGTGGCCATCCTGGACGCGGACAAGGAAGGCTTCCTGCGCGCCGAGCGCAGCCTGATCCAGACCATCGGCCGGGCGGCGCGCAACCTCAACGGCAAGGCCATCCTTTATGGCGACCGGATCACGGATTCCATGCGGCGCGCGATCGACGAGACGGAGCGCCGCCGCGCCAAGCAGATCGCCCACAACCTGGCCCAGGGCATCACGCCGCGCAGTATCACCAAGCAGATCAAGGAAATGATCGACGGGGTGGTGAGCCAGCAGGACGACCGCAGCAAGCTCAAGCACATGGAAGAGGCGGCGCAGGTCGAGGCCATGTCGGAGAAGGATCTCGGCAAGCGGATCAAACAGCTGGAAAAGCAGATGCTGGACCACGCCCGCAACCTGGAATTCGAACAGGCTGCGCGGGTACGCGACCAGCTGGCGCTGCTGCGGGAGCAGGCGTTCGGCGCGCCGGGGCACGACGTCAATGTGCTGCCGATCGGCGGGAAAGCGGCCTGAACGCGACGCGGCGGACCCGCTGGGAACTTCCTCGGGTAATCCCGACCAAACTGGTCGGCTTCATGTATAATTGAGTAAATCGCTCGGGAACTCACAAGGGTAATCGAGCGAGGGTTTACCCGGTTACCGCCGGTCCCGGCGGACATGTGGCCCCAGATTGGTCCGTGTTTGCTGCGCTGCCGCTTTGGCGAGAAGGAGAAGTTATGCGTTTGACCACCAAAGGCCGTTTTGCCGTCACCGCCATGATCGACTTGGCGCTGCGCTCGCATTCCGGGCCGGTCGCCCTGGCCGCCATCAGCCAGCGCCAGCAGATCTCGTTGTCCTACCTGGAGCAGCTGTTCGGCAAGCTGCGCCGCCATGAGCTGGTGGAAAGCACCCGCGGCCCGGGCGGCGGCTATTCGCTGGGCCGCAAGGCCGAGGACATCACCGTCGCCGACATCATCGTCGCCGTGGACGAGGCGCTGGACGCCACCGGCTGCGGCGGCAAGGAAAACTGCATGGGCGACGACACCGGCCGCTGCATGACGCACGACCTGTGGACCAGCCTGAACAACAAGATGATCGAGTACCTCGACTCCATCTCGCTGAAGAAGCTGGTGGACGACCAGCTCGCCCGTGGCGTCTCGGTGGAAGAAGCGCCCGTCAAGCGCGCGATTTCCAGCCAGCCGGTCGTCAAGCCGATCAAGGTGACCGCGCCGAACTCGGTGTTCGCCCTCGGCAACGCGTTCTCGAAGTGAAGGCCGCTGCGGGCGTTAGCCGCCCGCAGCGCCTGTGCACATCTGCCCGTCTGAAGAAGCCTGTTTCGACATGGACATGACCCCGCACTTCCCGATCTACATGGACTACGGCGCCACCACGCCGGTCGACCCGCGCGTGGTCGATGTGATGATTCCCTGGCTGCGCGAACACTTCGGCAACCCGGCTTCACGCAGCCATGCCTGGGGCTGGGAGGCGGAAGAGGCGGTGGAGAAGGCGCGCACGCAGGTGGCCGAGCTGATCAACGCCGACCCGCGCGAGATCGTCTGGACCTCGGGGGCGACCGAATCCAACAACCTGGCGCTCAAGGGCGCGGCTCACTTCTACAAGAGCCGCGGCAAGCACCTGATCACGGTGAAGACGGAGCACAAGGCCGTGCTGGACACCATGCGCGAGCTGGAGCGCCAGGGCTTCGAGGTCACCTACCTCGAGGTGCAGGAAAACGGCCTGCTCGACCTGGACAAGTTCAAGGCGGCGCTGCGGCCCGACACCATCCTGGTGTCGGTGATGTTCGTGAACAACGAGATCGGCGTCATCCAGGACATCCCGGCCATCGGCGCGATGTGCCGCGAGCGCGGCATCATCTTCCACGTCGACGCGGCGCAGGCCACCGGCAAGGTGGCCATCGACATGAGCCAGCTGCCGATCGACCTGATGAGCCTGGCCTCGCACAAGACCTACGGCCCCAAGGGCATCGGCGCGCTGTACGTGCGGCGCAAGCCCCGGGTGCGCCTGGAGGCGCAGATGCACGGCGGCGGCCATGAGCGCGGCATGCGCTCCGGCACCTTGCCCACGCACCAGATCATCGGCATGGGCGAGGCCTTCCGCATCGCCAAGGAAGAGATGGGCGTGGAGAGCGAGCGCATCCGCATGCTGCAGCAGAAGCTGCTGCGCGGCCTCTCCGACATCGAGCAGGTGTTCATCAACGGCGACCTCGAGCGCCGTGTACCGCACAACGTGAACATCTCGTTCAACTACGTCGAGGGCGAGTCCTTGATCATGGGCGTCAAGGGCCTCGCCGTGTCCTCCGGGTCGGCCTGTACGTCGGCCAGCCTGGAGCCCAGTTATGTGCTGCGCGCCTTGGGCCGCAGCGACGAGCTGGCGCATTCGAGCCTGCGCATGACGATCGGCCGTTTCACGACGGAAGAAGAGATCGACTACGCCGTCTCGACGCTGAAGGACCGCGTGGCCAAGCTGCGCGAGCTCTCGCCGCTGTGGGAGATGTACAAGGACGGCGTGGACATCAGCGCGATCCAATGGACCGCGCATTGATGAAGGACCAGGAGTAGAAAAATGGCATACAGCGACAAGGTCATCGACCACTACGAAAACCCCCGCAACGTCGGCTCGTTCGACAAGAACGACGATTCCGTCGGCACCGGCATGGTGGGCGCTCCCGCCTGCGGCGACGTGATGAAGCTGCAGATCAAGGTGAACCCCAGGACCGGCCTGATCGAGGACGCCAAGTTCAAGACCTACGGCTGCGGCTCCGCCATCGCATCCAGCTCGCTCGTCACTGAGTGGGTGAAGGGCAAGTCGCTGGACGAAGCGCTGACGATCAAGAACACCAAGATCGCCGAAGAGCTGGCGCTGCCGCCGGTGAAGATCCACTGCTCCATCCTGGCCGAGGACGCCATCAAGGCGGCGGTGCAGGACTACAAGGCCAAGGCGGGTGCCACCGCCAGCGCCGGGGAAACCGTGCAGTGAGCGCCATGGCAGTCACGTTGACGGAGGCTGCCGCCCGCCACGTCTCGCGCTACATCGCCAAGCGTGGCAAGGGGGTCGGTGTGCGCCTGGGCGTCAAGACCACCGGCTGTTCCGGCCTGGCCTACAAGCTGGAATATGCCGATGAAGTGGCGCCCGAAGACCATGTGTTCGAAGGCCACGGCGTGAAGATCCTGGTGGATCCGAAGAGCCTGCCCTACATCGACGGCACGCAGCTGGACTTCGTGCGCGAGGGCCTCAACGAAGGCTTCAAGTTCCACAACCCCCGCGAGAAGGACCGCTGCGGTTGCGGCGAGTCGTTCCGCGTCTGATCACCTCACTCCGTTGAAGGCGCGGCCCAACAGCCGCGCCTTTTTCATGCCACCACCGTGAAACTCGACGACGACGACTTCACCCTGTTCGGCCTTCCGCGCCGGTTCGCGCTGGACCGTGCGCAGCTGGACGCGTCGTGGCGTGCGCTGCAGAACCGGGTGCACCCTGACAAGTTCGCCGCCGAGGGCGCGGCCGCCCAGCGGCTGGCGATGCAATGGGCCGTGCGGGTGAACGAGGCCTACCAGCGCCTGCGCGACCCGCTCAAGCGCGCCGCCCTGCTGTGCGAGCTGGGCGGCGCGCCGATCCAGGCCGAGAACAACACCGCCATGCCGCCGGCTTTCCTCATGCAGCAGATGGAATGGCGGGAAACGCTAGAGGATGCCGAGGGCGTTCAGGCGGTGCAGGCGCTGGACGAAAGCATCGCCCGCGAAGAAGCCGCGCTGTTCGAACACGTGCGCCAGGCGCTGGACGAACGCCATGACGCCGCGGCCGCCTCGAGCGTGGTGAGAGCCCTCATGTTCGTTGCACGCTTTCGCTCCGACATCGACCATCGCCTGGAGGCACTGGGACAATGACGGCCATGCATTCCCGCATCCCTATAACGCGCCTGTACTGACATGGCCCTGCTGCAGATCTCCGAGCCGGGCCAGGCGCCCGACCCTCACCAGCGCCGCATCGCGGTGGGCATCGACCTGGGCACCACCCATTCGCTGGTCGCCGCGGTGCGCCACGGCGTGCCGGAATGTCTGCCCGATGGGCAGGGGCGCGTGCTGCTACCCTCCATCGTGCGCTACCTGGAAGGCCAGGGGCGCCAGATCGGCTTCGATGCGCAAGTGACCCAGGCCGAGGATTCGGAAAACACCATCGTCTCGGTCAAGCGTTTCATGGGCCGCGGCCTGAACGACATCGGCGAGCGCGACAAGCTGCCCTACCGCTTCGTGGACCAGCCCGGCATGGTGGGCATCGCCACCCGCCAGGGCGTGAAGTCGCCGGTGGAGGTGTCGGCCGAGATCCTGGCCACCTTGCGCTACCGGGCGGAGGACAGCTTCGACGACGAGCTGTTCGGCGCCGTCATCACGGTGCCCGCCTACTTCGACGATGCACAGCGCCAGGCCACCAAGGACGCGGCGCAGCTCGCCGGGCTGAAGGTGCTGCGCCTGCTGAATGAGCCGACTGCCGCCGCGGTGGCCTACGGCCTGGACCATGGCAGCGAAGGCCTCTACGCCGTCTTCGACCTCGGCGGCGGCACCTTCGACATCTCGCTGCTGCGCCTGTCGCGCGGCGTGTTCGAGGTGGTCGCCACCGGTGGTGATGCCGCGCTGGGTGGCGACGATTTCGACCAGGCCCTGGCGGACTGGGCGCTGGCCCAGGCCGGCGTGCAGGTGGCCGGCCCGCAGGACAAGCGCACCGTGCTGGTGGCTGCCCGCGCGGCCAAGGAGGCCTTGACCGCCAACCCCCATGCCGAGCTGCGTTGCCGCATCGCCGGGCGCGACATCGCCGTGGCCGTGTCGCGCGAGCGGTTTGATGAGCTCACCCGTCACCTGGTGGAGCGCACGCTCCAGAGCGTGAAGCGCGTGCTGCGCGATGCCAAGGTGCGGCGCGACGAGGTGCAGGGCGTGGTGATGGTGGGTGGCTCCACCCGCATGCCGGCCATCCAGGCGGCCGTGGGCGAGTTCTTCGATCGCAAGCCGCTGAACGACCTGAACCCCGACGAAGTGGTGGCGCTGGGCGCGGCGCTGCAGGCCAACCAGCTGGCCGGCAACAACGCCGAAGGCGGCCTGCTGCTGCTGGACGTGATTCCGCTGTCCCTGGGCCTGGAGACCATGGGCGGGCTGGTGGAGCGCATCATCGAGCGCAACACCACCATCCCGACCGCCAAGGCGCAGGACTTCACCACCTTCAAGGACGGCCAGACTGCGATGGCGCTGCACGTGGTGCAGGGCGAACGCGAGCTGGTGTCCGACTGCCGTTCACTGGCGCGTTTCGAGCTGCGCGGCATTCCGCCCTTGGTGGCTGGTGCCGCCCGCATCCGCGTCACCTTCGAGGTGGACGCCGACGGCCTGCTCAACGTGTCGGCGCGCGAGCAGACCTCCGGCGTGGAGGCGGCCATCGTCGTCAAACCCAGTTATGGCCTGGGCGACGAGGACATCGCCCGCATGCTGAAGGAAGGGTTTGCCAGCGCCGAAGGCGACATGGCCGCGCGTGCGCTGCGCGAGGCGCGGGTGGAAGCCGAGCGCATGCTGCTGGCCACCCAGTCCGCCCTGGCCGCCGATGGCGACCTGCTTGTCGCCGGCGAGCGGGCACAGATCGAGGCGTTGGCCCAGGCGCTGGCCGAGACGGCTCGGGGTGACGACCACACCGCGATCAACGCCGCCGTCGAAGCGCTGGCCAGGGGCACCGAGGCCTTTGCCGCCGAACGAATGAACCGCGGCATCCGCAGCGCCCTCGCGGGCCGCAATGTCCGAGAAGTCTGAGGAAAGCTTAAGTGCCCGTCATCAAGATCCTGCCGCATGCCGAGTACTGCCCCCAGGGCGCCACGGTGGAGGCGCCTGCCGGCACCTCCATCTGCGAAGCCCTGCTGGAGCACGCCATCCCGATCGAGCATGCCTGCGAGATGAGCTGCGCCTGCACCACCTGCCACGTGGTGGTGCGTGAGGGCTTCAACTCCCTGGGCGAGATGGACGAGAGCGAAGAAGACCTGCTGGACCGCGCCTGGGGCCTGGAGCCCACCTCCCGCCTGTCATGCCAGGCCATCCTGTCGAACCAGGATGTGACGGTGGAGATTCCCAAGTACTCCATCAACCACGCGAAAGAGAACCACTGAAGAAAAAAAGCCTCCCCGCCTTGCGGCGGAGAGGCTGGACGAAAGAGCTGGCCCGCGGGCTCGCCCTGCTGAGGAGATAGACAAGACACCGCACGCGATGTCGCAACGCCTCTCGCAAGGCTCGTGCCAGCGGCAGCGCGATGCTCAGGCGGCCGCCTTCTCCGTGTAGCCGTGGCGGGTGTACAAAAAGTCGAGCACCTGCTTGCGGTGGTGCACATAGGTGCTGTTTTCGGCCAGTTCCACCCGGCTGCGCGGCCGGGGCAACTCGACCTTCAACACCTCCCCGATCGTGGCCGCCGGCCCGTTGGTCATCATCACGATGCGGTCGGACAGCAGCACCGCCTCGTCCACGTCGTGCGTCACCATGATCACCGTGCTGCGGGTGCGGGCCACGATCTTCAGCAGTTCGTCCTGCAGGTGGGCGCGGGTCAGGGCGTCCAGCGCGCCGAAAGGCTCGTCCATCAGCAGCACCTTCGGTTCCATCGCCAGCGCGCGCGCGATACCCACACGCTGCTTCATGCCGCCGGAGATTTCATGGGGCCGTTTCTGGGCCGCATGCCCCATTCCCACCAGTTCCAGCGCCGCTTCGGTGCGCAGCCTGAGCTTGACCTTGGGTTCGCCGCCGCCGAACACCCGCTCCACGGCCAGGTAGACGTTGTCGAAGCAGGTCAACCAGGGCAGCAGCGAATGGTTCTGGAACACCACCGCGCGCTCGGGCCCGGGCGCCGCGATCTCGCGGTTGTCGCACAGCAGCGCACCGCTGGTGGGCACCAGCAGGCCGGCCACCAGGTTCAGCAGCGTCGACTTGCCGCAGCCGGAGTGCCCGATCAGCGTGACGAACTCGCCGCGCGCCACCGACAGGTGGATGTCGCACAAGGCATGGAAGCGGCCCTTGCGCGTGTCGAACACCATTTCGGCGCCTTGCACTTGAATGAAGTTGTCCATCGTGGTGCTCCGGTTCAGTCGTCGAAGGAGAAACGTTTTGCGATGCTGACCAGCAGCGCTTCCAGCAGCAGGCCCACGATGCCGATCACGAAGATCGCGATGAGGATGTGAGGCACGTTGAGGTTGTTCCACTCGTCCCACACCCAGAAGCCGATGCCCACACCACCGGTCAGCATCTCGGCCGCCACGATCACCAGCCAGGCGGTGCCCACCGACAGGCGTACGCCGGTCAGCATGTAGGGCAGCACGGCCGGCAGCAGGATCTTGGTCATCACGCTCCACTCGCTCAGCTTGAGCACGCGCGCCACGTTCAGGTAGTCCTGCGGCACGCGCTGCACGCCCACGGCGGTGTTGATCACCATCGGCCAGATCGAGCAGATGAAGATGGTCCAGATGGCGGCCGGGTTGGCCGACTTGAACACCAGCAGCCCGATCGGCAGCCACGCCAATGGCGACACCGGCCGCAGCAGGCTGATCAGCGGCGACACCATGCGGTTGAGGAAACCGAAGCGGCCGATCATGAAGCCGGCCGGGATGCCGACCAGCGCCGCGAGGCCGAAGCCCAGGGCGACGCGCTGCAGCGAGTTGAGGATGTTCCAGCCGATGCCCTGGTCGTTCGGGCCGCGGCGGTAGAACGGGTCGCTGAACAGCTTGACGGCGGCATCGAAGGTGGCCGCCGGTGTGGGGAACGAGGCGCTGTTCATCGTGAGCAGCGCCCACACACCGATGAGCAGCCCGATGCCGATCACCGGCGGCAGCACCACCAGCCACAGGCCGCGCCAGTCGAACGGCAGGCGGGCAGGGCGGTGCGGCACCGGCGCGGCCGCGGCAGTGGCGTTGGCGGCTGCCGCCGCCGGCTTGGCGGGCGCCTTGCCGGCCGATGTGTCGGGCCCGTCGGCGGTGCCGAGCGGGGAATGGAAGACTGCACTCACCATGGTCCGCTCCTTCAGGCCTTGATCTTGAAGCTGTCGGCGTACTTCGCCGGGTCCTTGCCGTCCCAGGTGATGCCGTCGATCAGCTTGCTGCTGCGCATCGCATCCTTCGGCGCGCTGATCTTCATGGCCGAGGCCACCTGGCGGTACAGGTCCACCTGGTTGATCTGCTTGGCCAGGCCCAGGTAATCGGGGTGCTCCTTGATCAGGCCCCAGCGCTTGTGCTGCGTGAGGAACCACATGCCGTCGGACAGGTACGGGAAGTTCACCGCGCCGTCGTTGAAGAACTTCATGTGGTTGGGGTCGTCCCAGGTCTTGCCCAGGCCGTTCTGGTAGCGGCCGAGAATGCGCTGGTTGATCGCGTCCACGCTGGTGTTGACGTACGCCTTGTCGGCCACGGTTTCGGCCATCTTCATCTTGTTCGACAGGTTGGTGTCGATCCAGCGGCCGGCTTCCAGCACGGCCATCATCACGGCGCGCGCTGTGTTGGGGTACTTCTTGACGAAGTCGCCGGTGGTGCCGAGCACCTTTTCGGGATGGTCCTTCCAGACGTCCTGCGTGGTCACCGCGGTGATGCCGATGCCGTCCATGATGGCGCGGTGGCCCCAGGGCTCGCCGACGCAGTAGCCGTCCATGTTGCCCACGCGCATGTTGGCCACCATCTGGGGTGGCGGCACGGTGATCACCTTGGCGTCCTTCATCGGGTCGACCCCATAGGTGGCCAGCCAGTAGTACAGCCACATCGCATGCGTGCCGGTGGGGAAGGTCTGGGCGAAGGTGTAGTCCCGCTTGTCGCCGGCCATCACCTTGGCCAGCGATGCACCGTCCACCGCGCCCTTGTCGGCCAGCTTCTTCGACAGGGTGATCGCCTGGCCGTTGTTGTTCAGCGTCATCAGCACCGCCATGTCCTTCTTCGGCCCCGCGATGCCCAGGTGCACGCCATAGACCAGGCCGTACAGCACATGCGCCATGTCCAGCTCGCCATTGACCAGCTTGTCGCGCACGCCGGCCCAGGACGCTTCCTTGGTGGGGATGATCTTCACGCCGTACTTCTTGTCGAAGCCCAGCACCGAGGCCATCACCACCGAGGCGCAGTCGGTCAGCGGGATGAAGCCGATGCGCACCTCCTCCTTCTCCGGCTTGTCGGAGCCGGCGGCGTACACGACGGATTGAAGGCCGGGCAGCAGCCCGGCGGCGCCGGTGGCGGCGGCGGCCTTGATGAGGGTGCGGCGTGCCATGTCGGTGGGTCCTGATGCGTTCATGTGCGTCTCGTTCACGTTGCGCAGAAAACAAAAAGGCGTCCTCACAGTCGCATGCGTGCATGCGGTGTGGGGACGCCGTCGTCCTCGTGCGCGAGCCGCCGTCCTTGGCAGTTCATGCACGCTGGTGAAGAAGATCGCCGTTGATCTCTCGGGCCGATGGAACGCAAGCCGTGTGCCAGCGGTCAGCCGCCTGGAACCGCCAGCGCCGCACCAAAGCGCAGCCTGGGCGCGCCGAAACAGTGCTCAGCTCAGCAAATGGGCGACGTCGATGATGCGCTGGGCCACGTCGGCCAGCTTCAGGCCCTTGTCCATCGCCGTCTTGCGCAGGCGCGCATAGGCCTCGGCCTCGGCGATGCCGTGGCGCTGCATCAGCAGGCCCTTGGCACGCTCGATCAGCTTGCGCTCGTTGAGCTGCAGTCGGGCGTCGGCCAGCTCGCGCCGCATCGCCTCCTCGTGCTGGAAGCGCGCCATGGCCACGTCCAGCACCGGCTTGATGCGCTCGGCGCCCAGGCCGGCCACCACGTAGGCGGTGACGCCGGCTGCGATGGCCGCGCCCACGTGGGAGGTGTCTTCATCGTCGGTGAACAGCACCACCGGCCGGCGCGCGTCGCGCGTGGCCATCACCACATGCTCCAGCGTGTCGCGCGCCTGGCTCTCGGCGTCCACGATGATCATGTCGGGCTGGATCTGCGCCAGCCGGTCCGGCAGGAACACGTCGGCCGGCAGCACCGCCACGATGTTGTAGCCGTTCTCCAGCAAGCCGATGCGCAGGGACCGCGAGCGCTCGGCCTCCCACCAGGCCGTCACGTCGGCCGGATCGGGCGACAGCGATTCCGGCGCGATGATGACGATGCGAAGAGAGCTGGCGGCGGACATGCCGCAGCATTGAGCAACATCTGCGCCAAGGCGCCGATGTCGTGGGGGGGAGGTGGGGCTTGGTCAGCGTCGCGCTGACCTGGGGGGTGCGAGGGGCGCGGCGTGATCTGAGCGTGGAACCCGGGGGCGCCCGGCCGCGCGGGACGTGTCAGCGCGTGTGCGCGTCTTCGGGTTCGTTCTGGAAGGTGCGGCGCAGCCAGCCGCTGAAGCCCGACAGCGGGGTGCGCGGGGCTTCGCGCTCGCACAGCAGTCCGCGGTCTGCCAGCATCTGCAGGAAGCTGCGCACCTCCATGCGGGTGGCGCCGCTCGTCGCCATCAGCTGCTGCGTCGACACGAAGCGGTGCGACATGTCGCTCAGCATGCGACGGTAGCTGGTGCGATGGAACGGGGCCGGAAGATCCGGCCAGGCGGAAAGCTTGTACTCTTTCATGGACCCCAACGTGTCGGGCCGCCGCATGTGACGCGGGGCAGCCCTGTATTTCTTGTGCAGGGGGCGTAGGGTAGCTGCGCCACCGGTCCGCCGCAATGGTCTGCGCCCTCTACAGGGAAAACACTCATATCAAGTCGTGCAGTCATGCAAGCTTCGGGCCTACGTGTGACACGGTGTTTAAACTTCCGCACATGAATGTGCTCGGCATCGAGTCCTCCTGTGACGAAACCGGTGTGGCCCTGGTCCAGGTCACCGGTGGCGCGGTGCCCCGCCTGCGGGCCCAGGCACTGCACAGCCAGATCGACATGCACCAGGCCTATGGCGGCGTGGTGCCGGAGCTCGCCTCGCGCGACCACATCCGCCGTGTGCTGCCCCTGACCCGCGAGGTGCTCGCCCAGGCCGGCTGCACGCTGGACGAGATCGACCTGGTGGCCTTCACCCGCGGCCCTGGGCTGGCCGGCGCACTGCTGGTGGGCGCAGGGGTGGCCTGTGCGCTGGCGGCGGCGCTGGGCAAGCCGACGCTCGGCGTGCACCACCTCGAGGGCCATCTGCTGTCGCCGTTTCTGTCCGCGGACCCGCCGGAGTTTCCTTTCGTGGCGCTGCTGGTGTCCGGCGGCCACACCCAGCTGATGCGGGTGGACGACGTGGGCCGCTATGAGCTGCTCGGCGAGACGATCGACGACGCCGCCGGCGAGGCCTTCGACAAGTCGGCCAAGCTGATGGGGCTGGGTTACCCCGGCGGGCCGGCGCTGGCCCGGCTGGCGGAGCAGGGGCGGGCGGACGCCTTTGCGTTGCCGCGGCCGCTGCTGCACACCGGCAACCTCGACTTCTCCTTCGCCGGGCTCAAGACCGCGGTGATGACCCAGTTCAAGCGCCTGCCCGAGCCGGTGCAGCCGGCGCAGCTGGCCGATCTGGCGGCGTCCACCCAGGCGGCCATCGTCGAGGTGCTGGTGCGCAAGGCGATGGCGGCCGTGCGCGCCAGTGGCCTGAAGCGACTGGTGATCGCCGGCGGCGTGGGGGCCAATGCCGAGCTTCGGCGCCAGCTGAACCGGGCCTGCGAGAAGGCCGGCGTGCGGGTGCACTACCCGGAGCTCAGCCTGTGCACCGACAACGGCGCCATGATCGCCCTGGCCGCCGCCATGCGGGTGCAGCGGGGTCGCGCCACGCCCACCCAGGATTACGCCTTCGACGTACGGCCGCGCTGGGACCTGGCCGCGGCCTGACTCCCTACAATCACCCGCTCCGCGCCGCTTGGATCAAAGCGGCGTTTTTCATGGCTTGGACCTCGCAAATGAATTCCCCTGTTCAACGCCCGCGCCGGGTGTGGCTCGGCTGGCTGTGCGGCGCGCTGCTCGCTGGCGCCGTTGCCCAGGCACCCGCGGCACCCGCCGAGCCGGTGCGCCTGGCGGTGATCGAAGGCCTGTCCGGCAGCTTTGCCAATGCCGGTGACGCGGTGGCGCGCAACCTCGTCTGGGCGGTGGAGCGGGTGAACCAGCGTGGCGGCGTGCAGTTGCCCGGCGGCGCCCGCCAGCTGGAGCTGGTGCGCATGGACAGCAAGGGCAACACCGAGGAGGCCTTGTCGCTGCTGCGTGGCGCACTGGACCAGCACATCGCCTTCGTGATGCAGGGCAACAGCTCGGCCACGGCCGCGGCGCTGGTGGATGCCTTGAACAAGCACAACGAGCGCGAGCCCGGCCGGCGGGCGCTGTTCCTCAACTATTCGGCGGTGGACCCGGCGCTCACCAACGACAAGTGCAGCTTCTGGCACTTCCGCTTCGACGCCCATGCCGACATGCGCCTGGCGGCCCTGACCGACGTGCTGCGCGACGACACCCGCGTGAAGAAGGTCTACCTGATTGGGCAAGACTACAGCTTTGGCCAGTACGTGGTGAAAAAGGCCCACGAGATGATCCAGGCCAAGCGCCCGGACATCGAGATCGTGGGCGAGGAGCTCCACCCCATGGGCCGGGTGAAGGACTTTTTGCCCTATGCCACCAAGATCCGCGCCAGCGGGGCGCAGGCCGTGCTCACCGGCAACTGGGGCAACGACCTCACTTTCCTCGTCAAGGCGGTGAAGGAGCTGGGGTTGGGCGTCAAGTTCTATACCTTCTATGGCAATGCGCTCGGTGTGCCGGCCGCGCTGGGGGATGCCGGCGTCGGCTCGGTGCTGGCCGTGGCGGAATGGCATCCCAATGCGGGCGGCAAGGCGTCCGATGCGTTCTATGCGTCCTTCCGCCAGCGCTTCCCGGAGCCGCGCGACGACTACGTGCACGCGCGCATGCAGGCCATGGTGGAGATGCTGGTGGCAGCCATGGAGAAAGCACGCAGCACCGACCCGGTGGCCGTGGCGCGTGCGCTCGAGGGCATGAGGTTCGACGCCCAGCACCTGGGCGGCTTCCACGCCGGCGTGATGCGCGCGGCCGATCACCAGTTCCTCCAGCCGCTGTATGTGAGCGTGATGCAGCGCGCCGGCACGCCTGGCGTGCGTTTCGACAGCGAAGGCTCCGGCTACGGTTTTCGCACCGTTCGGCGCTTCGACATCGCCGAGCCGGCCCACGGCTGCCGCATGGTGCGCCCCGAGTGATGGGCTTGCGCACCACCATCGCCCACCTGCCCGGATCGAAGATCCGCGAAGTCGCCAATGCGGGCCTGCAGCGCGGCGGCGACGTGCTGGCCTTCTGGTTTGGCGAAAGCGACGAAGTGACGCCGGCGCCGGTGCGCCAGGCCGCCGCCGATTCCCTAGCGCGGGGAGAAACGTTCTACTCGCACAACCTGGGTCTGGCCGAGTTGCGGGCCGCGCTGGCCGACTACACGGCGACGCTCCACCCCGCGGTGGCTGCCGATCGCATCGCCGTCACCTCCTCGGGTGTCAGCGGCCTGATGATCGCGAGCCAGCTGCTGGTGGGCCCGGGCGACGAGGTGGTGGCGGTGGTGCCGGTGTGGCCCAACATCGCCGCCCAGCCGGCCATCCTGGGCGCCCAGGTGCGGCGCATCGCGCTCAAGCCCGTGCACGGCGCCTGGACGCTGGACCTGCAGGCCCTGCTGCACGCTGTGACACCGGGCACCCGGGTGCTGCTGCTCAACGCACCCAACAACCCCACCGGCTGGACGCTGACCCGCAGCGAGCAGCAGGCCATCCTGGACCATTGCCGGCGCACCGGCACCTGGATCGTCGCCGACGAGGTGTACGAGCGGCTCTACTTCGCCGGGACGGGGGCTGCCCCGAGCTTCCTGGACCTGGCCTCCGCCGACGACCGGGTGATTGTCACCCACAGCTTCTCCAAGAGCTTCCTCATGACGGGCTGGCGGCTGGGGTGGCTGGTGCTCCCGGCGGGCCTGTGCGATGCCGCGGGCAAGCTGATCGAGTTCAACAGCTCCTGTGCACCCGTGTTCGTGCAGCGCGGTGGGCTGGCGGCCCTGGCCGAGGCGGACAGCTCCGTTCCGGCGCTGGTGCAGCACCTGAAGCGCTGCCGCGATCTCCTGGTGGCCGGCTTGCAAGCGGTGCCCGGAGTCGAAGTGGCTTCGCCGGCCGGGGGCATGTATGCCTTCTTCCGCCTGGCGGGCGAAAACGACTCGCTGGCGCTGGCCAAGCGCCTGGTGCTGGACCATGGGCTGGGCCTGGCGCCCGGCGCCGCCTTCGGGCCGGAGGGTGAGGGTTGGCTGCGCTGGTGTTTCGCCTCGCGGCAGCTGGGGCGGCTGGAGCAGGGCCTGGGCCGGCTTCGAACGGCGCTTGGGCTATAATCCGCCGGTTCTGCGTGGCCGAAACGCCATTGCGGAGCAAATAGCACGGCATGGGTCGGTTTCACCCGTGACCGCAAGTGGCAACCGAGACCGCACCCGGCGCAGCCGGCCATGCGCGTTCTCACACAGAGGAAACTCTCATGGCAGTGGCTGACCTGAACAAGGCCGACATCATCAAGGCGAACGCCCGTGGCGCCGCCGATACCGGCTCCCCGGAAGTGCAAGTTGCGCTTCTCACCGCTCGCATCAACGAGCTCACCCCCCACTTCAAGCTCCATCTGAAGGATCACCACGGCCGCCGTGGCCTGCTGAAGATGGTCAACCAGCGCAAGCGCCTGCTGTCCTACCTGAAGGACAAGGACGCCGACCGCTACACCGCGCTGATCCAGAAACTGGGCCTGCGCAAGTAAGCACGGTATGAGCACGAAGAGCCTGTCTGCCCGATGCGCAGCACAGGCTCTTTGTCTTTAGGAGCCGCATCCGTTCCAGGCAGTGCTGTGTCATTCCACCGTCGCCACGTGCTGGCCACACTGGAATGGCATCCCGCCTGCAAGGGTGCCGAGCGCTCCGAGCCTCAAGACGCAGGCTTCAACAGCGTCGGACAACATACGGAGAGACGAACATGAGCATGTTCAACAAAGTCACCAAGACCTTCCAGTGGGGCAACCACAAGGTCACGATGGAAACCGGCGAGATCGCCCGCCAGTCCACCGGCGCCGTGCTGGTCGACATCGAAGGCACCGTGGTGCTGGCCACCGTGGTGGCGCGCACCGAAGCCAAACCCGGCCAGGACTTCTTCCCCCTGACGGTGGACTACATCGAGAAGACCTACGCTGCCGGCAAGATCCCGGGCAGCTTCTTCAAGCGTGAAGGCCGCCCGAGCGAACTCGAAACGCTGACCAGCCGCCTGATCGACCGCCCGATCCGCCCGCTGTTCCCGGAAGGCTTCTTCAACGAAGTGCAGATCGTCGTCCACGTGATGTCGCTCAACCCGGAAGTGCAGGCCGACATCGCCGCGCTGATCGCGTCCAGCGCCGCGCTGTCCGTCTCCGGCATCCCGTTCAACGGCCCGATTGGCGCCGCCCGCGTGGGCTACATCAACGGCGAATACGTGCTGAACCCCGGCAAGACCGAGCTAACCAACAGCAAGCTCGACCTCGTGGTCGCCGGCACCGAAGCCGCCGTGCTGATGGTGGAATCCGAAGCCGACCAGCTGAGCGAAGAAGTGATGCTGGGCGCCGTGGTCTATGGCCATGAGCAGGGCAACATCGCCATCAACGCCATCCATGAGCTGGTGCGTGACGCTGGCAAACCCACCTGGGACTGGCAGGCGCCCGCGAAGGACGAGTCGTTCATCGGCAAGGTGACCGCGCTGGCCGAGGAGAAGCTGCGTGCCGCCTACCAGATCCGCTCCAAGCAGGCTCGCACGCAAGCCACCCGCGAGGCTTACGCTGCCGTCAAGGAAGCGCTCAAGGCCGAAGGCGCCGCCTTCGACGAAGTGAAGGTCGAAGGCCTGCTGTTCGACATCGAGGCGCGCATCGTGCGCAGCCAGATCCTCAGCGGCGAAGCCCGCATCGACGGCCGCGATACCCGCACCGTGCGCCCGATCGAGATCCGCACCGGCATCCTGCCGCGCACCCACGGCTCGGCGATCTTCACCCGCGGCGAAACCCAGGCCGTCGTGATCGCCACCCTGGGCACCGACCGCGACGCCCAGCGCATCGACGCGCTGGCCGGCGAGTTTGAAGAGCGCTTCATGCTGCACTACAACATGCCCCCGTTCGCCACCGGCGAAACCGGGCGCGTGGGCAGCCCCAAGCGGCGCGAGATCGGCCACGGCCGCCTGGCCAAGCGCGCCCTCGTGGCCGCGCTGCCGAGCAAGGAAGACTTCCCGTACTCCATCCGCGTGGTGTCCGAGATCACCGAATCCAACGGCTCCTCGTCGATGGCGTCGGTGTGCGGTGGCTGCCTGGCGCTGATGGACGCCGGCGTGCCGATGAAGGCCCACGTGGCCGGCATTGCCATGGGCCTGATCAAGGAAGGCAACCGCTTCGCGGTGCTGACCGACATCCTGGGTGACGAGGATCACCTCGGCGACATGGACTTCAAGGTGGCCGGCACGACCACCGGCGTGACCGCCCTGCAGATGGACATCAAGATCCAGGGCATCACCAAGGAGATCATGCAGGTGGCGCTGGCGCAGGCCAAGGAAGCCCGCCTGCACATCCTGGGCAAGATGGTCGAGGCCGTGGCCGGCGCCAGCGCCGAGGTGTCGGAGTTCGCCCCGCGCCTGTACACCATGAAGATCAATCCGGAGAAGATCCGCGACGTGATCGGCAAGGGCGGCTCCACCATCCGTGCGCTCACCGAAGAGACCGGCACCACCATCGACATCGGCGAGGACGGCACCATCACCATCGCCTCCACCGATGCCGACAAGGCGGCTTACGCCAAGAAGCGCATCGAGGAGATCACCGCCGAAGTGGAGATCGGCAAGGTCTACGAAGGCCCGATCACCAAGATCCTGGACTTCGGGGCGCTGGTGAACCTGCTGCCCGGCAAGGACGGCCTGCTGCACATCAGCCAGATTGCGCACGAGCGCGTCGAGAAGGTGACCGACTACCTGCAGGAAGGCCAGGTCATTCGCGTGAAGGTGCTGGAGACCGACGAAAAGGGCCGTGTCAAGCTGTCGATGAAGGCGCTGGCCGAGCGGCCGGAAGGCATGCCCGAGCGGGCCGAACGCAGCGACCGTGGCGACCGCGGCGACCGCCCCCCGCGTGGCGACCGTGGTGATCGCGGCGACCGTGGCGACCGCGGTGACCGCCCGCCGCGTGGTGAGCGTGCCGAGCGCCAGGAGCAGCGCCCGGCCGAAACGCCGTCCGACGCTGACGCCGAGCAGCAACAGCAGCAGTGAGGGCAGGGGGCCTCGTGCCCCGTTTGCTTGCATGAAAGCCATCGAAATCGCCCAGTTCGGCGGCCCTGAGGTGCTGCGCGAGACGGTTCGGCCCGACCCGGCTGCGGGCGCGGGTGAACTGCTCATCCGCGTGCGTGCCTCGGGCATCAACCGCCCCGACGTGCTGCAGCGCAAGGGCCTCTATCCGATGCCTCCTGGCGCGAGCGACCTGCCAGGGCTGGAAGTGGCCGGCGAAGTGGTGGGCGGCGACGCGGCCGAGCTGGCCGCGGCCGGCTTGGCGCTGGGCGACCGGGTGTGCGCGCTGGTGGCCGGCGGCGGTTATGCCGAGCTGTGCGTGGCGCCCATCGGCCAATGCCTGCCGGTGCCGCGCGGCTTCAGCGATGCGGAAGCCGCCAGCCTGCCGGAGACCTTTTTCACCGTCTGGTCCAACGTCTTCGAGCGCGCCCGCCTGCAGGCCGGCGAGACGCTGCTGGTGCAAGGCGGCTCCAGCGGCATCGGTGTGACGGCCATCCAGCTCGGCAAGGCGTTCGGCGCCACCGTGGTGGTGACGGCGGGCGACGACGACAAGTGCGATGCCTGCAAGGCGCTGGGCGCGGACCACGCGATCAACTACAAGAGCGCCGACTTCGTGGCCGAGGTCAAGCGCATCACCGGCGGCCGGGGGGCCGACGTGGTGCTCGACATGGTGGCGGGCCCCTATGTGGGCCGCGAGATCGACTGCCTGGCTGAAGACGGCCGCATCGTGATCATTGCGGTGCAAGGCGGCACCAAGGCGGAGATCGATGCCGGGGCGGTGCTGCGCAGGCGGCTCACCATCACCGGCTCCACCCTGCGGCCGCGGCCGGTGGCGTTCAAAGCCGCGATTGCGAAGTCGCTGCGTGAGCGGGTGTGGCCGCTGCTGGAATCTGGTGTGATCAAGCCCGTGATCTACCGCAGCTTCGAGGCCCGCGACGCGGCGCAGGCGCACGCCCTGATGGAATCGAGCCAGCACGTCGGCAAGATCGTGCTGCAGTGGAACTGAGGAGATGAACACGATGCGACGCAAGCTGGTCGTCGGCAACTGGAAGATGCACGGCAGCCACCCCGCCAACGCGGAGCTGCTGGCCGGCATCCTGGGCGCACGCCCGTTCAACACGGATGTGGCGGTCTGCGTGCCGTTCCCCTACCTGTCGGAGACCGCGGTCACCCTGGCGGGCAGCGAGCTGCGCTGGGGTGCGCAGGACGTGTCGGCCCACGAACAGGGCGCCTACACCGGCGAGGTGTCGGCCGCCATGCTGGCCGAGTTCGGCTGCCGCTACGCGATCGTGGGCCACTCGGAGCGCCGGGCCTATCACGCCGAAAGCGACCAGCTGGTCGCCGACAAGGCGAAGGCGGCGCTGGCGCGCGGTGTCACGCCCATCGTCTGCGTGGGCGAGACGCTGCAGCAGCGGGAAGCGGGCGAGACCGAGGCCGTGGTGAAGCGCCAGCTCTCGGCGGTGATCCACACGCTGACGCATTGCATCGGCGAGATCGTGGTGGCCTACGAGCCGGTGTGGGCCATCGGCACCGGGCGCACCGCTTCGCCCGAACAGGCGCAGCAGGTGCATGCACTCCTGCGCGCGCAGCTGCTGGCCGCCACGCCCCACGCGGCGGACATGCGGCTGCTGTATGGCGGCAGCGTCAAGCCGGACAACGCGGCCACCCTGTTTGCGCAGGCCGACATCGACGGCGGCCTGATCGGCGGCGCCGCGTTGAAGGCGGCCGACTTCGCCGCCATCTGCCGCGCGGCGGAATAAGAACCTTTTCAAAGAGAACATCACATGCATATCTGGTTGAACATCGTGCTGGTGATCCAGCTGCTGGCGGCCATCGCCATGATCGGCCTGGTGCTGATCCAGCACGGCAAGGGTGCCGACATGGGCGCCTCCTTCGGCAGCGGTGCCTCGGGCAGCCTGTTCGGCGCCACCGGCAGCGCCAACTTCCTGTCGCGTTCCACGGCGGTGTGCGCGGTCATCTTCTTCTGCTGCACGCTTGCGCTGGCCTACCTCGGCAATGCCCGCCCGGCCGCCACCGATGGCGGCAGCGTGCTCGATCGTGCCGCCCCGACGGCACCGGCCGCGAGCGCACCGACCGGTGCTGCGCAGATCCCCGGTGTCACGCCCGCTGCGCCTGTCGCGCCGCCTGCTGCCGCGGGCTCCGCGGCGCAGTGAACTCCGGCGCGTGGCGGCGGGTCCAAAAACCGCTGCCGTGCGCTGCATCAAGGCGTGGTGAAAACCCGAAACAGGCACGGTTTTCGGGTTAGAATTCGAGGCTGTCTGAGGCGCCAACCTCATGCCACTCAGACAGCGTTTTGACGTGCCGCCGACGTGGTGAAATTGGTAGACACGCTATCTTGAGGGGGTAGTGGCGAAAGCTGTGCGAGTTCGAGTCTCGCCGTCGGCACCAGATCTTTTCGGTGGTCAGCCTCATCCGGCCTGAACACCGGGCGCCCTGGCATACGCAAGCAGGGAACAACGTGGGCGCGCTTTGTGTGCGGTGGTCGCAAGGCCATTGTGGACGGCGCGCTCTTTTCATGGCCGGATGGTTGAAGCCCAAACGCCTTTAACCCAGCCCACCTGCCCCCGCTATGGACCTGCAAGCCTACCTGCCTGTCATCCTGTTCATCCTCGTGGGCGTGGCGGTCGGTGTGCTGCCGCAGGCGCTGGGTTTTGTGTTCGGCCCCAACCGGCCCGATGCAGCCAAGAACTCCCCCTACGAATGCGGCTTCGAGGCCTTCGAAGACGCGCGGATGAAGTTCGACGTGCGCTACTACCTCGTGGCCATCCTCTTCATCCTGTTCGATCTGGAGATCGCGTTCCTCTTCCCCTGGGCGGTGGCGCTCAAGGAGATCGGCCCCGCCGGCTTCTGGGCCATGATGATCTTCCTCACCATCCTTGTGGTGGGCTTCGTCTACGAATGGAAGAAGGGCGCCCTCGACTGGGAGTAGTCATGTGCTCCCCGTCCAGCTCGGCAGCGGCCCGGCGCCCGGCCCGCCCATCACCTGCACACATTAGGAAGTTGCGCCATGGGTATTGAAGGCGTTCTGAAAGAAGGCTTCGTCACCACCTCGGTCGACAAGCTTGTCAACTGGTCCAAGACCGGGTCTCTGTGGCCGATGACCTTCGGCCTGGCCTGCTGCGCGGTGGAAATGATGCACGCCGGCGCGGCGCGCTATGACATCGACCGTTTCGGCATGCTGTTCCGTCCCAGCCCGCGCCAGAGCGACCTGATGATCGTGGCCGGCACGCTGTGCAACAAGATGGCCCCGGCCCTGCGCAAGGTGTACGACCAGATGGCCGAGCCGCGCTGGGTGCTGAGCATGGGCTCCTGTGCCAACGGCGGCGGCTACTACCACTACAGCTACTCGGTGGTGCGGGGTTGCGACCGCATCGTGCCGGTGGATGTGTACGTGCCGGGCTGCCCGCCCACGGCCGAGGCGCTGCTGTACGGCATCCTGCAGTTGCAGGCCAAGATCCGGCGCGAGAACACCATCGCGCGCTGACGCGGGAATCGACGGCTCACACGATGACTCAGAAACTCGACAACCTGCAGGCGGCGCTGGAAGCGGTGCTGGGCGGCAAGATCAAGCGGCTCCAGCGCGAGCTGGGCGAACTGACCATCACGGTCGCGGCGGCCGACTACCTGGAGGTGGCTCGCACGCTGCGCGACCATGAGGCTCTCAAATTCGAGCAGCTCATGGACCTGTGCGGCCTGGACTACAGCACCTACAAGGACGGCCAGTACGACGGCCCGCGCTTCTGCGTGGTGTCGCACCTGCTGTCGCTCACCAAGAACTGGCGCCTGCGGCTGAAGGTGTTTGCGCCCGACGACGACCTGCCGGTGCTGGCCTCCATCACCGAGATCTGGAATTCCGCCAACTGGTTCGAACGCGAAGCCTTCGACCTGTACGGAATCATCTTCGACGGCCACCTGGACCTGCGGCGCCTGCTCACGGACTACGGCTTCATCGGGCACCCCTTCCGCAAGGATTTCCCGACCTGGGGCAACGTGGAGATGCGCTATGACGAAGAGCAGAAGCGCGTGATCTACCAGCCAGTGACCATCGAGCCGCGCGAGATCGTGCCGCGCGTGATCCGCGAAGACAACTACGGCGGCCTTCACTAGAGCGTTATGGCTGAGATCAAGAACTACACCCTGAACTTCGGCCCGCAGCATCCGGCGGCGCACGGCGTGCTGCGCCTGGTGCTGGAGCTGGACGGCGAGGTCATCCAGCGTGCCGACCCCCACATCGGCCTGCTGCACCGCGCCACCGAAAAGCTCGCCGAGACGCGCACCTACCTGCAGAACCTGCCGTACATGGACCGTCTGGACTACGTGTCCATGATGTGCAACGAGCATGCGTACTGCCTGGCGGTGGAGAAACTGCTGGGCGTCGACGTGCCGATCCGCGCGCAGTACATCCGCGTGATGTTCGCCGAGCTCACCCGCATCCTCAACCACCTGCTGTGGCTGGGCGCGCACGGGCTCGACTGCGGTGCGATGAACATCCTCATCTACTGCTTCCGCGAACGCGAGGACATCTTCGACATGTACGAGGCGGTGTCGGGCGCGCGCATGCACGCGGCCTACTTCCGCCCGGGCGGCGTGTACCGCGACCTGCCGGAATCCATGCCGCAGTACCGCGCCTCCAAGATCCACAACGAGCGCGCCATCCAGCAGATGAACCGCAACCGCGGTGGTTCGCTGCTCGATTTCATCGAGGACTTCTGCAAGCGTTTCCCGAAGAACGTCGACGACTACGAGACGCTGCTCACCGACAACCGCATCTGGAAGCAGCGCACGGTCGGCATCGGCGTGGTATCACCCGAGCGTGCGATGAACATGGGCTTCACCGGCCCGATGCTGCGCGGCTCCGGCATTGCTTGGGACTTGCGCAAGAAGCAGCCGTACGACGTGTACGACCGCATGGACTTCGACGTGCCGATCGGCAAGAACGGCGACACCTACGACCGCTACCTCGTCCGTGTGGAAGAGATGCGCCAGGCCAACCGCGTGGTGCTGCAATGCGTGGACTGGCTGCGCAAGAACCCCGGCCCGGTGATCACCGACAACCACAAGGTGGCGCCGCCCTCGCGCGTGGACATGAAGTCCAACATGGAAGAGCTGATCCACCACTTCAAGCTCTTCACCGAAGGCATGCATGTGCCTGAGGGCGAGGCCTATGCCGCGGTGGAGCATCCCAAGGGCGAGTTCGGCATCTACATGGTGAGCGACGGCGCCAACAAGCCGTATCGCCTGAAGATCCGCGCGCCCGGCTTCCCGCACCTGGCGGCGCTGGACGAGATGGCGCGCGGCCACATGATCGCCGACGCCGTCGCGATCATCGGCACCATGGACATCGTGTTTGGCGAGATCGATCGATGATGCTCTCTGACAGCACCAAGGCCCGCTTCGACTGCGAAGTGGCCAAGTACCCCGCGGACCAGAAGCAGAGCGCCGTGATGGCCTGCCTGGCCATCGTGCAGCAGGAGCAGGGCTTCGTGTCGCGCGAGGCCGAAGACCTGATCGCGCAGTACCTCGGCATGCCGCCGATCGCGGTGTACGAGGTGACCACCTTCTACAACATGTACAACCAGCAGCCGGTGGGCCAGTTCAAGCTCAACGTCTGCACCAACCTGCCGTGCCAGCTGCGCGACGGCGAGAAGGCGCTCAAGCACCTGTGCCACAAGCTGGATGTGGAAGAGGGCGGCACCACGGCGGATGGCGTGTTCACCGTGCAGAAGAGTGAATGCCTGGGCGCCTGCGCCGATGCACCGGTGATGCTGGTCAACGACCGCCAGATGGTGAGCTTCATGAGCCCCGAGCGGCTGGACGAACTGGTCGCCATGCTCAAGGCGCAAGCGAAATGACAGCGGCATCCCAGACCATGTTGGACCTCTCGCGATTCCAGGCCGCCGGCACCGAGACGTGCTTCCATGGCCGCCATATCAACGCCCAGATCTATGCCGACCTCAACGGCAGCAACTGGCGCCTGAAGGATTACGAAGCGCGCGGCGGCTACCAGGCCCTGCGCAAGATCCTCGGCACCGGTGGCGGCGAAGGCATGACGCCTGACCAGGTGATCGCCGAGGTCAAGGGCTCGGGCCTGCGCGGCCGTGGCGGCGCGGGCTTTCCCACCGGCCTGAAGTGGAGCTTCATGCCGCGTCAGTTCCCTGGCCAGAAGTACCTGGTGTGCAACTCCGACGAAGGCGAGCCTGGCACCTGCAAGGACCGCGACATCCTCGCGTACAACCCGCACATCGTCATCGAGGGCATGATCATCGCCGCCTACGCGATGGGCATCTCCGTGGGCTACAACTACATCCACGGCGAGATCTTCGAGGTGTACGAACGCTTCGAGGAGGCGCTGCGCGAGGCGCGCGAGGCCGGGTACCTGGGCGACAAGATCCTGGGCAGCGGCTACAGCTTCCAGCTGCATGCCCACCATGGCTTCGGCGCCTACATCTGCGGCGAGGAAACCGCGCTGCTGGAGTCGCTGGAAGGCAAGAAGGGCCAGCCGCGCTTCAAGCCGCCGTTTCCGGCCAGCTTCGGCCTGTATGGCAAGCCGACCACGATCAACAACACCGAGACCTTTGCGGCGGTGCCCTGGATCATCCGCAATGGCGGCCAGCCGTATCTGGAGATCGGCAAGCCCAACAACGGCGGCACCAAGATCTTCTCGGTGGTGGGCGACGTCAACCTGCCGGGCAACTTCGAGGTACCGCTGGGCACGCCGTTCAGCAAGCTGCTGGAGCTGGCCGGTGGCGTGCGCTCGGGCCGCAAGCTCAAGGCCGTGATCCCGGGTGGCTCGTCGGCGCCGGTGCTGCCGGCCAACATCATGATGGACACCACGATGGACTACGACGCCATCGCCAAGGCCGGCTCCATGCTGGGCTCCGGTGCCGTGATCGTGATGGACGACACCCGCTGCATGGTCAAGAGCCTGCTGCGCCTGTCCTACTTCTACACGCACGAGTCGTGCGGCCAGTGCACGCCGTGCCGCGAAGGCACGGGCTGGCTGTGGCGCATGGTGGACCGCATCGAGCACGGCAAGGGCCGCATGGAAGACATCGACCTGCTGAACTCGGTGGCCGACAACATCCAGGGCCGCACCATCTGTGCGCTGGGCGATGCCGCGGCCATGCCGGTGCGCGCCATGATCAAACACTTCCGCGACGAGTTCGTCTACCACGTCGATCACAAGACCTGCCTGGTCCCGCAGTACGTCTGACGGGACCAACCCACTATGGCAATCGAAATCGAACTGGACGGCCGCAAGGTCGAGGTGCCCGAAGGCAGCATGGTGATGCATGCGGCCGACAAGGCCGGCACCTACATCCCCCACTTCTGCTACCACAAGAAGCTGAGCATCGCGGCCAACTGCCGCATGTGCCTGGTGGACGTGGAGAAGGCGCCCAAGCCGATGCCCGCCTGCGCCACGCCGGTGACGCAGGGCATGATCGTGCGCACGCAAAGCGAGAAGGCGGTGAAGGCGCAGCAGGGCGTGATGGAGTTCCTGCTCATCAACCACCCGCTGGACTGCCCCATCTGCGACCAGGGTGGTGAATGCCAGCTGCAGGACCTGGCGGTGGGCTACGGCGCTTCGTCTTCCCGATACTCGGAAGAAAAGCGCGTGGTGTTCCACAAGGAACTGGGCCCACTGATCTCCGCCGCGGAAATGACCCGCTGCATCCAGTGCACCCGCTGCGTGCGCTTCGGCCAGGAGATCGCCGGCCAGATGGAGCTGGGCATGGCCCATCGCGGCGAGCATTCCGAGATCATGACCTTCGTCGGCCGGACCATCGATTCCGAGCTGTCGGGCAACATGATCGACGTGTGCCCGGTGGGCGCGCTCACCAGCAAGCCGTTCCGCTACAGCGCCCGCACCTGGGAACTGTCGCGCCGCAAGAGCGTGAGCCCGCATGACTCCACCGGGGCCAATCTCGTGGTGCAGGTCAAGGGCGCCAAGGTGATGCGCGTGCTGCCGCTGGAGAACGAGGACGTCAACGAGTGCTGGATCGCCGACCGCGACCGCTTCTCGTACGAAGCCCTCAACAGCGACGACCGCTTGACCGCGCCCATGATCAAGCAGGGCGGCCAGTGGCAGACGGTGGACTGGACCACCGCGCTCAACTACGTGGCCGATGGCCTCAAGCGCGTGATCGCGGAGTTCGGCCCGCAGGGCGTGGGTGCCCTGGGCTCGGCCCACAGCACGGTGGAAGAACTGCACCTGCTGCAAAAGCTCACCCGCTCGCTGGGCAGCGACAACGTGGACTTCCGCCTGCGCCATGCGGACTTCTCCAGCGCCGACGGCGTGCGCTGGCTGGGCACGTCCATCCAGTCGCTTACCCGCTTGCAACAGGTGTTGGTCGTCGGCTCGTTCCTGCGCAAGGACCATCCGCTGTTCGCGCAGCGCATCCGCCAGGCCGTGCGCCATGGTGGCAAGGTGCACAGCCTGAACGCGGTGCACGACGACTGGGCGATGCCGGTGGCCAACCGCATCACCGCGGCGCCGTCGCAGTGGCTGCAGACGCTGGCCGATGTGGCAGCAGCGGTTGCCGACGCCAAGGGCATCGGCGCGCCGGCCCAAGGCCAGGCCAACGATGCCGCGAAGGCCGTCGCCACGGCCTTGCTTTCCGGCGAGCGCAAGGCCGTGCTGCTGGGCAACGCCGCCGCGCATCATCCGCAAGCCTCGCAATTGCTGGCGCTCGCCAACTGGATTGGCGAACAGACCGGCGCCACCGTGGGCTATCTCACTGAAGCGGCCAACACGGTGGGCGCCCAGTTGGTCGGTGCCATGCCGCGCCAGGGTGGCCTCCATGCCGGCCAGATGTTGTCGCAGCCGATGAAGGCGCTGCTGATGCTGCATGTGGAGCCGGTGCTCGACAGCGCCAACGCCGCAGCTGCCATCTCGGCCTTGCAGGGCGCCGGCCTGGTGGTGGCGATGTCACCCTTCAAGAACGTGGCGCAGGACTTTGCCGACGTGTTGCTGCCGGTGTCGCCGTTCAGCGAAACCGCCGGCACCTTCGTCAACGCTGAAGGCCGCGTGCAGAGCTTCCACGGCGTGGTCAAGCCGCTGGGCGACACCCGCCCGGCCTGGAAGGTGCTGCGCGTGCTGGGCAACCTGCTGGGGCTGGATGGTTTCAACCAGGAAACGGTGGACGAAGTGCGCGCCGAGGCGCTGGGTGACGTGGCCGCGCTCGCTGGCCGCTTGTCCAACCGCGGCGCGGCCATGCCGACCTCCCAGGCCGCGGCCGGCGAGGGCTTGGAGCGCATTGCCGATGTGCCCATCTATCACAGCGATGCCCTGGTGCGGCGTTCGCCGCCGCTGCAGTTGACCAGCGATGCGCGCAATGCGCCGTTCGCCGGCATCTCCGCTTCCCTGTGGGACCAGCTCGGCCTCCAGCCGGGTGCCGCGGTGCGCGTGACACAAGGCAACGCCAGCGCGGTACTGCCCGCACGCCTGGAGCCGACGCTGGCCGCCAATGCGGTGCGCGTGCCGGCCGGCCACCCCGCCACGGCCACCCTGGGCGCGATGTTCGGTGACATCACCGTCGAGAAGGCGTGAGGTTCAGGACATGATCGACACCTTCCAACACTACGGCACCGGCTGGTTCGGTGGCGCCTGGCCGCTGGTCTGGAGCCTCGTGAAGATCGTGGCGCTGGTGGCGCCGCTGATGATCTGCGTGGCCTACCTCACCCTGTGGGAACGCAAGGCGATCGGCTGGACGCAGATCCGCCCGGGCCCCAACCGCGTGGGCCCCTTCGGCTTGCTGACCCCGATCGCGGACGCCGTGAAGCTGATCTTCAAGGAGATCATCCGCCCCACGGCGGCCAACAAGGGCCTGTTCTTCCTGGCGCCCATCATGACCATCATGCCGGCCCTCGCGGCCTGGGCGGTGGTGCCGTTCGGGCCCGAGCGGGCCGTGTCCAACATCAATGCGGGCCTGCTGTTCCTGATGGCGATCACGTCCATGGAGGTGTACGGCGTCATCATTGCCGGCTGGGCGTCGAACTCGAAGTACGCCTTCCTCGGCGCGCTGCGGGCGTCGGCCCAGATGGTGAGCTACGAGATCGCGATGGGCTTCGCGCTCGTGGTGGTGCTCATGGTCACCGGCAGCCTCAACATGACGGACATCGTGCTGGGCCAGGCCAAGGGTTGGTTCGCCGCACACGGCGTGAGCTTCCTGTCCTGGAACTGGCTGCCACTGCTGCCGATCTTCCTGGTGTACTTCATCTCCGGCCTGGCCGAGACCAATCGCCATCCGTTCGACGTGGTGGAGGGTGAATCGGAGATCGTGGCCGGCCACATGATCGAGTACTCCGGCATGGCCTTCGCCATGTTCTTCCTGGCCGAGTACGCCAACATGATCCTGGTGTCCGCGCTGGCGGTCACCATGTTCCTGGGCGGCTGGATGGCTCCCATCGGGTTCAGTGCCTTCGGGATGACCACCCCGCAGTGGATTGCCGACACCATGTGGTTCTGGGACTGGTTCTGGCTGTTCGGCAAGACCTTCGTGGTCGTCACCTTCTTCCTGTGGGTGCGTTCGACGTTCCCGCGCTATCGCTATGACCAGATCATGCGTCTGGGCTGGAAGATCTTCATCCCCATCACGCTGGTGTGGCTGGTGGTGGTGGGCCTGTGGATCCAGTCCCCGCTGAACATCTGGAAGTAAGAGAAGGTTCCCTTCACCATGTCTGCTGTTGCTTCCATCAAGGACTTCGTGTCGAGCTTCATGCTCACCGAACTCTTCAAGGGCATGGCGCTCACCGGGCGCCACTTCCTGTCCAAGAACATCACGGTGCAGTTCCCGGAGGAGAAGACGCCGCTGTCGCCGCGCTTCCGCGGGCTGCACGCGCTGCGCCGCTACGAGAACGGCGAAGAGCGCTGCATCGCCTGCAAGCTGTGCGAAGCGGTGTGCCCGGCGCTGGCCATCACCATCGAGTCCGATGTGCGGCCCGATGGCGCGCGCAAGACCACGCGCTACGACATCGACCTCACCAAGTGCATCTTCTGCGGCTTCTGCGAAGAAAGCTGCCCGGTGGACTCGATCGTGGAGACCCACATCCTCGAATACCACGGCGAAAAACGCGGCGACCTGTACTTCACCAAGGACATGCTGCTGGCCGTGGGCGATCGCTACGAAAAAGAAATCGCGGCCTCCAAGGCGGCAGACGCCAAGTACCGCTGAGGAAAGGGCCCATGAACACAACGACTGCTCTTTTCTACCTGTTCGCCGCGATCCTGCTGTTCGCGTCGTTCCGGGTGATCACCGCGCGCTCCACCGTGCACTCGGCGCTGTACCTGGTGCTGGCCTTCTTCAATGCCGCGGCCATCTGGCTGCTGCTCAAGGCGGAGTTCCTGGCCATCGCGCTGGTGCTGGTGTACGTGGGCGCCGTGATGGTGCTGTTCCTCTTCGTCGTGATGATGCTGGACGTGGACACCGATGCCTTGCGGCACGGCTTCTGGAAGCACTTTCCGATCGCCGGTTTCATCGGTGCGCTGATCGCGCTGGAGATGGCGCTGGTGCTGATGGGCGGCTTCCGCTTGAGCGACGCACCGGTGCCCACCGCCGAGGCGGCCAAGCTGGGCAATACCAAGCTGCTGGGCATCGAGATCTACACCAAGTACCTGTACCCGCTGCAGATCGCGGCCGTGCTGCTGCTGGTGGCGATCATCGCGGCCATTGCGCTCACCCTGCGCGCCCGCAAGGATTCGCGCTACCAGGATCCGTCGCAGCAGGTGAAGGCCAAGAAGGCCGACCGCCTGCGCATCGTGTCGATGAAGCCCGAGATCGACGTCCCGTCGGCACCTGCCGCCGCTGAGCCCAACGCCGGAGGGAAGGCCTGATGCTCGGTCCGATCACACTCGCCCACTTCCTCACGCTGGGCGCCATCCTGTTCGCGCTGTCGGTGCTGGGGATCTTCCTGAACCGCCGCAACCTCATCGTGCTGCTGATGGCCATCGAGCTGATGCTGCTGGCGGTGAACCTGAACTTCGTCGCGTTCTCGCACTACCTGGACCCGAAGCTGTCCGACCCGATGGCGGGGCAGGTGTTCGTGTTCTTCATCCTCACGGTGGCGGCGGCCGAATCGGCCATCGGCCTGGCGATCCTGGTGGTGCTGTTCCGCAACCGCGAATCGATCGCGGTCGAAGAGCTCGATGTGCTGAAGGGATAACAAGAACATGTCCGCACAACTTACGCAGGGGCTGCTGCTCACGGTGCCGCTGGCGCCACTGGCCGGCTCGGTCATTGCAGGGTTCCTTGGCAAGGTGGTGGGCCGCCGCGGCGCGCACGTCGCCACCATCCTCGGCGTGCTGGTCTCCTTCATCGTCTCGGTGATGGTGCTCAAGAGCGTGGCCGGCGAGGGCGCGCGCTACAACGAGACCGTCTACGAATGGATGAACCTGGGCGGCTTCAAGATGGAGGTCGGCTTTCTGGTGGACGGCCTCACCGCCATGATGATGGTGGTGGTGACCTTCGTGTCACTGATGGTGCACATCTACACCATCGGCTACATGGAGGAAGACCCGGGCTACCAGCGCTTCTTCTCCTACATCTCGCTGTTCACCTTCTCGATGTTGATGCTCGTGATGAGCAACAACTTCCTGCAGCTGTTCTTCGGCTGGGAGGCGGTGGGCCTGGTGTCGTACCTGCTGATCGGCTTCTGGTACAAGAAGCCGAGCGCGATCTTCGCCAACCTCAAGGCCTTCCTGGTCAACCGGGTGGGCGACTTCGGCTTCATCCTGGGCATCGGCCTGATCGCCGCGTTCGCCGGCACCTTGAGCTATGCCGAGACCTTCGCCAAGGCCGGTGAACTGGCCAAGCTCAACTTCCCCGGCACCAACTGGATGCTGGTCACCGTGACCTGCATTTGCCTGTTCATCGGCGCCATGGGCAAGAGCGCGCAGTTCCCGCTGCATGTGTGGCTGCCCGACTCGATGGAAGGCCCGACACCGATCTCCGCGCTGATCCACGCGGCCACGATGGTGACTGCCGGCATCTTCATGGTGGCGCGCATGTCGCCGCTGTTCGAACTGAGCCAGACCGCACTGAACGTCGTGATGGTCATCGGCGCGATCACCGCGCTGTTCATGGGCTTCCTCGGCATCATCCAGAACGACATCAAGCGCGTGGTGGCGTACTCCACCCTGAGCCAGCTGGGCTACATGACGGTGGCGCTGGGCGCCTCCGCCTACTCGGTGGCGGTGTTCCACCTGATGACGCACGCCTTCTTCAAGGCACTGCTGTTCCTGGCCGCGGGCTCGGTGATCATCGGCATGCACCATGACCAGGACATCCGCAACATGGGCGGCCTGCGCAAGTACATGCCCATCACCTGGATCACGTCGCTGCTGGGTTCGCTGGCACTGATCGGCACGCCGCTGTTCTCGGGCTTCTATTCCAAGGACAGCATCATCGAGGCGGTGCACGCCAGCCACCTGTGGGCGTCTCCGTTCGCCTACTTCGCGGTGATGGCCGGTGTGTTCGTCACCGCCTTCTATTCGTTCCGCATGTACTTCCTGGTGTTCCACGGGAAGGAGCATTTCCACCACAAGCCCTTCCCGCCGGAAGAAGACGAACCGCACCATGACGACCACCATGCGCACACGCCGCATGAATCCCCCTGGGTGGTGACGGCGCCGCTGCTGCTGCTGGCGATTCCCTCGGTGGTGATCGGCTTCATGACGATCGGCCCGATGCTGTATGGCGACTTCTTCAAGGACGCCATCACGGTGGATGCCGACAAGCACCCGGCCATGCATGAGATGGCGATGGAGTTCCACGGCCCGGCCGCGATGGCGCTGCACAGCCTGCGCTCGCCCGTGTTGTGGCTGGCCGTCGCCGGCGTGGTGCTGGCCTGGTGGTTCTACATGAAGGCGCCCGGCATTCCGGCGGCCATCCAGCGCACGTTCCGGCCGGTGTACCGGCTGCTGGAGAACAAGTACTACCTGGACTGGATCAACGAAAACATCATCGCGGCGGCTGCGCGCGGCCTGGGCCTGGGCCTGTGGAAGGGCGGCGACGTGGGCCTCATCGATGGCGCCATCGTCAATGGGTCGGCGCGTGCCGTGGGCGGGCTGGCCCAGGTGTCGCGCTACTTCCAGACCGGCCACCTCTACTGGTACGCGCTGGTCATGATCCTGGGCGTGTTCGGGTTGATGACCTGGCAGCTGTGGCCTGACTTGACAAGCCTTCTCGCGCGCCTGGTGGCGCGCTGAAGCAGAAGGCGGAGAACAACAAATGGGTCTCTTGAGTGTTGCGATCTGGCTGCCGATTCTTGCGGGCGGCCTGCTGCTGGCGCTGGGGCGCGAGGGCAACGGCAAGGCGGTGCGCTGGCTGGCGCTGCTGGCGGCCATCGCCAGCTTCGTGGTCACGCTTCCGCTGGTCACCGGCTTCGACACCGCGTCGGCTGCGATGCAGTTCCAGGAAAACATGCCCTGGATCGAGCGCTTCAATGTGCAGTACCACCTCGGCGTGGACGGCATCTCGGTGTGGTTCGTGCTGCTCACCGCGTTCATCACCGTGATCGTGGTGATGGCGGGCTGGGAGGTCATCACCGACCGGCTGCACCAGTACTACGGCGCCTTCCTCATCCTGTCCGGGCTCATGGTCGGTGTGTTCTCGGCGCTGGACGGGCTGCTGTTCTACACCTTCTTCGAAGCCACGCTGATTCCGATGTACATCATCATCGGCGTCTGGGGCGGCCCGCGGCGGGTGTATGCGGCGTTCAAGTTCTTCCTGTACACGCTGCTCGGCTCGCTGCTGATGCTGATCGCGCTGCTCTACCTGTACTACAAGTCGGGTGGCAGCTTCGACATCGCCACCTGGCACAAGCTGCCGCTGTCCCTGGGCTCGCAGACGGCGCTGTTCTTCGCCTTCTTTGCGGCCTTCTCCGTCAAGGTGCCGATGTGGCCGGTGCACACCTGGCTGCCCGATGCCCACGTGGAAGCGCCCACCGGCGGCTCGGTGGTGCTGGCGGCCATCATGCTGAAGCTCGGTGCCTACGGCTTCCTGCGCTTCTCGATGCCGATTGCGCCGGACGCCAGCCACGAGTACGCCTGGTTCATGATCATGCTGAGCCTGATCGCGGTGGTGTACATCGGCCTGGTGGCCCTGGTGCAGCAGGACATGAAGAAGCTGGTGGCCTACTCGTCCATCGCCCACATGGGGTTCGTGACGCTCGGCTTTTTCATCTTCAGCGAGCTGGGCGTGTCGGGTGCCATCGTGCAGATGATCTCGCACGGTTTCGTGTCGGGTGCGATGTTCCTGGCCATCGGCGTGCTCTACGACCGCGTGCATTCGCGCGAGATTTCCTCCTATGGAGGCGTGGTCAACACCATGCCCAAGTTCGCCGCGTTCGCCCTGTTCTTCGCCATGGCCAACTGCGGCCTGCCGGGCACCGGCGGCTTCGTCGGCGAATGGATGGTGATCCTGGGAACGGTGAAGGCCAACTTCTGGCTGGCCGCCATCGCCGCCACCACGCTGATCTTCGGCGCCGCGTACACGCTGTGGATGTATAAGCGGGTGTACTTTGGCGACGTGACGAACGACAACGTGCGCACGCTCACCGACATCAACGCGCGTGAATTCTCGATGCTGGCGCTGCTGGCGGCTGCCGTGCTCTGGATGGGGGTGTACCCCAAGCCGTTCACCGACGTGATGCACCAGTCGGTGGAGCAACTGCTCAAGCACGTGCAAACCTCCAAGCTGCCCACCTGATCCCATCATGATGAACTCGATGAACTGGCTGGTGATCAGCCCCGAGATCCTGCTGCTGGTGATGGCATGCTGCGTCGCGCTGGTGGACCTGTTCGTGACGCATCCCCAGCGCCGCGTGACCTTCTGGCTCACCCAGGCGTCGCTGGCCGCGGTGGCCGTGCTGCACCTGAACAACTTCGACGCCGGCACCACCGCCTATGCGATGCAGGGCATGGTGGTCAGCGACCCGATGGGGCACCTGCTGGCGCTGTTCTCCACGCTGGCCGTGATGCTCACGATGGCGTACGCCCAACCGTACATCGCCTCGCGCGACATGCTGAAGGGCGAGTTCTTCACCCTGTCGCTGTTCTCGCTGCTGGGCATCTCGGTGATGATCGCGGCCAACAACTTCCTGGTGGTGTACCTGGGCCTGGAGTTGATGAGCCTGTCCACCTACGCGCTGGTGGCCATGCGGCGTGACCATGCAGTGTCCACCGAAGCGGCCATGAAGTACTTTGTGCTCGGTGCGCTGGCCAGCGGCTTCCTGCTGTACGGCCTGTCAATGATGTACGGCGCCACCGGCTCGCTGGAAATCCCCCGCGTGTTCGATGCCATCTCCACCGGCACGCCCAACAAGCAGGTGCTGGTGTTCGGCGTGGTGTTCATCGTGGCCGGGCTGGGCTTCAAGCTGGGTGCGGCACCGTTCCACATGTGGATTCCGGACGTGTACCACGGCGCTCCCACGGCCGTGACGCTCATGATCGCCGGTGCGCCCAAGATCGCCGCGTTTGCCATCACCATCCGCCTGCTGGTGGAGGGCATGGTGGGCCTGGGCCAGGATTGGCAGCAGATGCTGATCGTGCTGTCGGTGGCTTCGCTGGTCATCGGCAACCTGGCCGCGATCGCGCAGAGCAACCTCAAGCGCATGCTGGCGTACTCCACCATCGGCCAGATGGGCTTCATGATCCTCGGCCTCACGCCGACGGTGGTGTCGCTCAACACGCTGTCGGCCGCCAACGGCTACAGCTCGTCCATGTTCTACCTGGTGACCTATGTGCTCACCACGCTGGGCACCTTCGGGCTCATCCTGTTCATGGCGCGCCAGGGCTTCGAGGCCGATGAGATCCAGGACCTCGCAGGCCTGGCCCGGCGCAACCCCTGGCTGGCCGGCGTGATGGCGGTGTTCATGTTCTCGCTGGCCGGCATTCCGCCGACGGTGGGCTTCTACGCCAAGCTGGCGGTGCTGCAGGCGCTGGTGACCACCAACCTCATCGGCTACATCTGGCTGGCGGTGGTGGCGGTGCTGCTGTCGCTGATTGCGGCCTTCTACTACCTGCGCATCGTCAAGGTCATGTACTTCGACGAGCCGGTGGACGAGCAGCCCGTGGTGGGCACCGGCGGCATGAGCACGCTGCTGGCACTCAACGGCGCGGCGGTGCTGGTCTTCGGGCTGCTGCCCAACGGCCTGATGGCGATGTGCCGCGACGCCATCGTCAAGGCCTTGTCCACCTGACGGGCGAACGATGGCTCATGGCCCCGAGGTCTGGCTGGTGCTGCTGGTGACGCTGCTGGCGGCCAACCTGCCGTTCATCAGCCAGCGCATCCTGCTGGTGGGGCCCAAGCCCGCGCACAAGGCCTTTGTGTGGCGCCTGGCCGAGCTGGTGCTGCTGGCCGGCGCAAGCCTGGCCGTGGGCTGGCTGCTGGAGGCGCGCATCGGCCAGGTGCACTCGCAAGGCTGGCAGTTCTATGCCGCCTTCGCCTGCCTCTTCCTCACTTTTGCCTTCCCCGGTTTTGTCTGGCGCCAGCTGCGCCGCCACCATGGCTGATGACACCCACCTGATCGAGACGCCCCTGCAGTCCGAGCCGCTGCTGCGCGGCAGCTTCCTGCACGCCCAGCGCGACACCGTGCGCCTGCCCACCGGCGACACCGCCACGCGGGAGTACGTGGTGCACCCGGGCGCCGTGATGGTGGTGCCCATCCTCGACGACGGCCGGCTGGTGATGGAGCGCCAGTACCGTTGGCCGCTGCAGCAGGTCTTGCTCGAGTTCCCGGCCGGCAAGATGGATCCGGGCGAAGACGCACTCACCTGCGCGGCGCGCGAGCTGGCCGAGGAGACCGGCTATCGCGCGGCCGAATGGGCACGGGCCTGCGTGATGCACAACGCCGCCGCCTATTCCACCGAAGCCATCGAGGTGTGGTTCGCGCGCGGCTTGAGCTTGGGCGAGCGCGACCTGGACCATGGCGAGCACATCGATGTCCTCCCGATGGCAGCCGAAGAACTCGAAGCGCTGGCTGCGCGCGGTGAGCTGACCGACGCCAAGACCCTCATCGGGCTGCTGTGGCTGTCGCGCTGGCGCGCAGGCGCCTGGCCGCTGCAGTGGCAGCCGGTGGCGGCTTGAATCCCCCCCGCGGCTGCCGATAGAGCTGTCATGAAGGTCCTCAACCTGCAATGCGCCAACGGCCATGGGTTCGAGGGCTGGTTTGCCTCCGAGGACGACTACCAGTCGCAGAACGGCCGCGCCCTGGTGGAATGCCCGTTGTGTGCCGACCGGGTGATCAGCCGCCTGCCCAGCGCGCCGCGGCTGAACCTGTCGGGCGCGAAGGCGCCTGCACTGCCATCCACTGCGCCGAAGGAAGCGTCCGTGGCGCCGGCAGGCGCAGCTGCGGCGCCCCAGGCACCACCCACACCGGCCGAGATGCAGGCCCTGTGGCTCAAGGCCGTGCGCCACGTGATGGCCAATACCGAAGACGTGGGCGAACGTTTTGCCGACGAAGCGCGGCGCATCCACTATGGCGAAGCCGAGCAACGAGGCATCCGCGGCCAGGCCACCCCCGAGGATGCGGAGGCGCTGCTGGAAGAGGGCATCGAGGTGGCTGCCTTGCCATTGCCGAAGGCCCTGAAAGAGCCGCTGCAATAGCGCCCACGAGCCTGCGGCAGGCGCGACTCAGAGCACCTTGCCGGGGTTGAGCAGCCGCTGCGGGTCGAGCGCCTGCTTGATGGCCCGCATGAGGCCCAGTGCCACCGGCGACTTGCGTTGCACCAGTTCCTCGCGCTTGAGGCTGCCGATGCCGTGCTCCGCCGAGAAGGAGCCGCCGTGCGCCTGCACCGCGTCGTACACCAGCGCGTTGACGGCAGCTTCGTGCGCGGCCAGGAACTCATCGGCGACCACACCTTCCGGGGCCTGCAGGTTGTAGTGCAGGTTGCCGTCGCCGAGGTGGCCGAAGTTCACCAGCCGCGCACCCGGAAAGCGCTCCAGCAGCGCGGCATCGGCCTGCTCCACGAAGGCGGGAATGCGGGACACCGGCAAGGCGATGTCATGCTTGATGTTCAGGCCTTCTTCCGCCTGGGCCAGCGGAATCGACTCGCGCAGGTGCCACAGCGCGTGCGACTGGGCCACGCTCTCGGCCACCACCGCGTCCGAGACCAGGCCGTCTTCCAGCGCCTGCTCCAGCAGGGCTTCGAACAAAGCGCGTGCATGCTGTTCGCCTTCGCCGTCGGACTGCTCCAGCAGCACGGTCCACGCCGCACCCGGCAAGGGCTTGGGCAACTGCGGGAAGTGCTTGGCCACCAGGTCGAGCGCAAACCGCCCCATCACCTCGAAACCGGTCAGGCCGGCGCCCAGCCTGGCCTGGGCCAACCCCAGCAGCTGCACGCACTGCGCCATCGAGTCGCACGCGCCCAGCGCCGTCATCTCGGCCGCCGGTAGTGGATAAAGCTTCAGCGTGGCCGCGGTGATGATGCCCAGCGTGCCCTCGCTGCCCACGAAGAGGTCGCGCAGGTCGTAGCCGGTGTTGTCCTTGCGCAGGCCCGAGAGGCCGTCCCACACTTCGCCGGCGGCGGTAACCACTTCCAGGCCCAGGCACAGCTCGCGTGCATTGCCGTAACGCAGCACCTGGGTGCCGCCAGCATTGGTGGCCAGGTTGCCGCCGATGGTGCAGCTGCCTTCGGCGGCGAGGCTCAAGGGGAAGAGCAGGCCTTGCGCGGCGGCGGCTTCCTGCACCGTCTGCAACACGCAGCCGGCGTCCGCGGTGAGCGTGAGGTTGGCCTTGTCGATCGCGCGGATTCGGTTCAACCGCCCCAGGCTCAGCAGCACCTGTGTGCCGCTGGTGTCCGGCACGCTGCCGCCCACCAGCCCGGTGTTGCCGCCTTGCGGCACCAGCGCCGCGCCGTGTGCGGCGCAGGCGCGCACCACCGCCGCCACCTGCGCGGTGTCCGCCGGCCGCACCACGGCGAGTGCCTTGCCGCGGAAGCGCTTGCGCCAGTCCAGCTCCCAGGCGGACAAGTCGCCTTCGGTGATCACCTGGTCCGCGCCGACCGCGTCGCGCAGCGCATTCAACAACGGGCCGCTCATGCGCGCGCCTCCTGTTCCTGGTTGTGCAATGCCGCGTTGCGCAGGCGCCAGCGCACGTGCAGCGCGCAGGCGGTGAACAGCACCAGGCACAACACGATCTCCACGCAAGCCAGCCACACGCTGATGCCGCGCTCGCTGGTGGCGCGCACCACGCCTTCGGTGAAGTAGATCCACACCAGCAGGCTCACCCAGCGGTAGGTGTACATGCGGTGCTTGAGCAGCCCGGCCAGCGGCAGGGCCAGCGGCAGCACCTTCAGCGCAAGGCTGCGGCTGCCGGTGGGGGCGAGCCACAGTTCCCATGCCAGCCCGAGCGCAATGAGGCCCAGCACGCTGCCCACGGCCAACACGCGCGTCGCGCGCACCACGTCTGAAGTGACCACCATGTTTGGCATGATAGCCAGCATGACCGTGCCCCCCTTGTTGAAGACCGCCACCTGGAAAGAAGCGGTCGCGTTCCTGCTGCGCACCTTGCGCACCTGGCCCTGGTTCGACACCCTTCGCACCTTGCGCTTGCGCTTTCGTGAAGACCGCCTCGGGCTCACGGCGAGCAGCCTCACGTTCACCACGCTGATCGCGCTGGTGCCGCTGCTCACCGTGATGCTGGCGGTGTTCTCCGCCTTCCCGATGTTCGGCAACTTCCGCGGTGCGCTGGAGAAGTACTTCCTGCAGAGCCTGGTGCCGGACACCATCGCCAAGCCCGTGCTGGGCGCGCTCACGCAGTTCGCGGCCAAGGCGAGCCGGCTGGGCAGCGTGGGCCTGGTGGTGCTGGTGTTCACCGCCATCGCGTTGATGCTCACGATCGACCGCACGCTCAACGGCATCTGGCGCGTGCGCTCGCCGCGGCCGATCGCGCAGCGGGTGCTGGTGTACTGGGCCGCCGTCACCTTGGGCCCGCTGGTGCTGGGCGTGAGCCTGTCGCTCACCTCGTATGCGGTCACGGCCTCCAACGGCCTGGTGGGCGCGATGCCGGGCAGCCTGAGCGTGCTGCTGGGCCTGCTGCAGTTCGGCATGCTCACGGCCGCCATCGCGGGGCTGTTCCACTACGTGCCCAACACGCTGGTGCTGTGGCGCCATGCCTTGGCGGGCGGGCTGTTCGTGTCGGTCGGCTTCGAGATCGCCAAGCGCGCGCTCGCCTGGTATGTGCAATCGGTGCCCACCTATTCCACGATCTACGGCGCCTTTGCCACCGTGCCCATCTTCCTGGTGTGGCTCTACCTCGGCTGGGTGATCGTGCTGCTGGGCGCAGTGGTGGCGGCGTATGCGCCCAGCCTGCAGATGCGGGTGGTGCGACGGCCTTCGACGCCGGGCCATCGCTTCGTGCTGGCCGTGGCGGTGCTGCGCGAGCTGGCAGCGGCGCGCCGCTCGCAGACGCACGGCGTGTCCATCACCGACCTGGCCCAGCGCCTGCGAACCGAACCGCTGCAGATCGAGCCCATCCTCGACACGCTGGTGGCCATGGACTGGGCGGCGCGCCTGGATGAAGCCGGTGCGCAGCGGCATGTGCTGCTGTGCGAGCCCACCACCACGCCGGCGCGCCCGCTGATGGCGCAGCTGCTGCTGCAGCCGGCGCCCGAACTCGGGCGCTTCTGGCACCAGGCCGGCTTCGAGAACATGACGCTGAAGGACCTGCTGGAAAACTAGGAGTCTGGGCGGCAGAAGAAGCAGGTGACGGCGATGGGAGGTTGAGGTAGCTTCGCCGGCCATGGCCGCGAACTACCTTCCGTACGACCCGCAGCAGATGCTGCTGCTGCCCGAGGCGATTCAGGACTGGCTGCCCGAAGGGCACCTGGCGCACTTCATCAGCGACACGGTGGACACGCTGGATCTGAGCGCGTTCCACGCCCGCTACGACAAAGGCGGCCCGCGCAACCAGCCGTTCCACCCGGCGATGATGGTCAAGGTGCTGGTGTACGGCTACGCCACGGGCGTGTTCAGCTCGCGCAAGATCGCCAGGAAGCTGCACGAGGACGTGGCCTTCAGGGTGCCTGGGGGCGGGCAACTTCCCCGCCCACCGCACGATCGGCGACTTCCGGGCCTTCCATCTGAAGGAGCTGAGCGAGCTGTTCGTGCAGGTGGTGCGCCTGGCGCGCGAGATGGGCCTGGTCAAGCTGGGCACCATCGCGGTGGACGGCACCAAGCTCAAGGCCAACGCCAGCCGCCACAAGGCCATGAGCTACGGCCACATGCTCAAGGCCGAGGCCGAGCTCAAGGCGCAGATCGACGCATTGCTCAAGCGCGCACAGCAGGCCGACGAAGCCGAGAAGAACGAGGCCGAGCTAGACATTCCGGCCGAGATCGCCCGGCGCGAGGCACGCCTGGCGGCCATCGCCGAGGCGCGTGGGCGCCTGGAGCAGCGCCAGTGCGAAGCCGACATGCAGCGCGGGCGCGACCCCGACGAGCCGCCGCGCGGAGGGCGCCACAAGCGCGAGTTCGGCCAACCCGAGGACAAGGCGCAGGACAACTTCACCGACCCCGACAGCCGCATCATGAAGCGCGCCGGCGGCGGCTTCGACGCCGGCTACAACGCGCAGACGGCGGTGGACGATACGGCGCACATCGTCGTGGCCGCCGAGTTGACCAACAGCGCCAGCGACGCAGCCCAGTTGCCCACGATGCTGCAGGCCGTCAAGGACAACCTGGGCGTGCTGCCCGAGCAGGCGCTGACCGACACTGGCTACAAGGCCGAGGCGGTGTTCGAGGCCCTGGCGTGCAGTGGCTGCGATCTGGTGGTGGCGTTGGGGCGCGAAGGCAAGCAGGCCCTGCACTTCGATCCCGAGCGCTCACCCCACACCGCGGCCATGGCCGCCAAGCTGCAGACCGACGAAGGCAAGGCCGCGTACCGGCGGCGCAAGTGGATCGCCGAGCCGCCCAATGGGTGGATCAAGAACGTGCTGGGGTTCCGCCAGTTCAGCCTGCGGGGGTTGCACCGTGTGCAGGCCGAGTGGAAGCTGGTGTGCCTGGCACTGAGCCTGAGGCGCATGGCGAGGATGCATTGCACTTGAAGGGCCGGGGCACGGCACACCGGTGCCGCTCAGGATGGCGGGGCGCGCAGGCGCGGGACATAAAGGAGGAGGCGGCGGCCGCAGGACGGCGCCGGGGGACAGTCCTGCGACTGCGTGCCCCGCCGTTATAAGCCTGCTCGACCCGCGAAGAAGGCTCCGATGCTCTGCCGCCCAGACTCCTAGCTCAGGGGAGGGCTGGAGAATCAGCTTGCGAGGGGCCACGGCGTGGCCTGCGCCATGCCGCTCAGCACCCGGTTCTGCCCCAGGCGCTTGGCCGCGTACATCGCGCCATCGGCCAGCTGGATCAGCTTGAGCGGCTGCGTGGCATCCAGCGGCGTGAGCGCATAGCCGATGCTGGCCGTCACGCGATGCTGCGGCGCGGCCAGCGCACCGGCCGCGCGCACCGCCTCCAGCAGGTGCAGCGCCATCACATGCGCACCCTGGCGGTCATGCACCGGCGCCAGCACCAGGAACTCGTCGCCGCCGAAGCGGCCGACCGAGTCCTCCGTGCGCACCGCCTCCTTCAGCGCCTGCGCAATCGCGCACAGCACCCGGTCACCTTCACGATGGCCGCAGGCATCGTTCACCGCCTTGAAGCCATCAAGGTCGATGAAGAACAAGGCGGCCGGATGGTCCGCCGCGTTCAGCACGGCGGCATCGATGCGGTCCATCATGGCGCGCCGGCTGTAGACCTCGGTGAGGGCGTCCACCTCCACGCTGCGCTTCAGGCGCTCCTGCGCCACGGTGAGCTCATGCACGTCGGTGGTCACGGTGTACAGGCCCACCACCCGGTGCTCGGCGTCGAAGTCGGGCACGTAGCTGGTGCGCACCCAGCGCCGGCCCAGCTTGGGCCAGTCCACCAGCCGGGTGTACTGCACCATCTCGCCGCCCAGAGCACGCTGGAAGAAGGGCTCGTGTTCCTCCCAGCGCTTGCGGCCGCGCACTTCGCCGATGTGGCGGTCCACCACCTGATCGGCTGTCTGCCCGGCCACCTGCAGGTAGGCCTTGTTGGCAAAACGCACGACGCAGTCGCGGTCGATGTAGGTCAGCGGGTAGGGGATGTTCTCGGTGAAGCGGTCCAGGCGCCGGTTCGCGTCCTGCAGGGCCTTGCGCTGCTCCACGTCGTCGTGGATGTCGAAGGCGATGGTGTAGACGGCCTCCACGCTGCCGTCGGGGCGGAAATCCGGGAACACCTGGATGCGGGCCCAGCGGCCGCCTCTGTGCGTCAGCCGCCGTTCGTAGCTGACCGTGCGGCCCTCGAAGGCCTGGGCGAAGGCCGGTTGGGCGGCGTGCCAGGCATCGTGCCCGTACAGCTCGGCGAGGCTGCGGCCGATCAGCGCGGCCCGGTCGCGCAGCGCCCAGGCCTCGTAGGGCGCGTTGCAGAACACCAGGCGGCCGTCCTGCGACCAGCGGCCGATCGGCAGGTCGATCGCGTCGACCAGCGTTTCGGTGTGCACGCGCCGCTGGTCTTCGGGATCGTGGCGGACCGGTGCGAGCGACATGCGCGGGATGATCCGCTGCTGTCCAGCGGCCGTCTATCCGAAAAACCAGGGGGTGCGCTCCCTCAGGCCGCGTGCAGCACCACCAGCAGCGCGGAAGCGATGGTTTTCCCGGTGTTGCGGATCGCGTGCGGCAGGTCCACCGCGTAGCGGGCGGTTTCGCCCGCCTTGAGCCGGCTGGTGTCGCTGCCGGCGCTCACCTCCAGCGTGCCCGCCAGCACGCTCAGGTGTTCCCGCGAGCCGGGTTCATGCGCTTCGGACTCCAGGGCGCCACCGGGCTGCACCGTGAGCTCGTACCACTCGAACTCGCCGGCCAGGTCGATCGGCCCCAGGATGCGCAGCTCGCACTTGCCGTCCGGGCTTTTGAGCGTGGGCGTGCCGTGGGCCGGCACGGTGACGATGGCCGGTGGCGCGGGCCGGCCGTCACCCAGCAGCTCCCCCACGCCCACGCCCAGCGCGGTGGCCAGGCGCCACACCACAGCCACCGTGGGATTGGCCTGGTTGCGCTCGATCTGCGAGAGCATCGACTTCGAGACCCCGGCCTTGCGCGACAACTCGTCCAGCGACAGGCCCTGTGATTGCCGCAGCTGCTGCAGGGTGATGCCCACACGGGGCGGCTCGGGGGGCGGCGCCGGAACTCCGGGTCGGGCCATCGGGTCTCCTTGACCGGCACGAATGAATCCAAGATACTGCACAGCAGTTCGATATAACGAACTTTGTTCGATGCAGCACAGGACCGATTGTGCCGCACAACCCATCAAAGGCCGCACGATGACCTCCACCGAGCCCTTCTACCAGCACCTGCGCACCGAGCTGCAAGGCATCCGCGACGCCGGGCTGTACAAGACCGAGCGCATCATCGCCACCCCGCAGGGCGCCGTGGTGCGCACCACCGACGGGCGGGAGGTGATCAACCTGTGCGCCAACAACTACCTGGGCCTGTCGTCCCACCCCAAAGTGATCGAGGCGGCTCACGAGGCCTTGCGTACGCATGGCTACGGCCTGTCGTCGGTGCGCTTCATCTGCGGCACGCAGGACATCCACAAGGAGCTCGAAGGCCGGCTGGCGCGTTTCCTGGGCACCGAGGACGCGATCCTCTATGCCGCCGCGTTTGATGCCAACGGTGGCCTGTTCGAGCCTCTGCTGGGCGAGGAGGATGCGGTGATCAGCGATGCGCTGAACCATGCCTCCATCATCGATGGCATCCGGCTGTGCAAGGCCAAGCGATTCCGCTACGCCCACAACGACCTGGCGGACCTGGAGCGCCAGCTGCAGGACGCCGCGGCCCAGGGCGCGCGCTTCAAGCTGGTGTTCACCGACGGCGCCTTCTCGATGGACGGCACCATCGCGCAGCTCGACAAGATCCGCGACATCTGCGACCGCCATGGCGCGCTGCTGGGCATCGACGAATGCCATGCCAGCGGCTTCCTCGGCAAGACCGGCCGCGGCACGCACGAGTACCGCGGCGTCTTCGGCAAGATCGACATCATCACGGGCACGCTGGGCAAGGCCTTGGGCGGGGCCTCCGGCGGCTTCACCGCGGCGCGCAAGGAGGTGGTGGAGCTGCTGCGCCAGCGCTCGCGGCCCTACCTGTTCTCCAACACCGTGGCGCCGTCCATCGTGGGCGCCTCGATCGCGGTGCTGGACCTGCTGGAAGGCTCCACCGCCTTGCGCGACAAGCTGGAGGACAACACCCGCTTCTTCCGCCAGGCGATCACTGAGGCCGGCTTCGACATCAAGCCGGGCGAGCACCCGATCATCCCCATCATGGTGTACGACGCGGTCAAGGCTCAGCAGCTGAGCGCGCGCCTGCTGGAGCTGGGGGTGTACGCGGTGGGCTTCTTCTTCCCGGTGGTGCCCAAGGGCCAGGCGCGCATCCGCGTGCAGATGAGCGCGGTGCATGAACGCGCGCACCTGGAGCAGGCGGTGGCGGCGTTCAAGCAGGCTGGGGATGAGCTCGGCCTGATCGGGGCCCGCCAATGAGCGCGGCGCCCAAGATCCTGATCATCGGGGCCAACGGCCAGATCGGCACCGAGCTGGCCGAAGCCCTGGTGCGCCGCCATGGCGCTGACGCGGTCGTCACCAGCGACCTGGCGCCGGTGGGGCGCGTGGCCGGCATCGCGCATGAATCACTGGACGTGACCGACGCCTCCGCGCTGGCCACGGTGGCCAAGCGCCACCACGTCACCCAGATCTACCACCTGGCCGCGGCGCTGTCGGCCAGCGGCGAAAAGCATCCGCAGTGGGCCTGGAACCTCAACATGGTGGGCCTGCTCAACGTGCTGGAACTGGCACGCACCCAGAAGATCGAGCGCGTGTTCTGGCCCAGCTCCATCGCCGCCTTCGGCCCCACCACGCCGGCCGATGCCACGCCCCAGGCCTGCGTGATGGACCCGACCACGGTGTACGGCATCTCCAAGCTGGCCGGCGAACGCTGGTGCGCCTGGTACCACAAGAACCATGGCGTGGACGTGCGCAGCCTGCGCTACCCCGGCCTCATCAGCTGGAAGACACCACCCGGCGGTGGCACCACCGACTACGCGGTGGAGATCTTCCACGCGGCGCTGAAGGAAGGCCGCTACACCGCCTTCCTGAGCGAAGGCCAGGCGCTGCCGATGATGTACATGCCCGACGCCCTGCGTGCCACCATCGAGCTGATGGAAGCGCCGGCTGACGCGATCACCGAACGCGGCTCCTACAACCTGGCGGGTGTGAGCTTCACGCCCAAGGACATCGCGGCCGCGATCGCGCGCCGCATTCCCGGCTTCACCTTGAGCTGCGAGCCCGACTTCCGCGAGCAGATCGCCGCCAGCTGGCCCAACTCCATCGACGACAGCGTGGCGCAGCGCGACTGGGGCTGGCGGCTGCAGTACGACCTGCAGGCGATGGTGGACGACATGCTGGAGAACCTGCGCCCGCAGGTGCAGCGCAAGGTCGCCTGACCCGCGCGCCGGGCCGGCTTTCACTCTAGGGATGGGCGCGCCGCACCCGCCCGATAGCATGCGCCGCCTTCCCTGGGAGACCGCATGCACATTCGCTCACTCGCCGGCGCGCTTGCGCTCATGTTGGCCACTGTCCCCGCAATGGCCGACATGCCGAAGCAGGACACGGTGAAGGCCGGCAAGGACCATCCGCTGCTGAGCCGCTTTGCAGGGGCCAAGCTGGTGGGCTACGCGGCCAAGGAATTCGACGCCGCCTCGCTGGTGGCCGGCAAGGTGCCCGACGACGCCAAGCGCAAGCCCGAGAAGGAACTGGCGCTCGAAGGGCGGACCACGCGGCTGATCTACAACTTCGCGCCCGAGCGCTCCGGCCTGGAGGTGATGCGCAACCACGAGGCCGCCTTGCAGGCGGCCGGGTTCATCACGCTGTTCTCCTGCGCCACCGCGGCCTGCGGCAAGGACTTTGGCGAGATGATGCTGGCGCGCATCGATGCCCACATGATCGAGGGCTCCACCGCCTACTGGGAGCCGTTCAACCACGGCCGCGACGCCGAGCGCTACCTGCTGGCCCGCGGCACCCGGCCGGATGGCTCGGTGGTGCATGCGGCCATTTACGTGGTGGACCCGGTGGACAAGCGCAACGGCGGCGTGCTGCTGGACATCGTGGAAGCGCGTGCCATGGACACCGGCAAGGTGACCGCCAACCTCAGCGCCGAGACCATGGCCAAGAACATCGCCAGCGAAGGCAAGGTGGCCATCTATGGCGTGTACTTCGACACTGACAAGGCGGAAGTCAAGCCGCAGTCGAAGGCGGCGCTGGACGAGATGGCCAAGCTGCTCAAGAGCCAGCCGGAGCTGAAGGTGTACATCGTCGGCCACACGGACGCGCAGGGCACGCTGGCGCACAACCTCGAGCTGTCACAGCGCCGCGCCGACGCGGTGGTGAAGGCGCTGGAGGGCGGCTACAAGATCGATGGCAGGCGCATGCTCGCCAAGGGCGTGGCCTCGCTGGCGCCGGTGGCGTCCAACGATGCAGAAGCGGGCCGCGAGAAGAACCGGCGGGTGGAACTGGTGAAGCAGTGAGCCGCGTTGGGCGCGGCCACTAGAAGGGGATGCGGCCGGCCCAGATGTCGGCGTACATGCGCCAGTCGCCCATGAAGCTGTAGAGCGGGCGCTTGAAGCTCGCGGGCTTGTTCTTCTCGAACACGAAGTGGCCCACCCAGGCAAAGCCGTAGCCGCACAGCAGCGCATAGACGAAGTACTGGCCGGCGCCGCGCCAGAAGGCCGTGGCCAGGCACAGCAGGGCCAGGGTGGAGCCCACGAAGTGCAGGCGCCGACAGGTGCGGTTGCTGTGCTCGCCCAGGTAGAAGGGGTAGAACTCGGGGAAGCTCTTGAACGAGCGCGGGTCCACGGCGGCGGCGGTGGCGGTGTTCATGGGCGAAGAGCCTCCTTCAGCGCATTCAACAGCCCGTCCGGCGCCTCGGCCATCAGGGAATGCCCGGCGGGCAGGGTGACGATGCGGGCCTTGAGCGCCTGGGCCAGCGCCTGCGCCTGCCTGGGCTGCGTCATCTGGTCCTTGGCGCCCAGCACCATCACCGCCGGGCACTTCAGCTTCGCAGCGGCCGCTTCGCCGTTCGCATAGCGGTCGCAGGCCGAGAAGTCATGGTGGAACAGCATGGGGTTGTCTTGGTGCGAGAGCGCCAGCCGCATCAGCGCCCGGCTGCCACCGTGCAGCCACACGCCTGGCCCCGGGTACGACGGCTTGTTGGCCAAGCTGGACAGCGAGAACGTGGTCACCATGTCGATGGCCTTGAGCGGCTGCTCGCGCGCCGTGTCCAGCAGCGCGGGCGACACCTTCATCGGGTAGGCGGTGCCCACCATCACCAGGCGGGTGATGCGCTCCGGCGCCCGGCCGGCCAGCTCCAGCGAAATCAAGGAGCCCATGCTGTGGCCCACCAGGGCCGCCTGTTTCACGCCGGCCACGTCCAGCAGCGCCAGCACCCAGTCGGCCATGGCTTCCACGTCGGGCAGTGGCGGGCCGTCGCTGCGCATGTGGCCGGGCAGGTCTACCGCCAGCACGCTGTGGCCGTGGTGCGCGAACCAGCGCGCCAGCAGCGTCCAGACGGTGTGGTCGTTCAGCGCGCCGTGCACGAACACCACGCAGGGCAGGGTGGGGTCCAAGGGCTTGCCGCCGGTGTAGGCATACGCGCTGCGGCCGTTGACGGTGAGCTTCATGCCGCCACCTTTTCCGCGGCCTTGAGCGCGCGCTTCAGGTCGTCCACCAGGTCGTCCGGATCTTCGAGGCCGATCGACAGGCGGATGGTGCCCGGGCCGATGCCGGCCTGCGCCAGCGCCGCGTCGTCCATGCGGAAGTGGGTGGTGGAAGCGGGATGGATCACCAGGGAGCGGCAGTCGCCCACGTTGGCCAGGTGGGAAAAGATCTTCAGCGCCTCGATGAAGGCACGACCCTGGGCGCGCGAGCCTTCGAGGTCGAAGCTGAACACCGAGCCGCAGCCCTTGGGCAGCAGGCGCTTCGCGCGCTCGTGATCCGGGTGCGATTCGAGTTCCGGGTAGCCGACCGACGCGACCATCGGATGTGCGGCCAGGAACGCCACCACCTTGCGCGCGTTGTCCACATGGCGCGCCATGCGTAGCGGCAGCGTCTCGATGCCCTGCAGGATCAGCCAGGCGGTGTGCGGGCTCATGCAGGCGCCGAAGTCGCGCAGGCCTTCGCGGCGGGCGCGCAGCAGGAAGGCACCGTCGGTGCTTTCCTCGGTGAACACCATGCCGTGGAAACCCGCATAGGGCTCGGTCAACTCGGGGAAGCGCCCGGACCGCTCCCAATCCATGCGCCCGCCGTCGACCAGCACGCCGCCCACCACCGTGCCGTGGCCGGAGAGGAACTTGGTGGCCGAGTGGTACACCAGGTCCGCGCCGTGGTCGAAGGGCCGGATCAGGTAAGGCGAGGTGAGGGTGGAATCCACCAGCAGGGGCAAGCCGTGCTCGTGCGCGATGGCGCTGACGGTGGGAATGTCCAGCACGTCCAGCCCCGGGTTGCCCAGGGTTTCGCCGAACAGCAGCCGGGTGTCGGGCCGGATAGCGGCGCGCCAGCCGTCGATGTCACCCGGCTTCACGAAGGTGGTGGTGATGCCGAAGCGCGCCAGCGTGTAGTGCAGCAGGTTGTGCGAGCCGCCATACAGCGCCGAGGAGCTCACGATGTGCGAGCCGGCGCCGGCCAGGGTGGCGATGGCCAGGTGCAGCGCCGCCTGGCCGCTGGCCGTGGCGATGGCGCCCACGCCGCCTTCCAGCGCGGCCACGCGCTCCTCCAGCACCGCGTTGGTCGGATTGGAGATGCGGCTGTACACATGGCCGGCGCGCTCCATGTTGAACAGCGAGGCCGCGTGTTCGCTGCTCTCGAACACGAAGGAGGTGCTCAGGTGGATGGGCACCGCGCGGGCGCCGGTGGCGGGGTCGGGCGCAGCGCCGGCATGCAGCGCCAGCGTGTCGAAAGCGGGGTCGGAGTAGCCGGGCATCTCGTCATTCCGGGGGCTGGGAGTGCGCGAGATTGTGTGCTATGTTGGCCCCACGGCAGCCGTAGTGCCGATAGAGGAGAACGAGATGAAAGTCAGCGACATCCTGCGCGTCAAGGGCGGCACCTTGTACACCGTGTCCCCCGACCAGCCGCTGGCCGACGCGGTCACCACCATGGCGGAGCGCGACATCGGCTCGCTGGTGGTCATGGAGTATGGCCACGTGGTGGGCATGCTGACCTTCCGCGAGGTGATCCAGGCGGTGGTGCGCAACGGCGGCTCGGTGGGCTCCACCATCGTGCGCACGGTGATGGACGATGCGCCGCTCACCTGCACGCCGGAAACCGAGATCGACGAGGTGCGCCGCATGATGCTGGGCCGCCACGCGCGCTACATGCCTGTGATGAACGGGCTGATGCTCATGGGCGTGATCTCGTTCTACGACGTCGCCAAGGCGGTGGTCGACGGGCAGGACTTCGAGAACCGCATGCTCAAGGCCTACATCCGCGACTGGCCGGCGGAAGAGGACCAGGAGCCGCGCGTCTCGCTCTGAGCGCTCGCCGCTTCCCGCACACCAGGGCGCCCGCAAGGCGCCCTGTGTCGTTGGTGGCCCCCGTAAAATCCCTGATCCACTCTCGGCTCCCCCATGTCCGGCAGCACCTTCGGCCTCCTGTTCCGTGTCACCAACTTCGGCGAGAGCCACGGCCCCGCCATCGGCTGCGTGATCGACGGCTGCCCGCCCGGCATGGCGCTGTCCGAAGCAGACATCCAGCCCGACCTGGACCGCCGCCGCCCCGGCACCTCGCGCCACGTGACCCAGCGCAACGAACCTGACGCGGTGGAGATCCTCTCCGGCGTGTACGAGGGCCGCACCACCGGCACGCCAATCTGCCTGCTGATCCGCAACACCGACCAGCGCAGCAAGGATTACGGCAACATCCTGGACACCTTCCGGCCCGGCCACGCCGACTACACCTACTGGCGCAAGTACGGCCTGCGCGACCCGCGCGGCGGCGGCCGGTCCTCGGCACGGCTCACCGCGCCCATGGTGGCAGCGGGCGCGGTGGCCAAGAAGTGGCTGGCTGCGCAGCACGGCACGCGCTTTCTCGCCTACATGAGCGCGCTGGGCGAGATCGAGATTCCCTTCGAGAGCGCCGAGCACATCCCCAACAACCCGTTCTTCGCGCCCAACGCCTCGGTGATCGGGCAGCTGGAAGCGCACATGGACGCGCTGCGCAAGGCGGGCGACTCCTGTGGCGCCCGCATCGAGGTGGTGGCGTCCGGTGTGCCGGTGGGCCTGGGGGAGCCGCTGTTCGACAAGCTGGATGCCGACATCGCCTACGCGATGATGGGCATCAACGCGGTCAAGGGCGTGGAGATCGGCGACGGCTTCGGCGTGGTGGCGCAGCGTGGCACGCTGCACGGCGACGAGCTGAGCCCCGAGGGTTTCCGCAGCAACCATGCGGGCGGCGTGCTGGGCGGCATTTCCACCGGCCAGGATCTGCGTGTGTCCATCGCCATCAAGCCCACCAGCTCGATCCGCAGCGCCAAGGCCTCGATCGACCGCGCCGGCGAGCCCACCACGGTGGAGACGCATGGCCGCCACGACCCCTGCGTGGGCATCCGCGCTGCGCCGATCGCCGAAGCGATGCTGGCGCTGGTGCTGATGGACCATGCGCTGCGCCACCGCGCGCAGTGTGGCGACGTGCAGCTGCCGATCCCGCCCATCGCCGGCTCGATCGGCGCATGAGCCTCGCCCGTCCGCCCGAAGAGGAATTCCCGCGTGGCGGGAACGCGCGCAGCGCGAAGGGTGCACCAATGAGCCGCTTGCCGCGCGTGCGATGAGCGACTTCGGGCCGCCGAACCGGCCGCGCCGCGAGGAACCGCCGGCCGTGCTGCTTGCGCCGGCGCGCGGCGGCGTCACGGAACGCAAGCGTCAGCAGCTGGCCTTGCGCGCCTTTGCCGCGGTGTCCTTCGCCTACTTCGCCTCGGTGGGCCTGTTCAACCCCTATGCGCCGCTGTGGTTCAAGTACCTGGGCTTTTCCACCCTGGCGATCGGCGTGCTGGCTGCGCTGCAGGCCTGGACCCGGGTGGTGGCACCCTATGCCTGGGGCTGGGTGGCTGACCACAGCGGCCGGCGCACCGAGCTGCTGGCGGTGGCCGCCATCTTCGCCTGCGTGTCCTCGGCCGGGCTGCTGCTGGCACGCAGCTACTCCTGGGTGGCGCTGTTCGTGCTGTTGCTGTTCCTCGCCAATGGCGGCATCGTGCCGCTGTCCGAAGCAGCGCTGTCGCACCACCTGCAGACCGACAAGGGCATGGACGCCGGCCGCTACGGCCGGGTGCGCGTGTGGGGCTCGCTGGGTTTCCTTGCATCGGCGCTGCTGTTCGGCCTGCTGCTGCAGGGGCTGGACATCGGCGTGTTCCCCATCCTGGTGACCACCATGCTGGCCGGCCTGGTCTTCGCGGTGCTGCGGCTGCCGGGTGGTGCCGGCGACGGCCCGGCCGATGCGGCCGGCCTGCCCGGCAGTGCGATCGATGTGCTGCGCAGTGCCCGCGTGCGCTGGTTCTTCGCCGGCGTGTTCCTCACCGTGCTCGCGCACACCAGCCTCTACGCCTTCTTCTCGCTCTACCTCGACCACCTGGGCTACGGCAAGGCGGCGGTGGGCCTGTTCTGGGCCGTGTCCGTGCTGGCTGAGATCGGCTTCTTTCTGTACCAGGGGCGCTGGTTCCACCGCTTCTCGCCGGAGCAGTGGCTGCTGGCGGCGGCCGGTGTGACCGCCTTGCGCTTTGCCGCCACCGCCGCCTTCGGCAGCTCGGCTGTCGTGCTGGTGGTGTCCCAGCTGCTCCATGCCATCACCTTTGCCGCGCAGCATGCAGCCTGCATCGCCACGGTGAACCGCCACTTCCCCGGGCGGCTGCGCGGGCGCGGCCAGGCGCTGTACACCACCCTGGGCTACGGCCTGTCCGGCGTGTTGGGCGGCCTGGCCGGCGGCGCGATCAGCGAACACCACGGCCTGCGCATGGTGTTCTGGGCCGCCGCCGGCGTGGCGCTGCTGGCCACCCTGAGCTGCTGGCGCGCCTGGCGGCTGGAAGCCCGGGCGGCAGCTGCCACGCCGTCCTCGGGCGCCTGACCACTGATCCACCGCGTTCGCAGTTCGTCGCCCGGAAGGCGCGCTTTGTCGCATAGTGGCCGTTCTGCCGGGGGCGGCTGCCTACACTGCCATCGCTTCAAAAGAGCTTCGGCACGACAAGAGGAAAGGACGGCGGTATGCGCAAGGCCTGGGTCATCGGGGGTGTGGGGTTGGCGGTTGCGATCGGGATCGGCGCGGCCGTCGCCGTGGGCAGCAAGGGCAAGGCGGCCGAGCCGTCCAAGGGCAAGGCCGAGGTGGCCCTGGAGTTCACGCCGCGCGAGGTGGTGAAGCCGGCGCTGGCGCCGCTGCCCGGGCGGGTGGAGTTCTCCGGCCCGCTGGTGGCACCGTCCACCGCGGTGGTGCGGGCCAAGGCACCGGGCACCCTGCTGGCGCTCAACGTGGCCGAAGGCAGCCGGGTGAAAGCCGGGCAGGTGTTGGGCAAGGTAGACCTGGCCGAGCTCGACAGCCGGGTGGCTGAGCGCAACGCGATGCTGGAGTCGGCCAAGGCCCAGCTGGCGCAGGCCGAACGCACGCATGAATCCAACCTGCGCCTGGCCGACCAGAAGTTCATCTCCTCCAACGCGCTCGATTCCTCCCGTGCTGCGCTGGACACCGCGCGTGCCCAATTGCAGGCGGCACAGGCCCAGCTCAACACCACCCGCGTCAGCCTGCGCGACGCGGCGCTGGTGGCGCCGATTTCCGGCGTGGTGGCCAAGCGCCACGTGGTGCCCGGCGAGAAGCTGAGCGCCGAACAGCAGATCGTGACCATCGTGGACCTGCAGACGCTGGAGCTGGCGGGCAATGTCGGCACGCACGAGGTGTCGATGCTCACGCCCAGCATGCCGGTGGAAGTGAAGGTCGAGGGTGTGGACGAGGCCGTGCGCGGGAAGATCGCGCGCATCGCGCCCGCGGCCGAGCCCGGCACCCGCTCCATCGGCGTCACCATCACGGTGGCCAACCCGAAGGAAACCTTCCGCGCCGGCCAGTACGCGCTGGCCACCGTGGTGCTGCCGGACACCAGCGACCGCCTCACCGTGCCGGTGGCCGCCGTGGGCAACACCTCCGGCCAGGACCATGTGTGGGTGATCGAAAACGGCGCACTGCTGCGCCGGGCCGTCACCACCGGGCGGCGCGATGACAGCAGCGGGCGCATCGAGGTGCTCAAAGGCCTGACGCCGGCCACCCAGGTGCTGGCCGCGCGCTTCGACAACCTGCGCGAAGGCAGCAAGGCGGTGGTGGTGAACAAGACCGCGCCGGTGGCCTCTGCCGCCGCCTCCACCGTGATCGTGAAGTAGGGGGATCGCCATGTGGATCACCCGCGTTTCGATCAACAACCCCGTCTTCGCCACCATGGTGATGGTGGCGCTGTGCGTGATGGGGCTTTTCGCCTACGGCAAGCTGGGCGTGGAGCAGATGCCCGACATCACCTTCCCCGGCGCCTTCGTGGACATCGCCTATCCGGGCGCCTCGCCCGAGGCGGTGGAGCGCGAGGTCAGCAAGGTGGTGGAGGAGGCGCTCAACAGCATCGCCGGCGTGCGCAAGATCACCTCGCGCAGCTTCGAAGGCCGCAGCCAGACCAGCGTGGAGTTCAGCCTGGACGCGAACATGACGCGTGCGATGGAGGACCTGCGCGACCGGCTCTCCGCCATCCAGCCGGCGTTCCCCAAGGACGCCAAGGCGCCCAACATCTCGCGCTTCAACAACGACAACGCGCAGCCGGTGGTGGTGATGGCGCTGATGTCCAAGACGCGCTCCGCCCGCGAGCTGTCCATCCTGGGCGACCAGGTGGTGAGCCGGCGCCTGCAGCGGGCCGAGGGCGTGGCCCGCATCGACATCAACGGCCTGGCCACGCGCGAGGTGCGCATCGACCTGGACCCGACCCGGCTGCGCGCCTACGGCATCACGCCGGCGCAGATCAGCACCGCGCTCGCACAGGCCAACAGCGACCAGCCGGTGGGCCTGCTGAGCGACAACAACCAGGACTCCATCCTGCGGGTGGAAGGCCGGGTGCGCGATCCCAAGCAGTTCACCGACGTGGTGGTGGGCCGCAAGGGCGGATTGCCGCTGACCCTGGGTGACCTCGGCACGCTGGTGGAGCGCGAGAAGGAGCCCGACTCGGTGGCCCGCATCAACGGCCAGAAGGCGGTGAGCTTCAACATCTTCAAGCAGCAGGACGCCAACATCGTCAAGACGGGCGAGGCGGTGAAGGCGGCGGCCGACGAGCTGCGCAAGAGCCTGCCCGCGGACGTGACGCTGGAGCTGATCTACGCCAACAGCGACTTCGTGAAGGGCTCGCTCGAAGGCCTGAAGCACACGCTGATCGAGGGCGCGCTGCTCACGGTGGCGATCGTGTTCCTGTTCCTGCACTCCTGGCGCTCAACCGTGATCACCGGCCTGACCCTGCCGATCGCGGTGATCTCCAGCTTCATCGCGGTGTATGCCTTCGGCTTCACGCTGAACTTCATGACGATGATGGCGCTGAGCCTGTGCATCGGCCTGCTGATCGACGATGCGATCGTGGTGCGCGAGAACATCGTGCGCCATGTGCACATGGGCAAGGACCACTTCACCGCCGCACGCGAAGGCACCGACGAGATCGGCCTGGCGGTGATGGCCACCACCTTCGCGATCTGCGCGGTGTTCGTGCCGGTGGCCTTCATGGGCGGCATCATCGGCAAGTTCTTCTACCCCTTCGGCATCACGGTGGCGGTGGCGGTGCTGGTGAGCCTGTTCGTCAGCTTCACGCTGGACCCGATGCTGTCCTCGGTGTGGCACGACCCGCCGACGCACCGGGTGCGCAACTGGCCGGTGATCAAGCAGCTCATCACCGGCACCGACCATGTGCTGGAGGTGATGCACACGGTGTACGACCGGCTGATCCGCTGGGCCTTCTCCGGCCGGCGCTACCGCCTGTGGGTGCTGCCCATCCCCGTGTACGGCCGTGGCTTCGATGCCCAGGGCCGGCGCGACACCACCCGCCCGCGCCGCCTGCGCATCGCCACGCTCACGCCGCGCGGCATCATCATGTCGGTGGGTTTTGCCAGCTTCGTGGGCGCCTTGATGCTGGCGCCGTTCGTGGGCAGCGAGTTCGTGCCGCAGACCGACCAGGGCTTCACGCAGCTGTCGCTGCGCATGCCGGTGGGCTCCAGCCTGGAGCGCAGCGACGCCAAGGTGCGCCAGGTGGAGGAGATCGTCTCGTCCTTCCCGGAAGTGAAGATGATGTCTACCAACGTGGGTGGGCAGGGCAACGGCTTCGCGGTCGGCCGCGGCCAGGCCAGCATCAACATCAGCCTGGTGGACCGCAAGGACCGCAAGCGCTCGCAGACCGAGATCGAGGACGCGATGCGCGCGCAGATCGCCAAGATCCCGGGCATCGAGGCGTCGGTGGGTTTCAACAAGCCGATCTACGTGGCCATCCTGGGCAGTGATCCGGAAGGCCTGATCCGCATCACCAAGGACTTTGCCGAGAAGCTGAAGAAGATCCCCGGCGTGGTGGACGTGGACGTGTCGGCCAAGCCCGGCTTGCCGGCCTATGCAGTGAAGCTCAAGCCCGGTGCGATCCGCGAGCTGGGGCTCACCGCGCCGCAGGTCGCCGCCTCGATGCGCGCGTATGTCAACGGCGACGTGGCCACCTACTGGACCACGCCCGACGGCGAGCAGGTGGAGGTGCTGCTGCGCCTGCCCGAGCAGCAGCGTGAGCGCATCGCCCAGATGCGCCAGCTGCCGATCGCCTTTGCCGCCGACGGCACGCCGATCCGCCTGGACACCGTGGCCACCATCGAGCCGGTGAACAACCCCGACGTGATACGGCGCCAGAACCTGCAGCGGCGCGAAGCCATCTTCGCCGGCGTGCAGGGCCGGCCGGTGGGCGACGTGGGCGGCGAGGTGCAGAAGCTGGTGAAGAACACCAACCTGCCGCCGGGCTACAGCTTCGACGTGGGTGGCGACACACAGCAGCAGGATGAGGCGATGAAGGGCATGCTGGGCGCGATGGCGCTGGCGGTCATCTTCATCTACATCGTGCTGGCCAGCCAGTTCGGCAGCTTCCTGCAGCCGGTGGCCATCATGGCGTCGCTGCCGCTGAGCCTGATCGGCGTGATGCTGGCGCTGCTGTTCTGGCACTCCACGCTGAACGTGTTCTCGATGATCGGCCTGGTGATGCTCATGGGCCTGGTGACCAAGAACGCCATCCTGCTGGTGGACTTTGCCAACCATGCGCGCCGCGCCGGCGCCACGGTGGCCGAGGCGGTGCTGCAGGCCGGCATGATCCGGATGCGGCCGATCCTGATGACCACCGCCGCCATGGTGTTCGGCATGCTGCCGCTGGCGCTCGCCCTGAACGACGGCGGCGAGATCCAGGCGCCGATGGGGCGGGCGATCATCGGCGGCGTGGTCACGTCCACGCTGCTCACCCTGGTGGTGGTGCCGGTGTTCTACAGCTACATGGAAGGCCTGGCGGACTGGCTCAAGCGCCGGCGCGGGCATCGGCCGGCCCAGGCGCCGATGGCCGCAGGCGTACCGGCGGAATAACAGCCGGGGCGCATCAAGCACAAAGGGCACCGCGAGGTGCCCTTTGTATTGGTAGCCCGCCGGCTTCAGTGCGGGCGTGCGCTGCCGTCGGCCAGGCGGCCGGTCCAGCTCATCCAGTCGTTCCAGGTGGCGTTGGCCAGGTCCATGGCCTGCCGGGTGGCCTCCTGCGCCGGCCACACCAGCGGAGAAGCAGCCAGCGGGTTGGCCGCATGCTCGACCTCGGCTTCGGCCTTCTCGGCCGTCGCCTGCAAGGCTCCGGGCAGACGCGTCCACTGCGACATGCCGCTCCAGGCGCTCGCGCTGGCCTGGGCCCAGCCGGCCATGGCTTCCTGCAGCGTGTCCAGGGCGCCGCGGGTGGCCAGCTCACTCAGCCGCTGCCAGTACTGCAGGGCCTGCTCGGCGTCGGTGCGCAGCAGCTGCAGCTGGATGTCGGCGATCTCGTCCAGTCCGCCGGCGGTGAGCAGCCGTTCCGCCGCCTGCAGATGGGCCTGCTCGGCGCGTTCGGCCGCCTGCATCTGCGCTTCGCGCAGCGCGCGTGCGCCGCGCAGCACGGCGCTGCAGCTGGCGATCTCCCAGGCGAGGTGGTCGCGTGCCGCCTGGGCCGGCCAGGCGTCGTTGCCGGTGTCATCGGTGCCGGTCGCTTGCGGTTCGCCGGCCGTTGCGGCCTGTGCGTCAGCGGGGTCGCCGGCGTTGTCCTGCACGGGGCGGGTCGGGGTCTTGCGGCCGCTGGTCGCGGCTCGGTTCGCATTGGTGGCCATGCGGTTCCTCCTGAAGGCGGTGGGGGATGAGCGGCGCAGGCGTGCGGTGCAGCGGGCGCCGGTGCATGGACCATAGGCCGCGAGCCGCCATACGGCAAGTGGCCACGCCGGCCGATTTGCGGGCCGCGGGGTAACGCTTTGTCAGGTTGCCCGGGCCGCTTCAGCTGCTTTGCCGCACCACCACCTCGTAACCCAGGCGCACGCAGGAGGGGTGCGGTCGCTCGCCGCGCATGAGCGCCAGCAGCATGCGCGCGCCCGCCTCGCCGATCTCGCTGCGCGGCGTGCGCACCGTGGTGAGCGGCGGCACCATCTGGTCGCTACCCGCCAGGTCGTTGAAGCCGGCCACTGCGATGCGCTGCGGCACTGCCACGCCCAGGCGTTGGGCCGCCAGCAGGCCGCCCTGGGCGAGGTCGTCGTTGCAGAAGAACACCGCGTCCACTTCGGGGCGGCTGCGCAGCAGGTCCTCCAGCAGCTGCGCGCCCAGCCGGATGGAGGAGCGCTCCGGGCTCAGCACCTCCAGGCGGGCGTCGTAGCAGCCGGCCGCGCGCAGGCTGCGGCGGTAGCCTTCGGCGCGCTGCATGGTGCGCGGGTCCAGCTGGGCGGCCACGAAGGCGATGCGGCGGCGGCCGCGCGCCAGCAGATGGTCCGCGATCGCCGCGCCCGCGTCCTGCTGCGAGAACCCGACGCAGTGCACGCCGGGCGCATCGGTGGTCTCCATCAGGTGCACGCAGGGCACGCCGCTGGCCGCGATGAGCTGGCGGCTGCGCTCGGTGCGATCGAAGCCGGTCACCAGCAAACCGGCCGGCCGGTGGGCCAGGTAGCTGGCCAGCAGCTCTTCCTCCTCCAGCGGCGCGTAGTGGGTGACGCCGATCAGCGGCTGGTAGCCGGCTGCAAACAGCGTGCGGTGCACCGCCTCGATCAAGTCCACGAACAGCGTGTTGGACAGCATGGGCACCAGCACCGGCACCTGGGTGCTGCGCTGGGAGGCGAGGGCGCGGGCGGCCGGGTCCGGCACATAACCCAGCTGCTGCACCGCGGCCTGCACCCTGGCCACGAGATCGGGCGCAACGCTGCGTTCGCCGCGCAGGGCGCGAGACACCGTAATGGGGCTCACGCCCGCGGCGGCGGCCACCTCGGCCAGCGTCACACGGCCGCCGGAGCGGCGGCGGCGAGGAGAGGGTGTCAACGGGTTATCCCTGATGTTGTGGAGAGTGCGAGTGCCTAGGATAGCGCTATCCAAACCTCGCGGCAATCAGCTCTTCGGAAGATGCCAAGCCGCATGGGAAAGAGCCCCGACGGGCCTTTTGTTTTCTCGTCAAAGATAGCGCTATCCAAATGTCCTACCTCCTGCTCCAACCTTGCCGCCTGGTCACCATGGGCGTGGCCGGCTGTGGCAAGTCCACGCTGGGCGCCAAGGTGGCCGAAGCGCTGGGCCTGGAGTTCGTGGAGGGCGACGATTTCCATTCAAAGGCCAGCCAGGACAAGATGCGCCACGGCATTCCGCTGGAGGACGCCGACCGCATCGGCTGGCTGGACGCGGTGGCGCGCGAGCTGAACGCCCGCCCGGCGGGCGCGGTGGTCACCTGTTCATCACTCAAGCGCGCCTACCGCGAACGCCTGCGGTCGCAGGTGCCTGCATTGCGTTTTGCCTTCCTCGACATCAGCGAGGCGCTCGCGCTGGAGCGGGTGGCCGCGCGGGCCGCGCATCACCTCTTTCCGCCCAGCCTGGTGCCCAGCCAGTTCGCGGCACTGGAGCGGCCCACCGGCGAGCCCGGTGTGTTGACACTCGACGGCGCCTTGCCGCTGGCGCGGCTGCAGCAGCAGGTGCTGCAGTGGTTGCAAGCCGAAGGAGTGGCCCGTGAGCAGTGAGCAGCGCGCGGAGCCGGCCTGGCAGCGGCTGGCGCACGGCGCCATGGCCGCCTGCCTGGGCGTGATGGCGGCGGCGGTGTTCCTCAACGTGGTGCTGCGATACGGCTTCGGCAGCGGCGTGGCGGCCAGCGAGGAGCTGTCGCGGCTGCTGTTCGTGTGGATGGTGTTCATCGGCGCGGCAGCGGCCTATCCGCTGGGCCAGCACATGGCGTTCACCAGCCTGCTGCGGCCCTGGGAGCGCTGGTTCGGTGCCACGGCGTTGGGCTTGCTGACACGCCTGGTCCATGCGCTGGTGCTGCTCACCTGCGTGCTGGTGGGGTGGGGCGCCTGGCAGCAGGTGGTCGTGGGCATGGACAGCCACAGCGTGGTGCTGGCCTATCCCGCGGCGCTGCTGCCCTTGCCCGCCTTGCTGTCGTCCGTGGCCATCGGCCTGATGGCGCTGGTGGACCTGCTGCGCGGCAAACCGATCCAGATCGACCACGACCCGGAGGTCGAATGAACGCAGCGATGCGGGAGGCATGGGCATGAACCAGGCGGCAGTGGCGGTGGTGTTCATCGTGGCCATGCTGGGCTTCATGGGCATCGGTGTGCCGATGGCGTTTTCGCTGGTGCTCACCGGCGCGGCGATGGCCTGGACGCTGGACTTCTGGGACACGCAGCTGTTTGCGCAGAACCTGGTGGCCGGGGTGGACAGCTTTCCGCTGCTGGCCGTGCCCTTCTTCATCCTGGCCGGCGAGCTGATGAACGCGGGTGGCATCAGCCGCCGCATCATCACCATGGCGCAGGCCTGGGTGGGGCACATCCGCGGCGGCCTGGGCTTCGTGACCATCGGCGCGGCCATCCTGATGGCCAGCATGTCGGGCTCGGCACTGGCCGACACCGCGGCGCTGGCCACCATCCTGCTGCCGATGATGCGCAAGCACGGCTACCCGATGCACACCTCCGCCGGCCTCATGGCCTCGGGCGGCATCATCGCGCCCATCATCCCGCCGTCGATGCCCTTCGTGATCTATGGCGTGACGACCAACACGTCCATCTCCTCGCTGTTCCTCTCCGGCATCGTGCCGGGGCTCATCATGGGCGCCGGCCTGGTCATCGCGTGGAAACTGCAGCTGCGCAGCATCGACTTGCCGCAGGGCGAGCCAATGCCGATGCGCGAGCGGCTGCGTGCCACCGCCGAGGCCTTCTGGGCGCTGCTGATGCCGCTCATCATCATCGGTGGCATGCGCAGCGGCGTGTTCACGCCCACCGAGGCCGCGGTGGTGGCGGCGGTGTATGCGCTGGTGATCGCCTTCTTCGTGCACCGCGAGATGACCCTGGCCGAACTCCACCAGGTGCTGGTGCGCGCCGCCAAGACCACCGCGATCGTGATGTTCCTCTGCGCAGGTGCGCAGGTCGCCTCCTACATGGTGACCCTGGCCGACCTGCCGTCCACCATGACGGCCTGGCTGGGGCCGCTGGTGCAGAGCCCGCGCCTGCTCATGGCCGCGATGATGGTGGCGCTGGTGTTGATCGGCACCGCGTTGGACCTCACGCCCACCATCCTGATCTTCGCGCCGGTGATGCTGCCTATTGCACAAAAGGCGGGCATCGACCCGGTGTACTTCGGCCTGATGTTCGTGCTCAACGGCGCCATCGGCCTGATCACCCCGCCGGTGGGCACGGTGCTCAACGTCGTGGCTGGCGTGGGGCGCATGTCGCTCAACGAGGTGATCCGCGGCGTGAACCCCTTCCTCATCACCTACCTGGTGATCCTTGCCATGTTCACTGCGTTTCCACAGATCGTCACCGCACCGGTGGCGTGGATGCGCTGACCCTTTGCTCACAGGAGACAAGCATGCAACGCCGTTATCTCATCGCTGCCGTGGCGCTGGCCGTGGCCACCTTCGGCGCCGCGCAGGCGCAGGACATCAAGCCGCGCCTCATCCGCTTCGGCTACGGGCTGAACGAGCAGTCCAACCAGGGCCGTGCCACCAAGGTGTTTGCCGAGGAGGTGGAGAAGCTTTCCGGCGGCAAGATGAAGATCCGCCCCTTCGGTGCCGCCAGCCTGGGCTCCGACGTGCAGATGCAGCAGGCGCTGATCGGCGGCGCGCAGGAGATGATGGTCGGCTCCACCGCGACCTTGGTGGGCATCACCAAGGAGATGGCGCTATGGGACACGCCCTTCCTGGTGAACAACGCCAAGGAAGCCGACGCGCTGCTCGACGGCCCGGTGGGTGAGAAGGTAAAGGCCAAGCTCGAGGAAAAAGGCCTGGTCGGGCTGGTGTACTGGGAGAACGGCTTCCGCAACCTCACCAACAACAAGCGCGCGGTGAACAAGCTCGAGGACCTCGACGGCATCAAGCTGCGCGTGATGCAGAACAACGTGTTCCTCGACAGCTTCAAGACCCTGGGTGCCAACGCGGTGCCGCTGCCTTTCTCCGAGCTGTTCAGCGCGCTGGAGACCAAGGCGGTGGACGGCCAGGAGAATCCTTACAACACCATCCTGTCGAGCAAGTTCTACGAGGTGCAGAAGTACCTCACGATCACCAACCACGTCTACAGCCCCTGGATCGTGCTGGTGAGCAAGAAGTACTGGGACGGCTTGAGCAAGGACGAGAAGGCGGTGCTGATGAACGCGGCGAAGAAGAGCCGCGACTTCGAGCGCAAGGACACGCGTGACGAAGCCGCCAAGGCGCTGGCCGACCTCAAGGCCAAGGGCATGCAGATCAACGAACTGTCGCCCACCGAAGCCGCCCGCATGCGCGACAAGCTCACCCGGGTGAACGCCGGCATCGCGGCCAACGTCGGCATGGACCTCTGGCATGAAACACAGGCGCAGCTGGCCCAGCTGCGGGCCAGGAAGTGAAGCTGCCGGGGCGGAGCGGCACGGCGTTTGCTGACTCGTGAGGCTTGGAGGCGATACTCCGCACCATGTCACGCCTGTTGTTGCCCTCTCCCCGTCCTTTTTCTGCCGCGCACGAGCTGCCTCCTGGCGCAGCGCCGGGCGCCGTGGCGCGGCGCGTGCTGGTCGTGGACGACAACCGCGACGCGGCCGATACGCTGGCACTGCTGCTGGAGCTGATGGGCCATGAAATCCGCACCGCCCATGACGGCCCGCAGGCGCTGCAGGCAGCCGAGCAGTTCCAGCCCGAGATCGTGCTGCTGGACATCGGCCTGCCCGGCATGAACGGCTACGAGGTGTGCCGCAAGCTGCGGCAGCAGCCCTGGGGCCGGGTGGCCACGGTGGTGGCGCTCACCGGCTGGGGCCAGGCCGAAGACCAGCGCCAGGCCAGCGAGGCGGGTTTCGACCGCCACCTGATCAAGCCGGTGGAAGAGTCCGTGCTGCTCAAGCTGCTGAGCGAGCCGCGCTGAACGCGCGCCTCCGGCACTTACCTTTCCCCTGTCACCTCCGCGACCCTGCCTGGCGGGGCCGGCGCTAGCATGCGCCGTCCAAGGCATCGCAGGAGAGGTCCATGAAGACGCTGTCCCTTGTCCGTTGGCTCTGGCTCGTCGTGGCGCTCGCTCTGGGCGCCTGCGCTTCCACCGCGCCGCCGACGCGGCCCGCGAGTTGGCAAGCCCCGGAAGCCTTGGTGCAGCCCAGCGCCTTCAAGGGCGTGCACGGCCTGGCGGTGGACGGCCGCGGGCGGCTGCTCGCGGCCAGCGTCGTGGGCAACGCGATCTGGGAAGTCGATCGCCAGAGCGGGGCGGCCAAGGTGTTCATCGGCGGGCCGCAGGGGCAGGCGGACGACATTGCGGTCGGCCCCAAGGGCGAGCTCGCCTGGACGGCCTACCTGCAAGGCGCCTTGCACTACCGCGCGAGTGACGATGCGCCGATCCGCGAGCTCGCCAAGGGCCTGCCGGGCCTGAACTCGCTGGACTTCGACCGCCGCAACGGCAAGCTCTACGCGACCCAGGTGTTCCTGGGCGACGCGCTGTGGGAGATCGACGTGGCCGGCGTGCAGCCGCCGCGCCTGATCGCCAAGGACCTGGGCGGGCTCAACGGCTTCGAGGTCGGCCCGGACGGCATGATCTACGGCCCACTGTGGTTCAAGGGCCAGGTGGTGAAGGTGGACCCGGCCGACGGCAAGGTCACCGTCATCAACGGCGACTTCAAGATCCCCGCCGCGGCCAACCTGGACGGCAAGGGCCACCTCTGGGTGGTGGACACCCGCACCGGCGAGCTCTCGCGGGTGGAGTTGGCCAGTGGCCGCAAGACGGTGGTGAAGACGCTCAACCGGGCGATCGACAACCTGGCGATCGCGCCCGATGGCACCGTGTACGTGGCCAACATGGCGGACAACTCGGTGCAGGCGGTGAACCCCGCCACCGGCGAGGTGCGCCTGCTCACCGGTGGCAAGGTGTCGGTGCCGGCGGGGCTGAAGCTGGAGGGCGACACGCTGTTTGTGGCCGACGTCTTCAGCTTCCGCAAGGTGGACGTGAACACCGGTGCCGTGGCTGACATCTTCCGCATGCAGTCCTCCGACATGGAGTACCCGTTCGCGGTCGGCCTGTCGCCCACCCGCTTTGCGCTCACCTCCTGGTTCACCGGCAGCGTGCAGATCGTGGACCGCGCCACCCTGAAGACGGCCGCGATGATCCATGGCCTGAAGGCGCCCTACGACGCGCTGCTGCTGCCCGACGGCAGCGTGGTGTTCGCCGAGATCGCCACTGGCACGATCACGCAGGCCTGGGGCGCGGACTTCCAGCAGCGGCGGGTGGTGGCCAGCGGCCTGGCCGGGCCGGTGCAGATGGTGCTGGGCCGCGATGGCGCGCTGTACGTCACCGAGGCGGCCGGCACGCTGCTGCGGGTGGCCCTCGCCGATGGTGCGAGGACGGTGCTGGCCTCCGGCCTGGCGCTGCCCGAAGGCCTGGCGCAGACGCCGTGGGGCAGCTTCGTGGTGGCGGAGACGGCGGCGCGCCGCCTGACGGAGATCGACCCCGCCAGCGGCGCCAAGCGCAGCATTGCGGAGAACCTACCGATCGGCTTCGAGCCCGGCCCCGGCATGCCGCCACCCTATGTGCCCACCGGCGTGGCGGTGGGCGGCGACGGCACGGTGTACTTCAGCGCGGACCGCGACAACGGGATCTACCGGGTGCGGCCGCAGCGCTGAGGCGGCGGGCGCGCGAAGTCAGCCGCGGGCGAGGGACGCCAGCACCTCGTAGCAGGCGCCCATCGTGTGGTAGTCCACCTTGCCGGCGGGGCTCTTCTCGTCGGTGATCTTCCGGTTGTCCGGGGAGAGGATGCGATACCACGCGCCATGCTCGTGGTCCACGAAGTGCTCCCACGCATAGGCCCAGATGCGGTCGTACCAGTCCCAGTAGCCACCTTCGATGGTGCGCTCGGCCAGCATGGCGGCGGCGGCGAAGCTCTCGGCCTGCACCCAGAAGTACTTGTGCGCATCGCACAGCACATAGCGGCCCTCGTGGCCCGGCGTCTCGTCGCGTGCGAAGCCATAGGCCAGGCCCTCGTGCTGGCGGTCCCAGCCGTGGTCCACGCCGCAGGCGAAGAGGCTGCGCGCGCGGTGCACCAGCGCTTCGTTGTGCGGATGCTCGGGCCGGGCGCGCTCCAGCGCCAGCAGCAGCTTGGCCCATTCGGTGTGGTGGCCGGTCTGGAAACCCCAGGGGCGGAAGATGTTGCTGCTGTCGTGCCGGTTGTATTCCCAGTCGGGGGTCCAGTCGGCGTGGTAATGCTCCCAGATCAGGCCGCCGGCCTTTTCCGCCAGGTGCTCGGTGACCGAGGTGGCCAGCGTGGCGGCACGTTCCAGGTAACGTGGGTTGCCGGTGGCCTCGAAGGCGGCGAGCATCGCCTCGCAGGCATGCATGTTGGCGTTCTGGCCGCGGTAGGGCGAGAGCGTCCAGTCGGCCGTGGCTTCATCGGCGTAGAGCCGGTGCTGCGGCTCCCAGAAGCGCTGCTCCATGAGATCGAAGGTCTCTTCGATGCCGGTGCGCGCCTCCTCGATGCCGGCCAGCACCGCATGGGCATGCGCCAGCAGCACGAAGGCCAGCCCGTAGCAGTGGTTGGTGGCGTCCAGCACCGTCTTGTAGCCGCCTTCTTCCCACTTCAGCATCCACGCATAACCGCCGGTGGCCGGATCGCGGTGCACGTCGCGCACGAAATCGAGGCCATGCCGCGCTGCGTCGCGCCAGGCCGGTGCACGCTCATGCTCCGGAAAGTGGCGCGCCGCCCAGGCATGGGTGAGCACGAACCGTGTGCTGCTCACCAGATGGCGCGTGCTGCGGTCGTTGACGGTGCCGTCGTCCTTGTAGAAATGGAAGAAGCCCCCGGAAGGATCGACACAACGGCCGTCATAAAACGACATCGTGTGGAGGATGTGTGCCCGCAGGAATTCGGGCGAGCGGAAGTCGGGCGGCAGGGGCTTCATGGGGCGTGAGACGGTAGGAGCAAGCGGTACGCCAGCGGCGAGGCCGCATCGGCGGAATCAGTATGGCGCAGGACACACTGTTACGCCGAAAAACGACAGCCGGCGGCGACGCGCCGTGCCGCTACCCCAGCCGAGCATCCGTCTTCGCGTCGAACAGGTGCGCGTTGCTGGCGTCCCAGGCCAGCATCACCGGGTCGCCCACGCGTTCGTTCACCTTGCCGGGCACGCGTGCGGTGAGCAGGCCCACGGGGGTATGCACCAGGGCATAGGTTTCGGGCCCGGTGGGCTCCAGCATGGTGAGCGTGCCGGGCAGGCCTTGCGCGCCGAAGCTCAGGTGCTCGGGCCGCAGGCCGTACACGATCTCGGAGCTGCCGTTCAGGCCGCCGCGCTGTTCCTGCGACAACGCCAGCTGCACGCCCTGAGCGGACAGGCCATCGCCGCTGCGCATGCCCTGGATCATGTTCATCGCCGGCGAGCCGATGAACTCGGCCACGAAGCGGGTGGCGGGCCGGCTGTAGATGTCGTCCGGCGTGCCGAACTGCTGGACCACGCCGTCCTTCATCACCGCGATGCGGTCACCCAGGGTCATGGCTTCCACCTGGTCGTGGGTGACGTACACGGTGGTGGTCCTCGTGCGCTGGTGCAGCAGCTTGATTTCGGCGCGCATTTCCACCCGCAGCTTGGCGTCCAGGTTGGACAGCGGCTCGTCGAAGAGGAAGAGCTTGGGGTCGCGCGCGAGGGCCCGGCCCATCGCCACGCGCTGGCGCTGGCCGCCGGACAGCTGGCCCGGCTTGCGGTCCAGCAGGTGGCTGATCTGCAGCATCTTGGCCACGCGCTGCACGATCTCCTCGCGCTGCGGCTTGGCCACCTTGCGCATCTCCAGCGCGAAGGAGATGTTCTGCGCCACGTTCATGTTCGGGTAGAGCGCGTAGCTCTGGAACACCATGGCGATGTCGCGGTCCTTGCTGGGCAGGTGGGTCACATCGCGCTCGCCGATGTGGATGCTGCCCGCCGTGGGCGTGTCCAGCCCGGCGATCATGGACAGCAGGGTGGACTTGCCGCAGCCCGAGGGGCCGACGAGGATGAGGAACTCCCCGGCTTCCACCTCGATGTCGATCCCTTTCAGGATCTCGGTGTGGCCGAAGGTCTTGCGAACGTTGCGGATGGAAAGCGCGCCCATTGTTTTCTCTCAGCCCTTGACTGCGCCGGCCGTCAAGCCGCGCACGAAGTATTTGCCTGCCACGATGTAGACGAACAGGGTGGGCAGCGCGGCGATCATGGCGGCAGCCATGTCCACGTTGTATTCCTTCACCGTGCTCGAGGTGTTGCTCAGGTTGTTCAGCGCCACCGTGATCGGCTTGCTGTCGCTGCCGGAGAACACCACGCCGTAGAGGAAGTCGTTCCAGATGTTGGTGAACTGCCAGATCAGGGTGACCACGAGGATCGGCGTGGACAGCGGGAGCACGATGCGCCAGAAGATCCGCCAGAAACCGGCGCCGTCCAGCATCGCGGCCTTGATCAGCTCGTCCGGCAGGCCGACGTAGTAGTTGCGGAAGAACAAGGTGGTGCTGGGCATGCCGGCCAGCACGTGCACCAGGATCAGCCCCCAGATCGAGCTGGCAATGCCCAGCCAGCCGAGGATCTGGCTCATCGGCAGCAGCACCACCTGCATCGGCATGAACACGCCGAACAGCAGCAGCGCGAACATCAGCTCGCTGCCACGGAAGCGCCACTTGCTGAGCACATAGCCGTTGATCGCCCCGATGCTGGTGGACACCAGCACGGCCGGCAGCACCATGGCCACCGAGTTCATGAAGAAGGGCTTCAGGCCGCCGCAGTCGGTGCCCGTGCATGCGGTGCCCCAGGCCTTGGCCCAGGCCGCGAAGGTGGGCGAATGCGGCAGCGCCAGCAGGTTGCCGCCGCGCACCTCGTTCATGTCCTTCAGCGAGGTGGTCACCATCACGTACAGCGGCGTGAGGAAGAAGGCCGCGAACACGGCCAACAGGCCCCAGAGCACGATGCGATGCAGGTGGATTCGGTTCATGCGGGCTCCAGCGGCCGGTGCGGTGTGGGCCGCGGGCAGCGGCGAGGCGATGCTGCTCATTTGCGCGACCTCAGTTCGGAATACAGGTAGGGCACCACGATGGCGGCCACGGTGGCCAGCATGATGGTGGCGCTGGCCGCGCCCAGGCCGATCTGGCCGCGCGAGAACGCCATCGCGTACATGAAGGTGGCGGGCAGGTCGGTGGCGTAGCCCGGGCCGCCGGCGGTGAGCGCCATCACCAGGTCGAAGCTCTTGATCGCCAGGTGGCTCACCACCATCAGCGTGCTGAAGAACACCGGCCTCAAGGAGGGGATGAGGATGCGCCAGTAGATGCGCGGCAGGCTGGCGCCGTCCACCTGGGCGGCCTTGATGATGGATTCATCGATGCCGCGCAGGCCGGCCAGGAACAGCGCCATCACGAAGCCGGCGCTCTGCCACACGCCGGCGATCACCACGCAGTAGATCGCGCGGTCGGGCGTGACCAGCCAGTCGAAGTTGAAGTTCTCGAAGCCCCATTGCCGCACCAGGTGCTCGATGCCCAGGCCGGGGTTGAGGATCCATTTCCAGGCGGTGCCGGTGACGATGAAGCTCAGCGCCATCGGGTAGAGGTAGATGGTGCGCAGCAGGCCTTCGGCACGGATCTTCTGGTCCAGCAGGATCGCCAGCAGCAGGCCGATGGCCATGGCGCCGCCGATGAACAGGGTGCCGAAGATGCCGAGGTTGGTGAGAGCCACCCACCAGCGCTCGCTGTCGAACAGGCGCTCGTACTGCTCCAGCCCCACGAACTCGTAATTGGGCAGCAGCCGCGAGGCCGACAGCGACAGGTAGCCGTTCCATGCCATCAGCCCGTAGATGAAGGCAAAGGCCAGCAGGAAGCCGGGCGCGATCACCAGCTTGGGCAGCCAGGGCGTGCGCAATGAGGAGGGGGCGGACATGGAGGGAGCGGAAATGCAGCCGTGAAAAAGAGGCCGCGCACGGCGGAGGATCGGCCGTGCGCGGCCAACTTGCAAGAGCAACGAGCCTGATCCTGGCAAGAGTGGGCTGGTGGCCCTTGCAACGTCGCCAGGAGAAGGCTTATTGCGCCTTGGCAGCGGAGGCGATCTTGGCCATCGCGTCCTTGGCGGTCATCTTGTCGTCGTTCCAGAACTGGCTCACCGCGTCCTTCATCGCGCCTTCGGCGGCGGAGGGAACCGCCATGCCGTGGGCGATGGAGGGCAGCAGGGCGCCGCTCTTGGACGTGGCCACGAAGTCCTTGGAGGAGGTCTTGGCGCAGTCGTCGAACTTGTCCATCGGCATGTTCAGGCGCACCGGGATGGAGCCCTTGTTGAGGTTGAACACCTCCTGGAACTGGGGCGCCATGATGGCCGCGGCCAGGTGCTTCTGGGCTTCGATGTTGGCCTTGTCCTTCAGCTTGAACATTGCGAAGGAGTCCACGTTGAAGGTGTAGGCCTTGTCAGTGCCGGGGGCCGGCACGCAGACGAAGTCCTTGCCCGGCGTCTTGCCCGCGGCCAGGAACTCGCCCTTGGCCCAGTCGCCCATGATCTGCATGCCGGCCTGGCCGTTGATGACCATCGCGGTGGCCAGGTTCCAGTCGCGGCCGGGGGCGTTCTTGTCGGTGTAGTCCTTCACCTTCTTGAAGGTGGTGAGCACCTTCTCCATGGTGGGGCTGGAGAGGGTGGCGGCATCACGCTGCACCAGGGCCTTCTTGTAGAAGTCGGTGCCGCCCACACCCAGGGCCACGGCCTCGAAGGTGGTGAAGTCCTGCCAGTTCTGGCCGCCGTGCGCCACCGGGGTGACGCCGGCCTTCTTGAGCGCCTCGGCCGCGGTGAAGAACTCGTCCCAAGTGGTGGGCACCTTGACGCCGGCCTTCTTAAAGACCTCGGGGTTGGCCCACAGCCAGTTCACGCGGTGCACGTTCACCGGCACGGCGACGTAGTGGCCCTTGTACTTCATGATGTCGGACACGACCTTGGGCAGGGACTCGTCCCACTTCTCGGCCTTGGCGACGTCGTCCATGTTGGCGAGCACGCCTTCCTGTGCCCACTCCTGGATGGACGGGCCCTTGATCTGCGCGGCCGAGGGGGCATTGCCCGACACCACGCGCGACTTCAGCACCGTCATCGCGGAATCACCGCCGCCACCGGCGACCGCGAAGTCCTTCCAGCGGTCGCCCTTTTGCTGCAGCGTGAGCTTCAGCGCCGATGCGGCCTTGGCCTCGCCGCCGGAGGTCCACCAGTGCAGCACCTCGATCTCGCCGGCGAAGCTGGCGCCCGCGGCGAACAGGCTCAGGGCAAGGACCGTCGGCTTGAACATCTTTGTCTTCATGCTTGTCTCCTTGAGGGGATGAACGATTAGAACCACCACTCGACCTGGGCGCCATAGCTGGTGCCCGAGGTCTTGTCAGCAAACGCCGGCTGGCCGGTGATGTTGCCGGCAGCGGTGTTCCATTTGGCGTGCGTCACGTACAGGCGGAACTCCGGCCGGTCGAAGAAGCCCGGGCCCACCGACAACGTGGGCGCCAGCGTCACCTTGGTCAGGCGGGCCTTCTCGCCACCGTCAGGCTTGTACTGCGACACGCCGACTTCGGCCAGGAACTTGAAGTTCTTGGTCATCGCATAGGAAACGCGGCCACCGATGCTGGTGGAGTCGGTATTGACCCCAGCCGCATCCTTCTCGCGTGCAAACAGCGCCATCGCCTGGCCGCCGAAGGCGCCCTTTTGCCAGTTGATGCTTTCCACCACGCGCCAGCTCTTGTTGTCGAACGGACGGGTGAGGTCGCCGAAGTTGGCGTTCAGGGCGGTGGAGCCGGCCGAGGCCTGCAGCCAGATCACGTTGTTCACGCCGCTGCCGGCACCGAAGAGGTCCTTCTGGTCGTGGCGGATCGTGAGCCCTGCGCCCTTGGTGCCGCCGTCGAAGTCACCTTGCGTGGCGGTGGCAAAGAAGTTCAGCGTGCCGCCGGGGTTCAGACCCAGGCCCACGTACTCCACGTTCACCCGGTTGCCAGGGTGGGGTGCGTCGCTGTCGGTCTTGTAGTAAGCCACGCCGAGCTTGCCCGGGCCCACGCTGAAGCCCTTGGCGCCGGCGCCCACGCCCAGCATCTCGATGAAGTAGGTGTCGACGATGTGCACGTCGCCGCGGCGGCCGCGCTCCTTGCCGATCCAGAAGGTGGCTTCCGGCGCGATGTCAAAGCCCTTGGCCTCGGCCCACATCTGCTCGATGTTCAGGCCCTTGTCCGGGTTGTTCTGGGTGGCCGCCGTGTAGTGGTTGACCATCAGGTTGGCGCTGTACTCGATGCCGTCCTTCTTGAAACCCTGGCTGAGCTGGAACTCGCCGTAGAAGTCGCATTCGTTGCCCAGGCGGTACTTCATGCCCGAGGAGCCGCCGTTCAGGCCGTAGCAGGCGCGCGAGGTGTTGTTGGCCGAGGTCAGGCCCGGGCCGGCGCGGAAGTAACCGGAGTAGTCCAGCGCGTTGGCGGAGCCGCTGGCAAGCAGGGCGGCCAGCGCAAGCGGAGCCAGCGCGTGGCGGGGAGTCGGTGTCATCTGAGTCTCCTGTGGTCGTCGGTTGGGTTTGATTCGACGAACGTTCATCTTCTGTGCATGCGGGATGAATATTAAAGAAATATTAATGATTCATTCATTAGGGATAACGAGCACAGGGCTGCGCCCACCCCAGCGGGGTGAAGGCGCACGAAGCGCTTTTCAGGAGGCGAGGGGGAGGGTGATGCGCACGGTGAGCCCGTGCGGGGCGGCGTTGGCCAGGGTGACGCTGCCACCATGGCGTTCGGCGATCTCTTTCACGATCGCCAGGCCCAGGCCGCAGCCGCTGCCTTCGTGGGTGGCACGAAAGAAGCGCTCGAACACCGTGCGGTGCAGCGCGTCAGGCACGCCCGGGCCGTTGTCGGTGACCTCCAGCCAGGCGTGGCGGGCATCCTGCCCCACCTGCACGGTCACCACCGCGCCGCGGCCGGCATACCGCAGCGCGTTGTCGATCACGTTCACCAGCGCCTCGCGCAGCAGCAGCTCCACGCCAGCCACCGCGGGCCCGGGCCCTTCGGCGTCCGGCTCGCCATAGCCCAGGTCCACGCCCGCGTTCAGCGCCCGTGGCACCAGCTCGGCCGTGACCTCCTGCGCCAGGCGCTGCAGGTCCACCCGGGTGCGCGCCTGCCGCATGGCGGACTCGGGTTCCGCCCTCGCCAGCGCGAGCAGCTGGTTCACCAGGTGGGCGCTGCGGGTGGCGCTTTCATGCACCCGCTCCAGGCGGGCGCGCTGGGCCGGCTCGCTGGCCTCCTTGAGGGCCAGCTCGGTCTGGCTCTTCAGCCCCGCCAGCGGCGTGCGCAGCTGGTGCGCCGCATCGCTGATGAAGCGTCGCTGCGCGGCCACGCTCTGCTGCACCGCGCCCAGCAGGTCGTTGATCGCCTGGGCCAGCGCCCGCACCTCGGCCGGCGCGGCCGCCAGCTCGATGGCGGTGAGGTCGTTTGCGGCCCGGCCTTCCACCAGGCCGCGCAGGCGGGTGAGCGGCGCCAGGCCGGCGCGCACGCCGGCCCACACGATCATGGTCATCAGCACGATCAGCGCCGACAGCGGCAGCACGGTGTCCTGCAGGATGGCGCGCGCCAGCTCGTCGCGGCTGGCGCGGCTGCGCGCGATCTGCACCAGCATCAGCTGCGGCTCCTTGGGCTCGCCCCAGGCGACGTAGAGCGCGGCGATGCGGATCGGCAGGCCCTCCATCGTGCCGTCGTAGAAATAAGGATCGTCCAGGCGCGGCTTGTCGATCGGCGGCGGCTGCGGCAGCTTGCGGCTGCCGAGGATGAACTGGCCCGGCGGGGTGCTCACCATGTAGTAAACCCGGTCGTCCGGATCGGCTTCGATGATGTCCTGCGCGGCGCGCGGAAAGTCGATGAGCAGGCCATTGCCCACCGGCTTGACCTGGCGTGCCAGCGAGCGTGTGGCCTGCGACAGGCTGGCATCGATCGCCCGGTTGGCATACCGCGCGGCGACGTTGTAGGTGACGAAGGCGGCCGCCGCCCACAGCACCAGCTGCGGCAGCAGCAGCCACAGCAGCAGCTGGCGGTGCAACGAGCCGCGCGCGGCGAATCGCAGCGCGGCGCGGCGCAGCAGGTCGGCAGGCATCGCGCTTGAGCGCCCGTTAGCGGGCCGGCTCCGCTTCCAGCAGGTAGCCCAGGCCGCGCACCGTGCGGATGCCCAGGCCCGAGCCTTCGAGCTTGCGACGCAGGCGGTGGATGTACACCTCCACCGTACCGCTGCCACTGCCGGCGTCGCCTTTGGCGGGCTCGCCCTTGTCGGTGGACCAGGCGCGCAGGATCTGGTCCTTGGTGACGACGCGGTTGCGCTGCATCAGCAGCAGGTCCAGCAGCAGCCATTCGCGTGGCGACAGGTCCAGCATGACGCCGTCCACGCTGGCGCGGCGTGCATCGCGCTCGAACTGCAGCTTGCCCATCTCGCGGTCCACCGGCGCGGAGGGGCGGCTGCGGCGCAGCAGCGCGCGCATGCGGGCTTCCAGCTCGGGGAAGTCGAAGGGCTTGGTGAGGTAGTCGTCGGCGCCGGCGTTCAGGCCCGCCACGCGGTCTTCCAGGCAGTCCAGCGCGGTCAGCACCAGCATCGGCAGCTCGGGCTTGGCCTGGCGCACGTGCTTGAGCACCGACAGGCCGTCCAGCATGGGCAGGCCGACGTCGATGATGGCGGCGTCGAAGGGTTGCTTGAGCAGCAGGTATTCGGCCACCGGGCCGTTGGGCGCGTGCTCCACCTGGAAGCCGGCCTCGCCCAGCTGGGTGACCAGGGCATCGGACAGCAGGGTGTCGTCTTCAGCGAGCAGGATGTGCATCGCGCCAGCTTACAGCCTTAACGGCCGCCGTACAGCGCATTAACCCCGGCTTGTCGGGCGGGGCCCTCAGGCCGGAACGCCGGCGGGCCAGCCCTCCTTGAGCAGCGCGGGCACCCGGTCGGCGGGCACCGCGCGGCTGAAGAGGAAACCCTGCGCCTGGGTGCAGCCGCAGCGGCGCACCACGGCCAGCTGCTGCGGCGTTTCCACGCCCTCGGCCACCACGCTCAAGCCCAGGTTGGCGGCCAGGGTGACCACGGCCGACACGATCGCGGCGTTGGTGGGGTCCTCGTCCAGGTCGCGGATGAAGGACTGGTCGATCTTGAGCTGGTCCACCGGAAAGCGCTTGAGGTAGCTGAGGCTGGAATAGCCGATGCCGAAGTCGTCGATGGACAGCGCCAGGCCCATGCGGTGCAGCCGGTCCAGCGTGCCCAGGGTCTGCTCGGTGTGCTGCATCAGTGTGCTCTCGGTGATTTCCAGCTCCAGCAGCTGGGGCGACACGCCCGCCTCGGACACGATGTCGCCGATGCGCTGGGCGATGTGGCGCTGGCGGAACTGGCGCGGCGACAGGTTGATGGCCACCGGCACGCTGGGCAGGCCGAGGGACTGCCACTGCACGATCTGTGCACAGGCCTCGTGCAGCACCCATTCGCCCACGCGCGTGATCAGGCCGGTCTCTTCCGCCAGCGGCACGAAGGCATTGGGATGCAGCAGGCCGCGGCGCGGATGCTGCCAGCGGATCAGCGCCTCCAGCCCCAGCGCACGGCCGCTCAGCAGGTCCACCCGCGGCTGGTAGTGCAGCACCAGCTCGCCCCGCTCCAGTGCATGGTGCAGGTCGTTCTCCAGCTCCAGGCGCAGCGCCGCGCTCACGTTCATCGGCGCGGCGAAGAACTGGTAGGTGTCGCGCCCGGCTTCCTTGGCGTGGTACATCGCCGAGTCGGCGTTGCGCAGCAGGGTTTCGGCCGTTTCGCCGTCGCCCGGGTACAGCGCGATGCCGATGCTGGGGGTGACGTGCAGCTCGCGCCCATGCAGCTGGAAGGGCAGCGCCAGCGCCTCCATCAGCTTGGCGGCCACCAGCGCCACCTGCGTCTCCGAGCCCACCCGCGGCAGCACCATCACGAACTCGTCGCCGCCCAGGCGCGCCACCGTGTCGCCGTCGCGCACCAGGCCGGCCAGGCGGGTGGCCACGCCGCGCAGCAGCTCGTCGCCCACCTGGTGGCCGAGGGAATCGTTGATGGTCTTGAAGCGGTCCAGATCGAGGAACATCACCGCCACCTGTTCGCCGGCGCGGCGTGCCAGCGCCAGCGCCTGACCCAGGCGGTCCAGCAGCAGCCGGCGGTTGGGCAGATTGGTCAGCGCGTCATGGTTGGCCAGGTGGCGCACCCGCTCCTCGACCTCCATGCGCTCCAGCACCTCGGCGCGCAATTGCTGGTTGGCTTCGGCCAGCTCCATGGTGCGCTGCTGCACCCGCTGCTCGAGGATGTCGCGCGCCAGGCGCTGCTCGGTCACGTCCTCCAGCAGCCACACGGATTCACGCTCCGGATGCTCGCGGTCCACCCAGCGCCCGGTGAGACGGCACCAGAACAGGCTGCCGTCGCTACGCACCAGCTGCTCCTCGCGTGCATGCGTGCTGCCGCGGTCCAGCAGCGAATACGGACCCGCCGCGCGCTCGAAGGCCTCGTCACTCGGGTAGAGCAGCCGGGTGGATTGCCCCACCAGCTGGGCCGGGTCGCGGCCCAGCAGTTCGCCAAAACGCCGGTTGCAGCGCAGGATGCGCCGGTCCTTCAGGAACACGATGCCGGCCGAGGCGTTCTCCAGGATGGCCTCCTGCTCCAGCAAGGTCTGGCGCAGCACCTGTTCCGCCTGCCGGCGCTGGGTGATGTCCTCGGTGATCCAGATGGTGCCTTGTGCCAGGTCGCCCGGCCCGATGGCGGCACCCAGCAGGTGCACCCAGAGGCGGCTGCCGTCGCGGCGCCGCATCTCCCAGTCCAGCTCCACACGTTGCCCGCGCAGGAACAGCGGCGCGGCCTGGTCGCCCAGGCGCGCATAGTCCTCGGGGGAGGTGAACAGCTGCGCCGTCGGAACGCCCACGAGCTCGGCCGGGCTGGCATAACCGAACATCGTGGCCAGCGCCGGGTTGCAGGTCTCGCACACGCGGTTGCGGGAGAACAGGATGCCGGCCGATGCGTTCTCGAAGATCGCGGTGTGGTGGCGCAGCAGCTCGCGTGCCGCCGCCTCCTGGGCCCGCAGCGCGGTCACGTCGGTCACGATCCAGATGGTGCCGGCGGCCGTGTCCTGCGGATTCACCGCCCGGGCCGCGAGGTGCGCGAGGAAGGTCCCTTCGCCCCGGCGCGCCAGCCAGACCTCGGCCTCGAAGCGCTCGCCGTTGGCCAGCGTGGGCGCGGCCGTGGCATTGAGCGCCTCGTAGTCGGCATCGCTGGCGAAGAAGGCGCGGCCGCGCTGGTTGGCCATGTCGCCGTGCGGCCAGCCGAACAGCTGCGATGCCTCCTTGTTGCAATGCAGGACATGCTGGCCGCGGGTGAAGAGGATGCCTACGCCGGCGTTGTCGAAGATGGCCTGCTGCTCCAGCAGCAGCCCTTCGGCGGCGAGCCCGCGCGCCGTGCGCTGGCTTGCGTCCTGGAACAGCTCGGCGGGCAGGGCGTCTGGCATCACCGGGGCCGGTGTGGAGAGGCACCCACTATGGAGCAAGCGCGCGCCCGCGTGCTCCCCACAAACCCGCGTGAACCGCGTGGGGGGCAGGCTCTAGCCGGCGGCCGTGGCGAGCAGCGGCTGCGGGCGCCGGGCCTGGATGTGGGCCGCCAGCGCGTCCAGCGGCATGGCCTTGGCGAACAGCCAGCCCTGGCCCATCTCGCAGCCCAGGCCGCGAAGGAACTGCATCTGCGCCTCGGTTTCTATGCCTTCGGCCAGCACCTGCAGCTTCAGGCCATGGCCCATGGCCACCACCGAGGTGGCGATGGCCGCGTCGCGATGGTTGTCCGGCAGGCCACGCACGAAGCTGCGGTCCAGCTTGAGCTTGGCCACCGGGAAGCGGGTGAGGTAGCTGAGGCTGGAATAGCCGGTGCCGAAGTCGTCGATCGCCAGCCCCAGGCCCATGGCGCGCAGCTGCTGCATCGCCTCGATGGAGGCATCGGGGTTGTCGATCACCATCGATTCGGTGATCTCCAGCTCCAGGTCCTGGGCGGCCCAGCCGGAGCGGGCCAGCGCGTCGCCGATCACGGCACACAGGTTGGGCGCGCGCAGCTGGCGCGGGCTCAGGTTCACGGCCACCTTCAGGCGCTGGCCGGTGCGCTGCAGCAGCAGCTTCATGTCGCGGCAGGCGGTGCGCAGCACCCATTCGCCGATGGAGACGATGAGGCCCGTGTCCTCGGCGATCGGGATGAAGTCCACTGGCGACACGGGGCCGCGCACCGGATGGGTCCAGCGCAGCAGGGCCTCCACGCCCACCACGGCACCGTCTTCCAGCGAGACCAGCGGCTGGTAGTGCAGGGCCAGCTCGTTGCGCTCAAGGGCCAGGCGCAGGTCGCCTTCGAGCTCCAGCCGCTTGGCCGAGGCGGTGTGCATCTGCGCCGTGTACAGCGTGTAGCCGTTGCGCCCGCTGCTCTTGCTCTGGTACATGGCCACGTCGGCGTTGCGCAGCAGGGTGGCCAGGTCCTCGCCATCGTCGGGCGAACAGGCGATGCCGATGCTGGGCGTCACGGTCAGGCGGTGCTGGCCCGCCTGGATCGGCTCCACCATGGCCTGCAGCACCTTGGCCGCGACCCGCTCGGCCTGTTGCGGCGAATCGATGTGCGGCAGCAGGATCACGAACTCGTCGCCGCCCATGCGCGCCACCGTGTCGCTGGAGCGCAGGCAGTGCTTCAGGCGCGCGGCCACCGAGCACAGCACCACGTCGCCGGCCTGGTGGCCGAGCGAATCGTTGATCTGCTTGAAGCGGTCCAGGTCGAGCAGCAGCACGCCCATGGTGCGCCGCTGCGGCTGCGGGCTCTCCAGCGCCAGCAGGGCGCGCTCCTGCAGCAGGGTGCGGTTGGGCAGGCCGGTCAGCTCGTCATGGTGCGCCATGTGGCGGATGTAGGTCTCGCTGCGCTTGCGCTCGGTGATGTCGTAGGCAATCGCGAGGAAGCCGTGCCGGCGGCCTTCGGCATCCAGCAGCGGCGACACCGCGGCCATCACCGGCAGGTGGGAGCCGTCCTTTCGCACATAGGTGCACTCCAGCTCGTCGGTCTGACCCAGCACCGCCCGCATGCCGAGCGCGCGGGCGGGCTCCACCTGCTGGCCCAGTTCCGCCGACAGGCGCGCGGCATGCGAGGCGAGCTCCTCCGGCAGGTGCAGCACCATGGCCGAGCGGCCGATCAGCTCCCCTTGGCCGTAACCGAGCATGCGTTCGCCGGCGGCGTTGACGCTGCGGATCAGGCCGTGGCGGTCGGTGGCGATCACGCAGAAGGGCGCGCAGGCGAGGATGGTTTCATTGAGTGCGCCGGCCGCGTCGGCCTGCTCGCGCGCCTGCTTCAGCTCGGTGACATCGGACAGCAACAGCACAAAGCAGGGCTCGCCATCGTCCAGCCGCACTTCGCTGGCGGCCACCAGCAGGCTCAGCTCGCCCTGCCCGCCGGGCTGGCTCAAGGTGGCCTCACGGCGCCATTGCCGCGGCACGGTCTCGCCCTCCGGGCCGCTGATGAAATGGCGCTGCAGGTCCGCCATGTCGATCGGCAGCAGCTCGGGCAGCCGCAGGCCCTGCGGCTCGCCGGGGGGCAGGCCCAGCAGCGCACGCGCGGTGGGGTTGGCGGTGCGCAGCCGGCCGTCGCGGTCCACGGTGACGATGCCCTCGGCCGCGTTGTCCAGCACCGTGCGCACCCGCGCCTCGCTGGCGCGGTAGGCGCCGCTCAGGCCTTCGGCCAGCGCCACGGCGCGGCCGCGCATGTTGAGCAGCGCGCCCACCAGCAGGGTCATCAGCAGCGTGATCGCCAGTCCGCCGGCCAGAATGAGCTGCGCCCGGCTGGTCGGCTGGCTGGCGTCGAAGGTGGGCAGCGCGGCCAGGCGCACCGTCCATTGGCGGCCGGCAAACGCCAGTTGCCGCTCGGCCGCATGGCTGGGCTGGAAGCGGGGGATGCTGTTGGCGGTGTCGCGGTGCGCCTCGAACACGGGATTGGCCGCTGGCGTGCCGGGCACGCCGTCCAGCAGCTGCACCAGCATGTCGTCGGCCCGGCGCTGCACCAGCGCGCCCATCAGCTGCGACACATGGATGGGCGCGTACACCCAGCCGGTGATCGCCTCGCGGCGCTGCGCCAGCGTGCCCAGGGGCTTGAGCTTGCTGTAGACCGGCAGGAACAGCACCGCGCTGGCATACCGCGTCCTGTCGGTTTCGTGCAGCAGCAGGGTGCCGGCGGACAGGGCGGGCTCGCCGCTGTCGCGGGCGCGCTCCATCGCCTCGCGGCGCACCGGGTCGCTCAGCATGTCGAAGCCCAGCGCGCGCTGGTTGCGGGGCGTCAGCGGCTCGCGGTAGAGCACCGGTGCGTACACCGGCCGCGGCCCGGGAGGCCACACCGCGTAGTCCCAGAAGCCTTCCATGCGCATGGACAGCTCCAGGCGTTCCACGTCGCCGGGCTGCACGAGCGCGGCGTGGCCCAGGCCGAGCAGGCCGGGAAAGGCAGCATCCAGGTCCTGTGCGTCGGCAAAGGCCTTCCAGTCGCCACGGCCCACCTCGCTGGAGGCGGCGAACAGCGCGGCGGTACTGCGCAGCAGGCGAACGCTTTCTTCCAGGCGCTGGCGCAGCTCACCCACGGTTTCGTCCACCCGGCGCTCGAAGCGGATGCGGTTGGCGTCCTGCTCCGTGGACAGGCTGTAGCGCCAGGCGGCCAGCGACAGGCCGCTGCCCACCAGCAGGACGAGCAGCAGCGTCAGCCAGCCCCAGCGCGGCAGCAGGGAAGCCGGCGGCAAAGGTCGGGTGGCGGCGTGCTGCGGTCGCATCGCCGGGATATCGGCTGGGGCGCCTGCCGCTTGAGCCGCGGCGCGTGCATCGGCCGCCGGCGGCACGGTGTCACGTTCACGACGTGACGTAGTTCACTGCGTCCAGCCAGTCGGCCACGAAACGTGGCATGTTGAAGCGCTCTTCGGCAGTGCGGCGCGCGGCGTCGCCCAGCTCGCGTGCCAATGCCGGGTCCTTCAGCAGCTGTTGCATGGCCTCCACCAGGCGCTCGGGCCGGGTGTCGATGAAGCCGTTGTCGCCGTTGCGGATCACCGTGACCAATTCCGTGGTGGCCAGGCCCACGATCGGCAGCCCGACCATCATGGCCTCGATGATGGACAGCCCCAGGCTGGTGTAGCGGATCGGGTTGAAGAAGAAGCGGTGTTTTGCCATGAACCCGGGCAGTTGTGCGTTGCCCACTTCGCCATGGCCGCCCACCTGTTCGGCGCCCATGCCCACCAGCGTGAGCGGCACCTCTCGGGCCACCTCGGCGTAGAGGTCCGCGCCCAGGCGGCGGCCGCGCTTGCCGATGTTGTTGACCACCACCACGCCGCGCTCGGTTTCGCCGCTGTAGCGCGCCGGCTCCAGCAGCTTCACGCCGTGTTCGATCACGCGGGTGGGCGAATCGCCCGAATCCCACATCAGCGCATTGAAGGGCGTGCAATGCACCAGCAGCACGTTGCGGTCGTTCACCCAGTGGCGGGTGTTGGTGGGGTGCTCCTGTGGCGGGTCGTGCTCCAGGTAGATGCGGGGCAGGCGCTGCTGGGCGGGGGACAGCAGCCGGAACTGCTCTCCCTCGAAGGCCTGGCGCGACTGGAACAGGATGCAGTCGAACGCCATCTCCCGGATGCGGTCCACGTGCGCTTCGTGCACGTTGGGCCCCCAGGGCAGGGTGCCGCTGCGGCCGCTGTGGTGGGTGGAGCGATCGTCGTCCACCACCAGGTAGAAGTCGTGCGGAACCTGGGTCAGGTAGTAGAGGTAGTTGCCGTGCACATGCCAGGTGAGGATGCGCAGGGGTTTGCCGGCGTTTGCCATGGTTGCAGGGGAGTGTGGTGGAGTTGCAGGAGATCCAGCGCTGCCGCGATCACGTCGTCGGACGCGATCGCGGTGGCGCATTCATGGGCGGTGGGGCAGGTGCGGTGGCCGCAGGGCCTGCAGGGCAGGTCCTGCCAGAGCACGCGGTGGCGATCGGTGTCCAGCGGTGCCCAGCGGCGCACGTCCGAGCCCATGCTCACGATCACGCTGGGCGTGCCCAGGGCCGCGGCCACATGCGACACGCCGGTGTCGTTGGCCACCAGCAGCCGGGCGCCGCGTACCAGCGCGCCCAGCGTCCACAGGTCGGTGCGGCCCAGCAGGTCCACCAGCGGCTGGCGGCAGCCCTGGCGCAGCGCCTGGGCCAGGGGCGCCTCGCTGGCGGTGCCGGTCAGCACCACCTGCAGGCCGGTGCCCGCCAGCGCCTCGGCCACACGCGCGAAGCGCTCGATCGGCCAGCGCCGCGACGGCAGCTGAGCCCCCGCATGCAGCACCACGTAGGGCGCGCTGCAGCCGGGCCACAGCTGCCGCAGGCGCTGGTCGTCCTCGGGCTGTAGGGGAAAGTCGAGCTGCTCGCCCTGGCGTGGCAGGCCCAGTGCGTCGGTCAAGGCGAGGCAGCGGTGCACCTCCTGGGCGTGGTCCGGCCAGGGTGTGAACAAGGCGGGGTCGGGGCAGAACTCGCCGGGGCGGTAGAAGCCGCCGGTGTGCGCGGCGCCGAAGGTGCACACCAGCGGATTGGTGATGCCGCCGCTGCCATGCATCTGCAAGGCGAGGTCAAAACGTTCCGCCTGCACACCCGCCAGGAAGCGCGGCCATGCGCTGATGTCCACCGGCCCTTCCGGCAGCCCGGGGTAGCCGGGAAACGGCAGCAGCCGGTCCACCGACGGCAGCCGCTGCACCAGCTCCTGTGCCCACGGCAGGCCGATCAGCGTGATCTGCGCCTGCGGCCACGCGGTGCGCAACACGCGCAGGCTTGGCGTGGCGCACAGCAGGTCCCCCAGCACGAGTGCGCGGAACACCGCGATGCGATGCGCGTTGCCGGTGCCGAGCGCGCGCGCCATGCGGAGCCTCAGAAGAACGGCACGCGGAACCGCAGCGCGCCCTTGATGCGCCAGTACAGCGACAGGAAGGGAATGGCCGCCGAGGTGACCAGCATCTCGGTGATGTGCTCGCGGCTGCGCGAGGTGCCGCGCAGCCGCTTGAAGGTGAGCCACAACACCAGGCCCACCGCCAGCGCCAGCAGCGTGAGCGCGAGCGTGCCCGCGCCGGCCAGTGCCAGCAGGGGCGCGAGCAGCGTGCCGATCACCACCAGGTAGTAGCTCGGCGGTGCGTGCACACGGCCCACCTTGGCGCGGTACAGCTCGGGATGTTTCTTGAACAGCAGCGCGTCGAACATCATGTTCGCCTGCTGCTTGATGCTGATGCCGAAAGGCGCCTCGCGCACCGGATGCTGCACCACGGCCAGCGAGGCCTTGGGCACCTCGCCATAGGCCTCGATCAGCTTGAAGTGCAGGTCCGAATCCTCCCGCCAGGCGCGCAGGAAGCGCTCGTCGAAGCCATCCACTGCCTGCAGCGCACTGCGCCGCACGAAGCAGTTGGCGGTGACGAACTCGGCCTTCTCCAGGCCCTGGGTCATGCGGCCATGGTCGGTGAGCGGGCCCTCGATCGGCACATGCACCGCGCCGCGCACGGCGGCCTGGCCGTTGGACATGGCGAGCCAGCCGTAGTGCAGCCAGTTCACGTCGGGAATGGTGTCGTCGTCGGTGAACGCGACCACCTCGCCTTGCGCCGCACGCCAGCCGCGGTTGCGCGCCGCCGCCGGGCCGCGCGTGCCTTCGGGCCGCAGGTAGCGCAGCAAGGGCCGGCCCTGCGTGGCCGCGGCCAGGTTCTCCACCAGCGCACGCGTGTCCTCCGTCTGCCCATCGTCCACCACGATGATCTCGTAGCGGTCGGCCGGCAGTGTCTGCTTCAGCAGCGGCTCCAGGCAGCGCTGCAGCAGGTCGGGCCGCTTGTACGTGGGAATCACCACCGACACATCAAATGCGCGATCGTTCATGGTCCTCCTTCATTCCAGCGGACGCCGCGGAACCGGCTTTGCCGGGCCGCTGGCGGCGCCCCCTTGAGGGGGAGCGCCAAAGGCGCTCGGGGGTGGGTCATTTCATGACGAGGAAGTTGCCGATCACCAGCGCATCCAGCGGCGTGCTGAAGAACGCATTGATCGCATCCTTGGGCGTGCACACCATCGGCTCGCCGCGCACGTTGAACGATGTGTTCACCAGCACCGGCACGCCCGTCTTGGCGCCAAAGGCCTTGAGCAGGTCGTAGTAGCGCGGGTTGGTCTCGCGCCGCACCGTCTGCACCCGCGCGGTGTGGTCCGCGTGGCAGACCGCGGGGATCTTCTTCGCCTGCTCGGGCAGCACGTCGTAAATGAAGAGCATGAAGGCCGCTTCGCCTCGGTTGGCCTCGGCGGGGGTGAACCATTGCGGCAGGTCGTCGATGGGGCACACCGGCGCTACGGGCCGGAAATCCTCCCGGTCCTTCAGCTCGTTCAGTCGCTGCTGCATGGCCGGGCTCAACGGCGAGGCCAGGATGGAGCGGGCGCCCAGCGCACGCGGGCCGAACTCCATGCGGCCCTGGAACCAGCCGATGATCTTGTCCTGCAGCAGCAGCTCGGCCGTGTCCTGCGCCACGTCGTTCAGGCGCCGGTAGGGCAGCTTGGCCCACTTCAGCAGCTGCTCGATCTCGTCGTCGCTGAAGCCGGGGCCCCAGTAGGCATGCGACATCGCCCAGCTGCGCGGCGGGTGGCCACGCTGCTCATCGTCCACGTACAGCGCCGCGCCCAGCGCGGTGCCGGCGTCGCCTGCAGCCGGCTGCACCCACACCTCGTCGAAGATCTTCGAGTCGCGCAGGGTGGCGTTCATCACGCAGTTCAGCGCCACGCCGCCGGCCATGGCCAGCTGCGTTTCGCCGCTGGCCTGGCGCAGCCACTGCGCCAGCTTGAGCACGGTTTCTTCCAGGATGGCCTGCAGCGAGGCGGTGAGGTCGAAGTGCTGCTGCTCCAGCGGGCCACCGCGTTCGCGTGCGGGCCCGAACAGCGCCACCGGGTCGAAGGTTTCCACGCGGTAGCTGCCCTCGCTGCCCACGGTCACCAGCCTGCGGAAGGTCTCCAGGTGCACCGGCTTGCCCATCGCTGCCAGCGCCATCACCTTGTATTCGTCGCTCGAATGCAGGAAGCCGAGGTGGCTGGTGATGCGCTCGTACAGCATGCCCAGCGAATGCGGCATCAGCACCTCGCCGATCGGCTGGTAGCGTCCACCCACATAGCGGCCGTAGGTGGTGGTGGCTTCCTCGCCGCGGCCGTCCAGCGTCATCACCGCGCAGTGCTCGAAGGGCGCGGCCAGGTAGGCGCTGGCCTGGTGCGCCACATGGTGGTCGATGAAGTGGAATTTGTACGGGCCGTCGTGGCGCGCGCCGGCGAAGCGGTGTTTCAGGTGGTGTGGCGCGCCGCTGGCGAGCTGGCGCGGCGCGTTGACGATGTAGCTGGCGAACAGCGGATCCCACACGTTCTCCCACTCGCCCTTGTCATGCGCCGAGGGTTGCAGAGGCAGGCTGAAGCGGTCACCCTTGATGCGCTCACGGATGAAACGCGAGGGGTCGTAGCTGTAGGCCACGTGATCCACATCGACCAGGTTGACGCCGGCTTCGCGCAGGCAGTATTCGATCGCGTGGAAGGGCAGCTCCCAGGCGGTGAAGGGCACCGGCCGCTTGCCATGCTTGATGTGGGTGAAGCGCTCTTCTTCCGCCGCGGCTACCAGCTTGCCGTCCACCACGATGGCGGCGGCGCTGTCATGGAACGCGGCGTTGATGCCGAGGGTGATCATCGTTAGCTCTCCAAAGGTGAAACCGTTGCGCGCGGCGCGCTCATCAATTGCAGCGCGGCTTCGGCGACGGCTTGCGCCGGCACTTGGGCCAGGCAGTCGTGGTGGCCTTGCGGGCACACGCTCTTGAGGCAGTTGCGGCAGGGCACATCGTGGTTGAGCACACGCGAGGGCACCGCCCAGGGCGTGTGCTGCGGATTCGTCAGTGCGTACAAGTCCACCACCGGCGTGCCCAATGCGGCGGCCAGGTGCACAGGGCCGCTGTTGTTGGACACCAGCGCCTGGGCTCCGGCGACCAGTGCGCCCAGCTCGCCCAGGCTCAACGCGCCCGCGAGGGATATCGAAGGCCGGCGCATCGCGGCCTGCGCCTGCGCGATGACCGCCTGCTCGGCGACGCCGCCGGTGTACACGACCCCGCAACCGCTGTCCTGCGCGATCGCCTCGGCGGCCTCGCCAAAGCGCTCGGCCGGATAGCGGCGCGACGCCGCAGTGGCACCCGGGTGCACCACGATCCAGCGCCCGCCCGGCGCGAGGCCGGCGAGCCTGAGCTTGGCGGCCAGGCTAGCGTGGTCGCCCTCGTTCAGCGCAAAGCGCAGTCGAGGGTCCGGTGTCTGCCAGCCGAGCGAGGCGCACAGATCGAGCTGGCGCTGGACCTCATGGCGGGCAGTGGCCACATCGAGGTCCGGCTCGGGCAGCCAGTGGGTGAGCACCGAATACGGGTTCTCGCGGCAATAGGCGGCCCGCAGCGGAATGCCGGCCAGCCGGCACAGCATGGCGGCGGGCAGCGGGCTTTGTGTGCACACGGTGAAGATCACCGCGGCATCGAAGCCGCTCTCGGCGAGGCGGTGCACCAGGCTCATTTCCTCCAGCGCGGTGGCAGGGCGCTCGTGTTTCATCCACGAGGCCCGGTGTGTGATCACCTCATCCACCAGCGGCAGGTGCGGCTGCAGCATCGCGCCCGAAGGCGAAGCGAGCAGCGTGATGTGGGCCTGCGGCAGGCTGTGGCGGATGGCGGCCAGCGCGGGCGTGGTCATCAGCACGTCGCCCAGGTTGTCCAGCCGCACCGCAAGCACGCGGCGCGCACGGGCCCATGCGGGATCAGGCTGCGGTGGTGGCGGCATGGTCGCTGTCGTTGGGCGTGGGCTGGTGCTGGTCGGCCTGCACGATGGTGTGGGCGGCCTCCAGCAGGTCGCGGCAGCGGTGGTGCGGCTCGCGCAGCGGCGACATCAGCCACTCGGTTTCATTGCCCACGTCCAGCAGCACGGTGCGGCATCCGGCGCGGCGCCCGGCCTCCACGTCATTGAGGATGTCGCCCACCATCCAGGAGCGGGCCAGGTCCGCGCCATGGGCCAGGGCGCCCTGGCGCAGCAGGCCGGGCGCCGGCTTGCGGCACAGGCAGTGGGGCCGCTTGGGGTCGGGCGATGCCGCATGCGGGCAGGCGTGGAAGCCGTGCAGCGTGATGCCTTCGTCGGCCAGCATGCGGGTCAGCCCGGCCTGAAGCCGGGCCAGTGCCGCACGGTCGAAGTGGCCGAGCGCGATGCCGGGCTGGTTCGTCGCCACGATGAGCAGGTAGCCGTGCGACTGCAGCAGGCGCAAGGCCTCCACCGCATGGGGCGTGAAGCGCAGGCGGGCGGGGTCGACGTTGTAGGGCAGGTCTTCGACGAGGGTGCCGTCCTTGTCGAGAAAGACGGCACGCCGCGAGCCGGCTTCCTTCATTTGGCAACCATCAACGGTGCCGCGGCTGCGGCGTTGGCGGCCGCATCGTCGGCACGCGGGCGCACCAGCTGCAGGCGGCTGCGGCGCGCGCCGCGCGCCGGCACGGCGGTGTCGGCCATCGTGGGCAGCAGCCGGCGATAGGTGGCGGACAACTGGGTGGCCACCTGGTCCCAGGTGAACATGGACTGTGCACGCCGCACACCGGCGAGCCCCAGCGCACGCGACAGGGCCGGATGTGCCTGCAGGTAGGTGAGGTGCTTGGCCAACGCCTGGGGATCGTTGGGCGGCACCAGGTAGCCGGTGAGCCCGTCCACCACGGAATACTGGATGCCGCCCACCGCGCTGCCGATCACCGGCGTGCCGCAGGCCATGGCCTCCAGCGGCGTGATGCCAAACGGCTCGTACCACGGCGTGGTGACGAACACGTTGGCCGCGCAGTAGTAGGCGCGCAGTTCATGGCGCTGCTTGCGGCCGGTGAAGGTGACGATGTCGTCCACCTCCAGCCTGCGCGCGATGTCCTGCAGGCGGCCGATCTCCGGCGTGGCACGGCGGTCGGGCTTGTCCGACTCCCCGCCCACCACCAGCAGGCGCGGATAGATCTCGCGCGGCAGCAGGGCCATCGCACGCACCACGTTCTCCACGCCCTTGCGCGGCACCATGCGGCCCAGCTGCAGCACGATGAACTCGTCAGGGTCCAGGCCGAGCTGCTGGCGCGCCTCGTAGCGGCTCATGGGCGCGAACTCACCCGGGTCGAAGCCGCAGGGCACCATGATCATCTTGCGTGCGTCGGCGCCGTACAGCCGCATCAGGTCCTGCTGGTCCTGCGGGCACTCGGCGATGATGGCGTCGGCCTCCTGCACCAGCTGCTTCTCGATCTGCACACGCTCGGGCGGGAATGCATCGGCCTCGCGCTGGTGCTCGCGCCGCACCAGGCCGAGCGCGTGGAAGGTCATCACGAACGGCGTGCCCAGCCGCCGCTTCAGCTCCAGCGCCACCCACCCCGACATGAAGAAGTTGGCATGCACCACGTCATAGTGCAGGCCCGCGTTGCACAGCCGGATGCAGGCCTCCGCAAACTCGGGCATGTACTGCAGCAGCTGCTCCTTGGGCACGAAGCTCGCCGGCCCGGCGGGGATGTGCAGCACGCGCAGCCCCGGCTTCACATAGACCACCGGCGCCTGCTTTTCATCGTCGCGCCGCGTGAAGACATCGACGGTGTGCCCTTCCTCCACCAGGCACTGGGCCACGTGCGCGACATAGATGTTCTGGCCGCCGGCATCGACGCCGCCCAGTGCGGCAAGCGGCGATGCGTGTTCGCTGATGAGCGCGATTCTCATGGCTTCTGTCCTCGGGGGAAGTGGTTCCCCGTTTGGGCAAAAGATGTGCCGCGAGCCTGCTGCGCTTCAAGCGCGTTCAAACTGCGCAAACAGGGGTGCGCAAAGGAGGCCGACCGCAGCAGCACAAGCAAAAGAAGGCGCCGGCGCGTGTAACGATTCAAAGGCCTTGAAGGCCCCACGCGCCAAAGACCCGGGCAGACCCCGGGGCCGCGGACGCGCCAATCAGGCGATGCGCGGATATCCCGGGCCCTGGCCCCGCCCGCGCGGCGGCTGGCGCAGGGCGGCGGGCAGTGCGGGCGCGCACGGCAGGGCCGCCACACGGCCGCCCCAGCTCTGCACCAGCTGCGCCTCCTCCAGCGAGGGCACTTCGTCGTCCGGCAGCACATGCACGTCGGGCCGCAACTCCCGCATCAGCGCCGCAGGGCTGGCCTCGTCGAACAGCACGATCATGGTCACCGGCTCCAGGGCGTCCAGCACCCAGGCCCGGTCCAGTGCCGCATGCCGCGGCGCCTCGGCATCGGCCAAGCCTGCGGCCGATGCATCGCTGCGCAGGCCCACCACCAAGGTGGCACCCAGCTGGCGCGCCGCAGACAGGTAGGTGACCACGCTGCGGTCCACCAGGTCGAACAGGCCGTGCACGAAGACCAGCGGGCGCGGCAGCAGCTGCGCGCATTCGGCGGCTGCTTCACGGGAGCACAGCTTGTCCGGCGACAGGGTCATGGCGGATGGAGGAGGGGCAGATGGGCCGAGAACGCAGGAGCAGTTCGCGTGCCCACATGGCGTGCGGCAGCGCATCGGCGGGTCACGATGGCAGCGCGCGCGGCACTTCTTCCGGCACTTCTTTCCGGCACCCGGGGCGCCCCGGGGTTGGCCTGGGCATGTTGACGGGCACGCGGCTTGCGGCCGACGCGTGGATGGCAATCGACAACAACATCAGCGCCCGGCGCCGGGTCTTCAGCGGGTTGTGGGAGGCGGTGTGGCGCTACCGCCAGCGCACGCTGGTCGCCCTGGGGCTGATGGTCCTGGCCAAGGTGTCCGCGGTGTTCGTGCCGCTGGTGCTCAAGGCCATCGTCGACCAGTTCAGCCGACCCAACGAGCTCACCGGTGCCCTGGGCGGCAGCGCCGGCCCCATGCCCGAAGGCACGCCCACGGTGCTGGTGCTGCCGGTGTTCCTCTTGCTGGGCTACGCGCTGCTGCGGTTTTCGGGCACCTTGTTCAACGAGCTGCGCGACATGGTGTTTGCGCGGGTGACGCGGCGCACCGTGATCGGCTTTGCCGAGCGCACCTTTGCCCACCTGATGTCGCTCAGCCCCCGGTTCCACGTGCAGCGCAACACCGGCACGCTGATCCGCGACGTGGAGCGTGGCACCGGCGGCATCGGCTTCCTGCTGGGCGCGGGGCTGTTCACCATCGTGCCCACGCTGGTGGAGTTCGGCGCGGTGCTGGTGGTGATGATCAGCGGCTACAGCCTGTGGTTCACGCTGGTCATCATGACGACCTTCTTCGTCTACGGTGCCTTCACCTTCTTCCTCACCAACAAGCGCGAGCTGCGCCAGCGCAAGGTGAACGAGCTGGACTCCACCGCCAATGGCCGCATGGTGGACAGCCTGCTCAACTACGAGACGGTGAAGGTCTACGCCCGCGAGGACTTCGAGCGCCAGCGTTACGGCGGCGTGCTCACGCAGTGGATGGAGGGCAGCGTGCAGAACCAGAAGGCGCTGTCGGTGCTGCACATCGGGCAGAGCGCCATCATCGCGGTGGGCGTGGCGGTGGTCATGCTGCTGGCCGCGCAGCAGACCATGCAGGGCACCATGACGGTGGGCGACCTGGTGCTGGTCAACAGCTACATCATCCAGATCTGCCTTCCGCTCAATGCGCTGGGCTTCGTGTTCCGCGAGGCGCGCGACGCGATGGTCAACACCGAGAAGCTGTTCGCCCTGCTGGAGCAGAAGGCCGACATCCAGGACCAGCCGGACAGCACGCCGCTGCAGGTGAAGAAGGGCGAGGTGGTGTTCGAGCAGGTGGACTTTTCCTACGAGGCCGGCCGCCAGATCCTGCAGCAGGTGGGCTTCGAGATCCCGGCCGGCAAGACGGTGGCGGTGGTGGGCGGCAGCGGCTCGGGCAAGAGCACGCTCGCGCGGCTGCTGCTGCGCCTGTACGACGTGGGCGCCGGCCGGGTGCTGATCGACGGGCAGGACCTGCGCTCGGTGAAGCTGGCCACCCTGCGCGAAGCCATCGGCGTGGTGCCGCAGGACACGGTGCTGTTCAACGACACCATCGCCTACAACATCGGTTACGGCCGCACGGCCGCTGGCATGTCCGACGTGATCGAGGCGGCCAAGGCGGCCCAGGTGCATGAGTTCATCCTGTCGCTGCCGCAGGGTTACGACACGGTGGTGGGCGAGCGCGGCCTCAAGCTCTCGGGTGGCGAGAAGCAGCGCATCGCGATCGCGCGTGCCTTCCTGAAGAACCCGCCGATCATGATCTTCGACGAAGCCACCTCGGCGCTGGACACACGCGCCGAACGTGCCATCCAGAGCGAGCTGGACCGCATCGCGCAGGGCCGCACCACGCTGATCATTGCGCACCGGCTGTCCACCATCGTCAATGCCGACCAGATCATCGTGATGGACAAGGGCCGCATCGTGGAACGCGGCCGCCATGAGGAGCTGCTGGAGCGCGACGGCCTGTATGCGCAGCTGTGGAACCTGCAGCGCCAGCAGGCGCAGGTGGAACGGCTGGAGCGCCGCCTGGCCCGCCAGCCGGTGAACCTGGCGGTGCTGATGGCCAATGCGATCGACGGGCTGCGCGAGGCGATCGAAGCGCGCGGCGTCAAGCTCTACACCGACGTGGACCTGGACAACGCCCGGGTCACCGGCGACCCCAGCACGCTGGCGCAGGCGCTGCGTGAGCTGATCATGCAGGCGGTGCAGGCCACGCCGATCCATGGCCGCATCGAGCTCAAGCTCGAACGGCGCGAGGCCAATGCGCGGCTGTGCATCACCGACGGCCGCCACGACCTGCCCTCGCCGGTGACACCCACTGCGGCGCCGCCGTCGCGCAAGGCATCGCAGCGCCGGCTCAAGCTGGTGCCCGCGGTGCCCGCGCCCGAGCCGCCGGCCACCCAGCCGCACGGCACCGACACGCCGCTGGATCCGCTGGAGCTGCGCTCCACCATCGAACGCCAGGGCGGCGAATTCCACATCGAGCCGCCGGGCTCCCTGCACGGCATGCGCTATGTGATCGAGATGCCGCTGCGTGCGGTGGGCGTGGACAACCGCCCCACGCCCACGCCGAGCCCCGAGGTGGACCTGGACATCGCGGCCCTGGGCGACCAGCCGCTGGCGGGCCTGCGCGTGATGAGCATCGACGACCGCGCCGACGCCCGCGAGGCGCTGGAAGGCCTGCTGGATGCCGAAGGCGCCGAGGTCAAGGCCTTTCCGACCGGCACGCAGGCCATCGCCTGGCTGGAGCAGCACCCCAGCGACCAGTGGCCCGAAGTGATCATCTGCGACATCGCGCTGGGCGACGAGGACGGCCACCAGGTGGTGCGCCGCATCCGCCAGATCGAGCAGCAGCGCGGCGTGGCACTGGACGACCGGGTGCCGGCGATCGCGCTCACCGGCCTGGCCCTCCCGGGCGACCGCATGCGCGCCCTGATGGCGGGTTTCCAGGTGCATCTGGCCAAGCCGGTGGACCCGCAGGAGCTGGTGTCCACCTTGATCACCCTGTCCGGCCGGCCGGGCGGCAGTACGCCGTCGGCGGAGGCCGCCTGACCCCATTTTTTTTCAACCCTCGAGGACTTCCATGACCCGTGTTTCACCCAGCAGCCATTTCGCCAATGCCGATGCTGCGCGCACCGCTCTGCAGATGGCCCTGCCGATGATCGAGCCGCAGATGACCCAGCCCGAGGTGGTGGGCAGCGGTTTCCTCTACATCGTGGTGATGGACCCGGCGCTGCGGCCGGGTGATGTGCCGTTCGAGGAGGCCATCCTGCTGGAGCATGCGGTGGGCGACCGCGCCAAGTGGGACGCCGACTACGCCGCCTTCGCCCGCGCCAAGGCCAAGGCGAGCTGGGAGCAGGGCATGGACGGCCACCGGCTGCAGGCCCTTCAGCCCTACAAGTTGCGCGAGGGCGACTCCATGCTGTGGGGTGCGGTGTGCCTGGACGGCATCGTGGTCGGCGTGAGCGGCGCCCATGCGTACTACGACGAAGCCTTTGCCACCGCCATCGCCGGTTGCCTGCGGGCGGTGGCCAAGCACCGGTGGCAACAGGCGGTGGACGCGCGCCAGCTGTTTGCTGGCGGTTCGGCGCCCGGGCGCTGAGCCGGCCCGGGCGGCGCGATGCGCCGCGCCGGGGCCGCGTGCTTCAGGGGAAGCTGAAGCTCACCGGTGCGACTGCGCCCGACACGTCGATCGCCTGGGTCTTGGTGACACCGGCCGACTCGGCCACCAGGGTGTACTTGCCCCCCACCGGCGTGTCGGCGGTGAACGCCAGGCTCACCGGGTTGGCCACATAGGCAGCTTTCACCGGCGGCTCGATCGGCAGCGTGAAGCTGAAGGCGCCGGAGCTCGCATCCACCCCGGCCCAGGCCGATTGCACGGGGGTGCCGCCCGTCAGCACCTGGCGCGCGGCCAGGTTCGCGGTCGCGGGCGTCACGCTGCCGGTGACCGTGCGCAAGGTGGCCGCCGGGGGCGCGATGGCCAAGGTGGCACTGTTCACGTTCGTTGGCGCGGCCGCGCTCACCGGCACGCCGGTCATCACCGCGGTGACGCGCCCGCTCGCGGCCACCACCAGGTCATAGGTGCCGGCCGGCACCGGGTACAGCGTGAACTTGCCGGTCGGGTCGGGCACGGTGGACTTGACCGGCACACCGTTGACCTGCACCGACACATGGGTGCTGCTCGGCGTGGCGACCGCGGGATTCACATAGCCGACCACCCGCAGGCCGGCGTCGCTGACCACCGGCACCGCCGTCACCACGGGCTTGAGGTTGTACTGGCCGGAGTTGCCGCGCTTGACCACCGACTTGCAGGCGTCGAAGTCCAGCACCAGGTCGGCCACCTTGCCTTCGGGCACTTCCAGGTCCATGTTGACCTTGATGCCCGACTGCGAGCCGCTAGGCGTGGTGAGTGGCACTTCCGTGCCGCCGGTAGGCACCACCGAGTTGGCCAGCGGCGTGCCGGCGCTGTTTTCCGCGAGCACCAGCCGCACCTGGGTGTAGCGGCCCGCGGGCAGCTCGGTCTGGCCGAGTTCGCGCAACGCGCCGTTGGTCAGGGTGAGCAGGTCGATGCGTGCCGGTGTGCTCAAGGCCACTTCCGACCAGCCGCTGTCGGTATCGGCGGCCGCGGTGCTGGTGTGCACACGCACCTTCTGCACCGAGATGTTCACCGCGTCATAGCCGCAGGCGGGCGCATCGGTGACAGACACGCGCATGGTGCCGGAAGCCGGGCTGCCGGTGCCGCCGATGCCGCCGCCGCCGCAGCCCGCCAGCAGGGCTGCGGCGAGCGCGAGCGCCGTCACGGCGCGTGGGTGGGTCTTCATGGTTTCTCTCCTTCAACGACGTACGGACCGAGGTCTTCCTCGAAGTAATAAACGCCCACGCCCACACGCACGCGCTGCGGACTGCCGGCTTGTGGATGGGCATCGAGATCGTGTTGCGCCAGCCAGCTGTCCAGCTGCTCGAGCAGGGCCTGCGACTGCGCGGCGCTGAGCTTCTGGAAGTCGGCCACGGCCGAAATGGGAATCGCGTCGTACATCACCTTGCGCTGGAAGCGCGGGGCCGCGCTGCCGTGCTGCAGGTTGTGTTCGATGGTGGTGACCAGGTCGGCAACATCGCTGCCCAGGATGGCCAGCTTGTCGGCCGGGCTGTGCGCCGGCACGTAGGCGTGCGTGAGCAGCTGGAGCCGGCCGTCGCCGGTGGTGCACACCGCGCCCACACGCAGCAGCTCGTCCAGCACCGCGCGCGCCGGCATGTCGCCGCTGTAGCGCCTGACCAGCGTGGCAAAGCTCGCGTCGCCGTCGGGCGCCAGCACGCGCGGCGCGCCGGTCGCATCGTGGAAGTCGGTGTCGCGCACCCAGCCGGTGAGCACGCGGGCGGCGCGGTTGTAGCGGTCGGCCAGGTCGTCGTCGGCCGCCAGGGTGTCGCCGTCGAGCAGGCGCTGCACTTCCTTGCGGGTCAACCCGCTGAGCACCGCCACGCGTGAGGTGGAGGGCTTCTTGCCCGGAATGCCGAACTCCTTCCAGGCCACTTCCACATAGGTGCGCTTTGCGAGGTCTTCAAAGGCGCGGAAGGACACCGCATGGCGCAGCAACAGCCGGAAGAGCGGGCGCAGCAGCTGCGCTATGGCGAGGTCGAGGGCCCGACGGGCGGCAGCGCTGGAGTTCACATTGGGAAATTTATCCCAACCCCTGCGCGCGCCGGCCCGAATGTGTCAGCGCCTGTAAACGAAAAAAGGCTCCCGAAGGAGCCTCTTGAGCCAGCGCAGCGTATCAGGCGGCTTTGCGGCGGCGGGACAGGAAACCGACCACGCCCAGGCCGGCAAGCATCAGCGCATAGGTCTCGGGTTCCGGCACCGGGGTGGCGTAGTAGATGTCCGCATGGGACAGCCGCTGGCCGAAGTGGATGTTCTTGTTGTCCCGGCCGCTGAAGAAGCCCACGCCCAGCGTGTCGTAGCTGATCGAGGAGATGCCACCGGCCACTTGGGAGCCGTCGAACTCGTACAGGCTGAAGGCAGTGCCGGCCTTCAGCGCCAGCACGAACATGCCGGTCTGGGCGGCGAAGTTCAGGGTGCCGGTGCTGCCGTGGTTGCCGCCGGTCACGTCCACCATGGTGAGGCTGCCAGCGCCCCAGTCGCTCATGACTTGGGCCGCCACGTCGTCAGCCTGGTTCACGTTGTTGCCGCGCCAGGAGCCGGAGCAGTCCACATAACCGGCCAGGCTGGTCATGCTGGTGCCGTGGCCGTCGCAGGCGACGCCGGTGGCGGTGAGGGCGGCGTGGGCCGGCAGGGCGGCGACCAGGGCGGAAGCCAGAACACTCAGGGAAAGCAATTTCATCGGAACCTCTCTAGGGTGGTTTCGCCAGTTTCTGCGCCGGCGATCTATGGATTTGGGCGGGAGCCCGCAGCGGCGGAGCATGCGCTACGCGCCCACCCACCGGCACCCCCGGACCGGGGGTTTTTTCAGATTGGCCCCCATGACACCGCGCAATAGGCCGCTTTCCGCCCCGTGGCCGTTGTGCCGCGGCCACGCGAACCACCGACTGCTGAGGCTCAGAAGCGTGGAAAGCGCCGGCGTTCGCCCAGCACCACGCGGCCGGCCGCGGTGAGTGCCGCGGGTCGGCCATGGCCGGTGAGCGGCCGCACTTCCTCGATGTCGCTGCCGGCACAGGCCAGGCACAGGGGCGGGGTGTCTTCGTCGTCGCGCTTGACCCGGAAGAAGCCGCAGTCGCTGCAGCGCCAGGCCAGGCTTTGCGCCGGCGCGTCGTGGCGCTCGTCGTCGGCTTCAGGGTCGTTGTTCTTGTCTGCGGCCATGTGAGTTGCCTGCGAGGGACGCCCGGATAGGCGGCCTCCCGGGAGGGAGACCGCCTTCGGGCTGGCGTTCAGTCCTTCACGCGTTCCCAGGCGTGCCGCACGGCGCCCTTGATACGCTCCCAGGGGCTGTCCGGGTGGGCCGTGGCCCAGTCGCGCTCGGCGTGCCGCTCGACCTCGTCCCAGGACCGGCCGGCATAACGCTGGTCGCTGCGCAGGGTGGCGCCGTATCGGTAGGCCGGCTCGAACTGCTCGTAGGCGCCCTGGCCCGCGTAGCGGGATTCGAAGTCGCTGCGGTAGTCCTCGCCCTGCATGGCGCCCGCCGAACGCAGCTCGTCGCCCCCCAGCGGCTGCACTTCCACCTCGGTACGGCGCACCGTCTCGTCGATGGACGCCGTGGTCTGCCGCACGTCCTTGCCGACGACCACTTCCTCCACCACGCGGGCGGTCTTCTGCACCACCGGGCGCTCCACGGATTCGCGCACCTCGATGCTGCGGTCCTGCAGCGCGTCCAGGTCGGCGGCGCTCGCAGGCCGGTCCGCCGGACGGCGCTCGACGTGGGCGCGCTCCTCACGCAGTTCCAGCGATTCCTGCACCGGCTCTTCCACCGTGCGGGCAAACACCCGCACCCCGCCGGCCTGCACCGTGCGCTTGCCGACCTGCAGCTCTTCCTTCAATACCGGAATGACCTGCTCGCCTTCGTCGCGCATCTGCGTCGTGCCGGTGGGGCGCGAGAGGCTTTGCATGCTCTCGGTGCTGCGGCTGTCGCTGTCGGCCAGGGCGGACCAGCCCGACTGGCGCCACTCGGCGGCGCGCTCGTCGATGTTGACCGCGCCAGCGCCTTCCAGCGTCTCGCGTGCCACCTCGAGCTTGGGTTCTTCCTCCACGTCCACCTTGACCACCGCGCCACCGCGGCGCACGGCTTCCGAATAGGTGCTGACCGCCTCGTTGTCGTCGTCGCCGAACAGCTCGGCGAAGAAGTGCTTCACGCTGCTGAGCACGCCGGTGCCTTCACCCTGGCGCTCGGCGCTCGAGGCGCGGGTGCTGGCGATGTCATCGTCGTCGTCCGCACCGGTCACGTGGATGCAATCGGGGTCTATGCCCCGGTCTTCCAGAAGATGGGCCGCATGCTGGGCCGCCGCATACCGGTCGAAAACGCCTACCACTGTCTGCTTCATGTCACGACTCCTTGGGTCGGGGGAAAGGGGCAGCGGCGGCTTGCCGCTGCATGCTGTCGTCGTCTGCAGCCCAGGCGCCATCGCCGGTGCGGCGCTCCACCACGGCGCGCTCCTTGCGCAGGTGGATTTGCTGTTCTTCGACCGAGCGCTCGCCGCGCTTGCGGATGCGCACCTGTTCGGCCAGCACCAGCACCCGCTGGACCACCCAGCGCTCCTCGTAGACCGGCACCACCATCACGTCGCCCTCCTGCCAGGGCGCGAGGCGCGCGTCCACCGTGCGCCCGATGGCGACCCGTTCGACCTCGACCGACTCGGTCCAGGTCTCGGTGCGCAAGGGCTCGACTGCATCGTGGCTTTCGATGCGCACCCGCACCGCGCCGGTGTCCACCCGCTCACGGGTGACCTGCAGCTCTTCTTCGATCACCGGGATGGTCTGTACCCCGGTCCGGCCAGCGGGGAGTTCCATGGCGCTTCTCTGCGTTGACGACACAGCTAGCAAGGCAAGCAGGGGGCCCGGGTGTTTGCGCGGCGCGGCGGCGAAAAAGCTGTCTGCTTTACGTCTTCTCTGGCGCGATTGCGTCTTCTCAACGTGGGGGGTGAGCCGGGTGTCATCCCGGAGTCGCTGGTCCAAAGGCGGGGGTTACTATCCCGCTCTCCAAGACGGGCCGGGGTCTTTTCGAAGCGGTCTACGCGGTGAACCCTTCAAGTCAGGTCCAGCCCATGAAACAAGACAACGACCCCATCGAACAGCTGCTGGTGCTCCACCGCGACGAGGTGCTGCGTGAGTGGCTGGCGGAAGTGGCGGCATCCAGCCCCTCCGCGGGCGCGGCGGTGGGTGCTTCAGCCGCGGCCGATGCGGCCGCCCTGCTGGATGCGTTTGTGGCCGGCCTGCGCGCCGGCGCCGACGCGAAGCGGTTCGACGACATTGGTTGGGAACCGGTGCGCAACACGCTGGAGACGCTGTCGCGCGCACGTGCGGCCCGCGGCTCGCTGGCCGGCGAGACCAGCCACTTCGTGCTGGCGCTGAAGAAGCCGCTGTTTTCGGGCCTGCAACAAAGCCCGCACACCGAGCCCCAGCATGTGCTTGCTGCGGTGTGGCGAGTGTCGACCCTGGTCGACCGGATGGCGCAGTTCACCATGGACACCTACCAGCGCTCGCGCGAGGAGGTGATCAGGCGCCAGCAGGAGGAGCTGCTGGAGCTGTCCACCCCCGTGGTCAAGCTGTGGGACGGCGTGCTGGCGGTGCCGATGATCGGCACCCTGGACAGCAGCCGCACCCAGCTGGTGATGGAGTCGCTGCTGCAGCGCATCGTGGACACCGGCTCCGAGCTCGCCATCATCGACATCACCGGCGTGCCCACGGTGGACACCCTGGTGGCACAGCACCTGCTGAAGACCGTGACGGCCATCCGCCTCATGGGAGCCGACTGCATCATCAGCGGCGTGCGGCCGCAGATCGCGCAGACCATCGTGCACCTGGGCATCGACCTGCAGGGCATCTCGACCAAGGCGTCCCTGGCGGACGCGCTGGCACTGGCGATGAAGCGGGTGGGCTACACCGTCACGAAGACCAAGGGCTGAGCCCGTCCATGCAACGCATTCCAATCCTCCAGATGGGCAAGTGCCTGCTGGTCACCATCCAGGTGGACCTGCAGGACCAGACCGCGCTGGCACTGCAGGACGACCTGGCCTCGCGCATCGAGGCCACCGGCGCCCACGGCGTGCTGATCGACATCTCGGCGCTGGAGATCGTGGACTCCTTCATCGGGCGCATGCTGGCGAGCATTTCGGGCATCTCGCGGGTGCTGGACGCAACCACCGTGGTGGTCGGCATGCAGCCGGCGGTGGCGATCACCCTCGTCGAACTGGGCCTCTCGCTCGAAGGCGTGCGCACGGCACTGAACGTCGAAAGAGGCATGCAGCTGTTGCGCGCGGCCGCCGAGGAGCAGGGTTTTGACGGAGGCGCCTAAGGGCTCGATGCTGCTCATCGGCGAGCCGGACATCGTGATGTGCCGGCAGCTGGTCAGAAAGCTCTGCCAGCAGATCAAGCTCTCCCTGGTGGACCAGACCAAGATGGTCACCGCGGCCAGCGAGCTCTCGCGCAACACGGTGGTGTATGGCGGCGGCGGGGCGATGCACTGGGACATCGTCACCCAGGGGCTGCGCACCGGCCTGCGCCTGGCCTTCGAGGACCGCGGGCCGGGCATCCCCGACCTGGAGCTGGCGCTGACGGACGGCTGGACCTCCGGATCCGGCATGGGCATGGGCCTGTCGGGCAGCAAGCGCCTGGTGAACGACTTCGACATCCGCTCGGTGGTGGGCGAGGGCACCTGCGTCACCATCACCCGCTGGAAGTGACGGCATCGACGTGCAACCGCACCTGGACATTCCGGTTCGCGAGCCCAGCCAGGTGGGCGAGGCCCGCCGTGCCGCGGCCCGCCTGGCCGCAGAGGTGGCGCTGAACGAGGTCGACGCGGGACGGCTTGCGCTGGTGGTCACGGAGCTCGGTACCAACCTTGCCCGCCATGCCAGTCAGGGCCGCATCCTGCTCGGTTGCCACTCGCTGGGCGGGCAGCAGGGTGTCGACGTGCTGTCCCTGGATGAGGGCCCGGGCATGGCGGACGTGGGCCAGTGCCTGCGCGACGGCTACACCACCGGCGGCACGCCGGGCACCGGCCTGGGCGCGGTGCAGCGGCTGGCCGACGAGTTCTCGGTCTTTTCCCAGCCGGGGCAGGGCAGTGTCATCGTGGCCCGTGTGATGCGGCGCACGCCCGCCGGCGCGCCCGGCGGCGCGCCGCCGGCGTTCGAAGTGGGCGCGGTGTGCCTGCCCGCGCCGGGTGAAACGGTGAGCGGCGACGGCTGGGCCCTGGCCACCGACGGCGACCGCGCGGGCGTGGTGGTGGTCGACGGGCTGGGCCACGGCCCGCAGGCGGCGGAGGCGTCCGATGCCGCGCTGGCCGTGTTCCGCGGTGCCAACGGCCGGTCGCCGTCCGACACCCTCACGCTGGCCCACGGCGCCATGCGCAGCACCCGCGGTGCGGCCATGGCGATGGCCCGCCTGGACGCGAGTGCCGGCACGCTGGTCTTCAGCGGCGCCGGCAACATTGCGGGGCGCATCATCTCCGGCGTGGGTGATCGCTCCCTCATGTCGCAGCACGGCACCGTGGGCTTGCAGATCCGGCGCCTGCAGGACATGCACTACGCCTGGCCCGCTGCGGCGGCGCTGGTGCTGCACAGCGACGGCCTGGTGACGCGCTGGGACGTGAGCAGCGCGCCAGGCCTGCTGCAATGCCACCCGCTGGCCATCGCGGGCTGGCTGGTGCGCCACCATGTGCGGGGGCGCGACGACGCCACGGTGGTCGTGGTGCGCAGGCGATGAGCATGCCGTCCGTGTCCGTCGAGGAACTGCAGGCCGAGCTGGCGCGCAAGGCCGCAGAGCTCACCGCGCTGCAGCAGGAGCTGGAGGAAACCAACCGCGGCGTGCTGGCGCTGTATGCGGAGCTGGACACCCAGGCCCAGCAGCTGCAGCACGCCACCGAGCTCAAGAGCCGGTTCCTGGCCTACATGAGCCATGAGTTCCGCACGCCGATCGCGGCCATCCGTAGCCTGGCGCGCCTGCTGCTGGACCGTGTGGACGGGCCCTTGAGCGAGGAGCAGGAAAAGCAGGTGAAGTTCATCCAGTCCACCACCGCCGAATTTGCGGAGATGGTGGACGACCTGCTCGACCTGGCCAAGGTGGAGGCAGGGCGCGTGGAGATCTCCCCCGCCTGGTTCGAGCTGGTGGACTTGTTCTCCGCGCTGCGCGGCATGTTCCGGCCGGTGCTGAACAACCCGGACGTGGTGTTGCTGTTCGAGGAGCCGCAGGGCGAGCTGCCGCTGTACACCGACGACAAGAAGCTATCGCAGATCCTGCGCAACTTCATCTCCAACGCGCTGAAGTTCACCGCCAAGGGCGAGGTGCGGGTGTCCGCCAGGGACAACGGCAACGGCACCATGACCTTCGCGGTGTCGGACACCGGCATCGGCATTGCGCCGGAGTTCCACCACGCGATCTTCCAGGACTTCGCCCAGCTGGACTCTCCCATCCAGAAACGTCTGCGCGGCACGGGCCTGGGCCTGTCGCTGAGCAAGCGGCTGGCCGCGCTCCTGGGCGGCACGGTGGGGCTGCAGAGCGAGCTGGGCAAGGGTTCCACGTTTTCGGTCACGCTGCCGGTTCATGAGCTGAGCACGGCGCCCGCAGCACGAGGTGAAACACATGGATCCGACGGACACTGACTTCCGGCCGATCGACCGGTCGCAGCACGAACTGCTGATCGTCGACGACGATCCCGCGAGCCGCTATGCCACCTCGCGCCTGCTGCGCAGCGCCGGCTTTCGCACGCGCGAGGCGGGCACCGGCATCGAGGGCCTGGAGGCGGCCGGCGAGGGGGTCTCCGCGATGGTGCTGGACATCCACCTGCCGGACATCGACGGCTTCGAACTCTGCCGCCTGCTGCGCTCGCGCCCGCAGACGGCCCGCCTGCCGGTGCTGCACCTCACGGCGGCCTACGTCACCGACAGCGACAAGGTGCGTGGCCTGGATTCAGGTGCGGACGCCTACCTCACCCACCCGGTCGAGCCGTCGGTGCTGGTGGCCACGGTGCAAGCGCTGGTGCGCACACGCGTCGCCGAAGACGCGATGCGCCGCAGCGAGGCGAAGTTCCGTGCCATCTATGCACAAGCGCCCAGCGGCCTGTGCCTGCTCGACCCCGAGGGCCGGCTGGTCGATGCCAACCCGGCGATGCTGAAGCTGCTGGGCCGCACGGCAGAGCAGGTCGTGGGCCGGCCGCTGAGCGGCTTTGCCGCGCCGGAATGGGCCGAGCGCGTGGACCGTTGTGCCCGCCATGTGGGCCCGGGCACCTGCACCGAGGAGTTCCCGATGCTGAACGGCGAGGGCCGCACGGTGCACGTGGAGTGGACCGTCTCGCCCCAGATCGAACCCGGCCTCAGCATGGGCATGGCCAACGACGTGTCGGCCCGGACACTGCTGGAGCAGCAGCGCCAGCAGCTGCTGGACCGCGAACGCGTGGCCCGCAGCGCCGCCGAACGCATGAACCGCATGAAGGACGACCTCATCGCCGTGCTGTCGCATGAGCTGCGCACGCCGCTGAACGCCATCATGGGCTGGACCCATGTGCTGCAGAAGCGCGGTGCCGGGGAGGAGGTGATGCGCGGGCTGGACGCGATCGAGCGCAACGGCCAGATGCAGGCGCGCATGATCTCCGACATCCTCGACATGTCGCGCCTGAATCTGGGCAAGATGCCGCTGTCGCTGGCGTTGGTGGACCCGGCGGAGGTCGTCGCCTCGGCGGTGAACGCGCTGCGCCCGGCGATGGATGAGCGCCACAACCAGCTCGTGCTGGAGCTGGCCCCGGCCTACCGCCCGATCAAGGTGGACAGCGCCCGCCTGCAGCAGGTGATCTGGAACCTGGTGAGCAATGCGATCAAGTTCTCTCCCGAAGGCGGGCAGATCCGGGTGGCGCTGAAGGAAGAGGCCGGCGGCGTGCGCTTGACGGTGGCCGACCAGGGACAGGGCATCGCGCCGGAGTTCGTTGCGTTGGTCTTCGACCGGTTCAGCCAGAGCGACGCGGCCGGCAACAAGTACCGCGGCGGCCTGGGGCTGGGCCTGTCCATCGTCAAGCACCTGGTGGAAGCGCATGGCGGCTCGGTCTCGGCGTCCAGCGCAGGGCCGGGGCGCGGCGCGGTGTTCGAGGTGCTGCTGCCGACCGAGGCCAAGGCCGATGCCGCCGAGGCGCCCGAGGCCGAACCGTCCAAGGCCCGGGAGCCGGACGGCGCGCTCGATGGCCTGAGCCTGCTGGTGGTGGACGATGATGCCGAAGCCGCCGCCATGCTGGCGATGGTGCTGGGCGACCGCGGTGCCAGCGTCAAGGCGGTGCATGACGTGGATGCCGCGTTGGCCGCGCTGGACCATGCCGAGCCCGATGTGCTGATCAGCGACATCGGCATGCCGGGGCAGGACGGCTACGACCTCATCCGCGAAGTACGGCGCCTGGAGCTCGCGGGCGCCCGCCGCCTGCCCGCGATCGCGCTCACGTCCTTTGCGCGCGACCAGGACCAGGCGCAGGCGCTCGCGGCCGGCTTCGACGCCCATTGCGCCAAGCCCTTGCGGCCGCTGCAGCTGGTCAACGAGATACGCCGCCTGGCCGGGATGTCGGCCTTCCGCGACTCGCGCTGATTCAGGCCGGCGCTGGTTCGCGGCGCGGCGCGGTGAGGTAGGCGTGCGCCAGCGCCACCGTTTCCCGTGTCAGCGCCTTCAGCGAGACGCCGCCAGGGCGCTGGCGCACGGCCGCGTGCACCACCGCGTGCACCGCATGCATCACGGTGAAGGTGGCCAGCTTCAGGTCCGCCACGGCCAGCTCCTCGCGGTGCTGCTGCAGCAGCCGGCGCAGCTGCTCCTCCAGCTGCGCCTCCACCTCGTCGTGGTCATGCAGTTCCGCGGCGCGGCCGAGGAACTGCCGCTCCAGCACCTGGTGCAGGTCGGCGTCCACCCGGTGGGCTTCCATCGCCGACTCGATCACCCCGGTCAGGGCCTCGAGCAGGCTGCCGTCGGCATGGCGCGCGAGCGCCCGCTCGATCACCGCCTGCATCTGCCGGGCGTGGCGATCGTGAAGGGCGGCGATGAGCGCGTCCTTGTTGGGAAAGTACTGGTACAGCGAGCCCACGCTCACGCCGGCGCGCTGGGCGACGGCGTTGGTGCTGGTGTCGGCATACCCACGTTCGACCAGAACCTGAGCGGTGGCGTCCAGGATGGCGTCCACCGTGGCCTGGGAACGCGACTGGCGCGGCAGTTTTCGGGGGGAAAGTGCGGTCTTCATCGGGGTGAACGGAATGCGAGTAGCCAATGTGAGCAAAAGCTCGCATAGTGTCGGTACACCAGGCCACGCCGTCAACCAGCCATCGTTTCGGGGACATCGCCATGCAACGCCGCTACACCGTGTTCATGCTGCTCAAGGCCACGCCGCAGTGGCAGGCATTGAGTGCGCCGGAGCGCCACGCCGTGCTGGACGAGACCCTGATGTTCGTGTTCGAGGGGTTCCCGGACGTGCGGCTGCGCTACTACGACAGCGAGGCCTTCCACGGCCGCTGCGCCGGCGTGGCGGCCTGGGAGACGAGCGAGCTGCCCGCCTACTACGAGCTGGTGGCCGCCCTGCGCGACACCGACTTCCTGGCGCGCTACTTCGAGGTGGCCGACGCGATCATCGGCGCCGAGGACGGCTGGCGCGAGCTGGAGCGGCCGATGCTCAGCGCGGCCGCGGTGTGAACAAGGGGCGGTTCAATCGCCGAGCAGCTCGCCGATCGGCTTCAGGTCGTCGACCCGGTCGCACACCGACTTCACCGCCATCAGGATCGGCACGCCGAGGATCAGCCCCCAGGCGCCCCACAGCCAGCCCCAGCCCAGCACCCCGACGAACACCACCACCGGGCTCATGCGGCTGGCGCGGCTGGTGAGCCAGGGCGTGAGCAGGTAGCCCTCCAGGCTCTGGATCACCAGCGACACGCCGGCGATGGCGAACGCCATTTCCGCCGTGCCGAACTGCAGGAAGCCCACCAGCGCCGCCCCGCCGGTGACCGCCACCGCGCCGATGTAGGGCACGAGGTTCAGCACGCCGGCCACCACGCCCCACACCGCGGCATGGTTCACCCCCAGGGCCACGAACGCCAGCCAGGTGGCCAGGCCCACGAGCACGCTGGTGGCCACCTGCACCAGCAGGTAGCGCTCGATCTGCAGGGTGATCTCGTCCAGCGCCTGCACGGTGATCTTCTTCTGGGCGAACGTGGGCCCGGCCAGCTTGACCAGCTTGCGGCGGAAGGTGTCGCCCGAGGCCAGGATGAAGAGCGTGAGGAACAGCACCACCGTGGCCTGGCCCAGCAGGGCCACCAGGCCGAGCGTGCCGGTCCACAGGTAGTCCCGGATGTTGAAGCGCGGCTTCTCGATCACCACCTTGGTCACGCCGCGGGTGCTGGGCGCCGCGCCGCCGGTTTCCTCGGCGGCCTGCTCGATCTGGGTGGCCGCCTTCTGCATCTTGTCGATCGGGTTGGCGTTGCGCGCATGCGAGCGCATGGATTGCCGCAGCTTCTGCGCCGCCGTGGGCAGCGACTCGATCAGCGCATTGGCGTCGTCGGCCAGCGAATAGGCGGTGAACCCGATGCTGCCCACCAGGGCGGCGATCAGCAGCGTGGCGCTCAGCGCCCGCGGCACGCGCCAGCGCGCCAGCTGGTCCACGATGGGCGACAGCGCATAACTGAGCATCACGCCGATCAGCACCGGGATGAACACGTCGCTGGCCCAGCGCAGCACCACCAGCGTGGCCAGCACCGCGATCAGCGCCAGCGAGGTGCTGCGCAGGTCGACATGGTTGTGCAGCGTGGGCGGCGGCGTGTCGGCGTCGTCGTTGGCGCTGCCGAGCGGGGAGGGCGTGGAGGTCATGCCCGATTGTGTGCGGCGCCGGCCGTGCCGGTAAGCCGCCCGAACGCAGGGAACGTGCGCTGCGGCCGGTTCAGGCGCCGGCCTGCCGCACCGCCTGGATCTCGGCCCGGGGCGGCGCGCCGAACAGGCGCCGGTACTCGCGGCTGAACTGCGATGGGCTCTCGTAGCCCACCTGGTGGCCGGCGGCGGCCGCGTCCAGCCCTTCGGTGAGCATCAGCCGGCGTGCCTGGTGCAGGCGCAGGTGCTTCTGGAACTGCAGCGGCGACATCGCGGTCACCTGCTTGAAGTGGTGGTGCAGTGTGGACGGGCTCATGTGCACCGCCTGCGCCACCTCTTCCACGCGCACCGGCTCGGCGTAGCGGCGCTTGAGCAGGTCGATCGCGCGGGCGATGCGCTGGCTGTGGCTGTCGGCCACCGCCAGGTCGCGCAGGCGCTGGCCCAGGCCGCCGGTGAGCACCCGGTAGTAGATCTCGCGCACCGCCAGTGGCGCCAGCACCGGCGCGTCCTGCGGCGTGAGCAGCAGGCGCAGCAGCCGCAGCACCGCGTCCAGCAGCGGCGCGGTCACCCGCCACACCTGCAGCCCCGGCTGGGCCACCGTGGGCGGGGGCGGTTCGCCGGCGGCGGGCGCCTCCAGCATCAGCGCGCCCACTTCCCGGGCGTCGATGTTCAGACGCACGCACAGGTAGGGCCTGTCCGGCGTGGCCTCCAGGATCTGGCCCACCGTGGGCACGGTGACCGAGATCACCAGGCAGTGCAGCGGGTCGTAGGTGAACACCTGGCTGCCCATGAGGGCCTGCTTGCGGCCCTGCACCACCACGCACAGGCCGGGGTCATACACGGCGGGCAGCCGATAGGCCGGGGCACTGGCGCGGATGAGCTGCAAGGGCGCGATCGGCGTGCTGTGCAAGCCGTCGCCGGGCGTGAATCGGGCAACCAGGTCGATCAGCTCGGCCTGGCGCGGATCGGTTTGCGCCTCGCGAGCAGGCGTTGGGAAATCAAGGTCGGACATGGTGCGCCGATTGTGCGGCGGGCGTGCGCCTCGTGCGCGCGCGAGGGCGGGTGCTTCGGAGGATCGGGCAAGGATGGGCCAGCAATCGGCTAACGCCGCGCCGGCCCCGCGCCCTACGCTGCAGCTCGTGTCATTCCTCACCTCAAGGGGCTTTTCATGAACAACCCGATTCCCCGCCGCGAACTCGGCCGCCAGGGCCTGAACGTGTCTGCCATCGGCCTGGGCTGCATGGGCATGTCCGATTTCTACGGCCCGGCCGACGACGCGGTGTCGCTGGCGGTGCTGAACCACGCGCTGGACATCGGCGTGAATTTCCTGGACACGGCCGACATGTACGGCATCAACGGAGCCAACGAGCGCCTGCTGTCGCAGCTGCTGCGCACACGCCGGCGTGAGGTGGTGCTCGCCACCAAGTTCGGCAATGTGCGCGGGCCTGATGGGGCCTTCCTCGGCATCAACGGCCGGCCGGAGTATGTGCGCAGCGCCTGCGACGCCAGCCTGCAGCGCCTGGGCGTGGACCACATCGACCTGTACTACCAGCACCGGGTGGACCGCAGCGTGCCGATCGAGGACACGGTGGGCGCGATGGCGGAGCTGGTCAAGGCCGGCAAGGTGCGCTTCCTGGGTTTGTCGGAAGCCTCCGCCGCCACCATCCGGCGCGCCCATGCGGTGCATCCGATCAGCGCGCTGCAGAGCGAGTATTCCCTCTGGACCCGCGACGTGGAGGCCGAGGTGCTGCCGACCTGCGAGGCGCTGGGCATCGGCTTCGTGGCCTACAGCCCGCTGGGGCGCGGCTTTCTCACCGGCGCCATCCAGAGTGCGGAGGACCTGGCGCCCGATGACTGGCGCCGCAGCAACCCGCGCTTCCAGGCCGAGAGCCTGCCCACCAACCTGGCCCTGGTGGCCGAGGTCCAGCGCATCGCGGCAGAGCGTGGCTGCACGCCGGCCCAGCTGGCGCTGGCCTGGCTGCTGCACCGCAACCCGTCGCTGGTGCCCATCCCGGGCACCCGGCGCATCGCGCGGCTGGACGAAAACGCGGCGGCCGCCACGCTCGCCCTGGGCCCGCAGGAACTCGAGCGGATCGACCGCGTGCTGGCCCAGCGCGAGGTGGCGGGCACCCGCTATCCGGCCGCCAGCATGGCGAGCGTGAACGCCTGAAGCCTGGCCGCCAGCGGGAGGCGGGTATTGCGCTTGCAGGAGGGCCGGCAACACGGCTTCCTGCTTTCGCTCATGCCCATGTCCTCCCCGGCGGCCACCACCCGCCCCTGGTGGCGGCTGATTGCCGGCGTCCTGCTGATCGCGCTGCTGTGGGAGCTGCGCGAACCCCTGCTGCTGTTCTTTGGCGCGGTGCTGGTGGCCGCCACCTTGTGCGCGCTGGCCAGCCCGCTGACGCGGCGCACCGGCCTGGGCCGCCGCCCGGCCGTGCTGGCGGTCACGCTGCTGATGGTGCTGCTGGTGGCTGGCGGGTTGTGGTGGCTGGGCGATCCGCTGGCCGAGCAACTGCACTCCCTGCAAGGCACGCTCCCCAAGGCCTGGCAGGCACTGAAGGCCTGGCTGCAGGGCTCTGCGCTCGGCCAGCGGGTGCTGGAGTCGATTGGCGGGCTCAGCGAAGCGCCCTTGCCCTGGGCCGGTATCGCGGGCCTGGCGACCGGCGCCTTCCGCGGGGCCGGTGCGGCGCTGCTGATGCTGCTGATGGGCATCTACCTGGCGCTGGACGTGCGCCTGTACCGCGACGGCCTGCTGCGCCTGCTGCCGGCGCAGCGGCGCGTGCTGCTGGGCGACACGCTGGACGCGGCCGGCGAAGCGCTCACGCGCTGGCTGGTGGGGCAGGGCGTCACCATGGTGGCCGTGGGCGTGGCGGTGGCGGTGGGCCTGGGGCTGCTCGGCATGCCGCTGGCGCTGGCGCTGGGCGTGATCGCCGGCCTGCTGGAGTTCGTGCCCTTCATCGGGCCGATCGCGGCCGGGCTGCTGGCCGTGCTGGTCGCGTTCGGCCAGGGCCCCACGCAGGCGCTGTACGTGGCGGCCTTCTTCGTGGTGCTGCAGCAGGTGGAGAACCACATCCTGGTGCCGCTGGTGCAGCGCTGGGCGGTGGCGCTGCCGCCGGTGCTCACGCTGGCCGGCGTGGTGGTGTTCGGCACCTTGTTCGGGCCACTGGGGGTGGTGTTCGGCACGCCGCTGATGGTGGTGGCGGTGGTGCTGGTGCAGCGCCTGTATGTGGAGCAGGCGGTGGACAAACCCGGCTGACATGCCGCATCGCCGCATGCCGGGAGCCGCGATTGCCAGGGAAACCGCATGAAACCCGCCGAGCACGTCCACCCGCCGCACCGTGTGCTTGTACTGGACAACAACCGCGACTATGCGGATTCGATCGGCGACCTCCTGCGCCTGGCCTGCGATTGGGATGTGGACGTGGCGTACGACGGCAGTGAGGGCCTGTCGCAGGCGATCGAGCACCCGCCCGATGCGGTGCTGATGGACCTGGAAGTGGACGACCAGAGCGGCTTCGACATTGCCGACCGCATGCAGCATGCCTTGGGTGGGCGCGTGCCCCCGTTGGTGGCGGTGACCGGCAATGCCGACCTTCAGGACGAGGCGGCACACGACAAGCGGTTCGCACAAGCGCTGCTCAAGCCGGCCAGCACCGAGCAGCTGGTGCGCCTGCTCAACGGCCTGGTGGAGGCGCCGGACACCGACGCACCCTGAAGCGGCCGTGCATCGACGCCTACAATGGGCAGCGCCCCTGTAGGCGTGAGTTCGGAGAATTCGCAGTGGCACTTTCCGAGTTCATCACGCAGCACCAGGAGGCCATCCTCTCCGAGTGCGAGGCGTTTGCGCAGACGCTGCTGCCGGCTGCGGCCTCCATGGACAAGGCCGCGCTGCGCGACCACGCCGCCCAGGTGCTGGCCGCGATTGCGCTGGACATGAAGCAGCCACAGACGGGGCGTGCCCAGCGCGCCAAGTCGCACGGGCGCGGGCCGGCCCCGAGCAGCGACAACCCCACGGCCGCGGCGCTGCACGGCGAGCTGCGTGCCGCAGCCGGCTTCGACGTGAATCAGACCACGGCCGAATTCCGGTCCCTGCGCGCCTCGGTGATCCGCCTGTGGTTCGAGAGCAAGCCGCAGCTCGGGCGCGACGAGGTGTTCGAGCTGGTGCGCTTCAACGAGGCGATGGACCAGGCACTGGCGGAGTCCATTCTTTATTTCGCGGCCGAAGCGGCCCACATGCGCACCTTGTTCCTCGGTGTGCTGAGCCATGAACTGCGCACGCCGCTGGCCACCATCATGGCGTCGGGCCAGTCGCTGGTGCTGGCCCAGCGGCTGCAGCGCCCCGTGCCCGAGGCGGCGGACCGCGTTCTGCGGGCCGGCAAGCGCATCGAGAGCCTGCTCGACGACCTGCTGGATTTCGTGCGCAGCGGCCTGGGCGAAGGCATGCGGGTGGCTCCCGTGCCGCTGGACCTGGGCAAGGTGTGCGAGCGCGTGGTGGGCGAGCTGCAGAGCGTGTACCCGGAGCGCGCGATCACGCTGGCCCGCAGTGGCGACATGGCCTGCACCTGCGACGAGCAGCGCATTGCGCAGGCGCTGTCCAACCTGGTGGGCAATGCGGTCAAGTACGGCCGCCCCGACAAGCCGGTGGAAGTGACGGTGGTTGGCGTCGACGAGGTGGAACTTGTGATCTCGGTGGCGAACAAGGGCGCGGTCATCTCCGCAGAAACGCGCGACAGCCTGTTCGAGCCGCTGGTGCGTGGCGCTGGTGGTGACCACTTCGGCGTGAACCTCGGCCTGGGCCTGTACATCGTGAAGGAGATCGCCACGGCCCATGGCGGCTCGGTGGCGGTGGACTCCTCCGCCGAGGGTGGCACGGCCTTCCGGATCCGCCTGCCGCGCCATGCCAACGAAGCGGAGGTCTCCGCATTCGGTGGCCTGAAGTTGAACTAAGGAACAACATGGTCCGAATCGAGATGCAGGTCGGCCTGAGCTACGAGGTGGGCGAACATGGCGCCGACTTCGTGCTGAACCTGCACGCCGCGCAAACCCCTTGCCAGACGGTCACCCACGAGCGCCTGGTGATCAGCCAGCCGATCGAACCGCGTGTCCATACCGATCCGGCCACCGGCAACCGCACCATGCGGCTGCGGGCCGAGCCCGGGCCGCTGACGGTGCAGTATTCGGCGGTGGTGGACATGCGCCATCACATGGCCGACCCCGCCACCCTGGCCGAAGTGCCGGTGCGCGACCTGCCGCCGGAGGTGATGGGCTACATCTACCCCAGCCGCTACTGCCAGTCCGACCGGCTGGTCAAGTTCGCGATCAACGAATTCGGCAGCCTGTGGCAGGGCCACAGCCGCGTGCAGGCCATCCAGGACTGGGTGCAGAAGCGGGTCACCTTCACCTCCAACAGCTCCAACGGCAACACCTCGGCGGTGGACACCCTGATCGAGCAGGTGGGCGTGTGCCGCGACTTCGCGCACCTGATGATCGCCCTGTGCCGCGCGGTCAACATCCCCGCCCGGTTCGCGACCGGCACCGACTACGGTGCCGACCCGGCGCTCGGGCCGCCGGACTTCCATGCCTACGTGGAGGTGTACCTGGGCGACCGCTGGTACATCTTCGATCCCTCGGGCACCGCGGTGCCCATGGGCTTTGTGCGCTTCGGCACCGGGCGCGACGCCGCCGACGTGGCGTTTGCCACCATCTTTGGCGCCGTGACGTCGCAGGCGCCGCTGATCCATGCGGTGGCCCGGGAGGACACGGCCAAGGGCATCGTGCTGCCGCACCGCTGCGCGCAGGCGCTGTCCACCGACCGCGGCTGAAGGCAGCCCCCGGCCCTGGGGGACAATGGCGCCGCCGCATCGGTTGCGCCCTTGACCATGACCCAGTCCGCTGCCGCGTCCTTCCAGCTCGTTCGCACGCCGGTGCGGCATCTCGTTCGCACGGCCATGGTGCGCGACGACCTGGTCGGCTGGGTGGTGTGCGGGCGCAAGCGCCTGGCCACGCCCCGCGGGGACATCACGTTTGCCGCCGGCCAGGCCTTCATCCTGCCGCGCGCCACCCAGTGGGACCTGCTCAATGAGCCCGTCCCCGGAGGCCACTACGAGGCCCGGCTGATCGCCTTTGCGCCACAGACGGTGCAGAGGTTTCACGACCGCTTCGGCCAGTTTGCCGCCACGCCCGCGCTCCAGGGCTGCGCCAGCGCCGACGCCGACGATGCCTTTGTCTCCACCTTCAGCCACGCGAGCGCGGCGCTGCTGGAGCCGGAGGTGTCCGATGCAGTGCGCGAACACCGCGCGCTCGAAGTGCTGTTGCTGCTGGCCGAGCGCGGCGTGGTGTTTGCGCCGATGCAGGAGCTGGGTTGGGCCGACCGCGTGCATCGCCTCGTGAGCCAGCGGCCGCATGCGGCGTGGACGGTGGAGACCCTGGCGCAGGCCTTTCATCTGAGCGCCAGCAGCCTGCAACGCCGCCTCAGCGAAGAAGGCACGTCGGCCAGCCGATGCGTGCGGGACGTTCGCCTGGAATCCGCCATGGCACTGCTGCAGGGCACGAACCTGCAGGTGTCCGAGATCGCCGCCCGGTGCGGCTATGACTCGCACAGCCGGTTCACCGCGGCGTTTCGCAAGCGCTTCGGTTATGCGCCGTCGCACCTGCGGCCGTGAAGCCCGGGCGTGCCGCTCGGCACCGGTGCGCTGCCGCGCACAGCCATTGATGCGCCGCGGCTAACGGGCCAGTGCCCGTCGCGCCATCATGAAAGCTCCTCAACATGCTTTGGACGCTTTTGTGAAACACACCCTGTTGGCCACCGCGCTGATCAGCCTGTCCACCGTCATCCATGCCGCCGGATTCCAGCTCACCAGCCCGGACATCCAGGCCGGTGGCAGGATCGACAAGCGGTTCGAGTTCAACGGCTTCGGCTGCTCGGGCGAAAACAAGTCACCGGCACTGCAATGGAGTGGGGCACCTGCGGGCACCAGGAGCTTCGCCGTCACCGTGTACGACCCCGATGCCCCCACCGGCTCCGGCTGGTGGCACTGGTCGGTGATCAACCTGCCTGCCGATGTCACCGCACTCAAGCCGGACGCGGGCGCCGCGGGAGGGGCCAACCTGCCCCAGGGCGCCAGCCAGGTGCGCATCGACTACGGAGCCGCCGCCTGGGGCGGCATGTGCCCGCCGCAGGGTGACAAGCCGCACCGCTACGTCTTCACGGTGCATGCCCTGAAGGTGGACAAGCTGGAGGTTCCCGCCGACGCCACCGCGGCACTGGCGGGCTACATGATCAACGCCAACACGCTCGGCAAGGCGAGCTTCACCGCCACCTACGGCCGGCCGAAGGCGAAGTAGCGGCCAGGGGCGCCTGGCGCTGCAGGGCGGTCGCTGCCGGGCCGCCGCGTGCCTTGCCCGCATCGTTGGAAGCGTCCACGCCGCGCAGCGTCCACGCCCCATACACGGCCGCGCAGGCGGTCAGCAGATTGGCCGCCATCTGTTCCCAGGAGCCGTACTGCCAGGCGTTCACCATCCACAGCAGCGAGCCGGCCAGCATGGACAGCCGCAGCCGTGCGCCGCGCATGTAGAACATCGCGTAGGTGGACATGATCGCGGCCAGCAGCGTCACCGCGCTCGCCCAGCCGCCCCAGGTGGCGGCTGATACCGCGAGCGTGATGCCGATGAAGACGAGGAAGATGTTGCGCCGGGCGACACGGCTGCCGTCCAGCGTGGTGGCCGAGGTGGCGGTGCGGCTGATGCTCACCACGGTGAGGGCGGCCGCCGAGTGGGCGCCCAGCAGCACATGGTTCAGGGTCCACAGGCAGCCGGCGAACATGCTGCGGCGGCGCAGCGTCATGTCACATCGGCACAGCAGGCTCAGCACGTTGACGGCAAGCGCGGCCAGGCCGGTGGCATGCACAAAAAGTTCGGTGGACAACATGGCGCCGGCACTGCGGTTGGACTTCAAGGAGGAGGGGCCCTGAAGTCTAGGAAGCGCCGGCCCGGCACGATCGCCGGAGAAGGGCCGAGGGGGCGCCGCTATTGCGAACCTTCGGCCATGCGCAGGAACGATTGCGCATGCCGGACGGCGCCCGCCTGCACGGCGTCCCAGGTGCGGGCCGGAAAACCGGGCGGCACCCGGCTTTCCACGCGCGCGAACACCGCCTCCACCGACTGCGCCATCTCGAGCATGCGGCCCCAGGTGGCCGGCCCGCAGCTGGCAGCCAGGCGCTGCCAGTGTCGCGCCTGCATGTCGCGCAGGCGGTAGTGCGCGTTGGTGGCGCGCAGTGCCATCGCCAGCCGGGCTTTTTCATAGGGCAGCTGGTTGGCGCCGCTGCCGATGATGGGCCAGGCCGAGAGCACGTCGTACAAGGGTGTGAGCTCGAAAGCGCCGCCGCGCCGGTGCCGGATCGAGAAGTTCTTGGCGTGGCCGTCGGTGGCGGCCAGCAGCCAGAACGCGAACTGGGCCAGCGCGAAGGTGGCGCCATCCGCCTCGCCGCGTGCGCTGGCGCCCAGCACGCGCAGGCACTCGTGCATCGAGGGGCCGCCATCGGACTCGTACTTGTGCTGCGGTGCCACGCCGAGCGCCTGGCAGAAGTCTTCCTGCGGCAGGCGCGCGATCCAGGCATCGGCGGGCGGCTTGAAGCGCGCCTTGCTGGCCGCTTGGGGCTCCGCGCCCTGCCAGCGGCGGTCGAAGCGCTGCACCACCAGCACCTTCTGCGCGCCAAACTGCGCCATCTCCGTGCCGGCCATCGGGATGCCGAACTCGGCCATGAGCTGCGCGCACAGCCATTCGTTTTCCACCGAGTCGCTCATGTCCGCGCGCAGGTTGCCCACCAGGCCGAGCGGCAGCTTGAGGATGTGGGTGGTGGGCGTGGCGCCCAGCGGCCGGTGCCAGCTGTTGCCGATCTTCAGCAGCGCGGTCTTTTCCTGTGCGCCGGCGATCGAGATGCGGAACCCTGCATCGTCGTCGGTGTCGCGGCCGAGCGGCGTGTCGCTGGTCACGTTGGCCAGCGTGCGCGCCACCTGCTCGGCGGTGAGCGGCTCGCTGTGGACGCGGTTCCAGCCCTGCGGCTGCGCCCCGGGCGGCAGCAGTTGCACCGCGCCCACGCAATCCCGCCCGATCGCGCTCAGCAGGTCGAAGGCATCGGTGGAGCGGGCACGGAAGCGCGCGCCCAGGCGGCGCCGGATGTCCCGGCTGTCGGGCAGCAGGTTGTCGAAGTAGTGGGCCACCGCGGCGCCCCGGTGTTCCAGGTGGGCGGTGATCGGCAGCGACAGCGACAGCGCACGCGCCTGCGGTGCGCGCACCCAGTCGGCGTCGTAGCGGAAGGCGGGTGTGCCGGTGCGCAGCGCGAACCACACGCCCACGCGTGCGCCATTCATCCAGACGTGCAGCTCGGCCACGGCCTCACCAGGCGTCGTCGTTGGGCAGCTCGGCGGCGCTCATCGCGCGCAGCACCATCTGCACGCGCAGGGCGCCCAGCACGGCGAGGAACTGGTCCACGCTCACCGAGCCCGGCTGGTTCTCGATGCGGGCGATGCGGCTCTGGCCCACGCCCAGCAGGGCGCCGAGCTGCTGCTGGCTCAGGCCCTTGGCCTTGCGCAGCGAACGCAGATGGCTGGACAGCTGGGCAGGCGATTGGATGGCGTAGTCCATGGCTGCAATATATGCCTCGAAAGGAATGTATGCAATAAATCCTTGATAAGGAATAAGTTGTAGACATGCGCCACAAGGCATGAAGCCTGGGCATGGTGGCTGCCAACGCCCAAGCAGCACTTCCGCCTTGCCCACCGTGTCCGCCTCTTCTGCCTCCCGTGCCTCCCACGCCGCGCCGCCCGTGCGCACGGTGCACCTGTACGTCTTCGACGGTTTTGCCGACTGGGAGCCTGCGTTCGCGGTGGCGGGCATCCACAGCCCGGCGTTCCAGCGCGAGCCCGGGCGCTGGCGCGTGCGGACCGTGGGCGACACCACCGCGGCGGTGCAGTCCATGGGCGGCCTGCAAGTGCAGCCGCACCTGGCGCTGGCAGATCTGCAGCCCGCACACAGCGCCATGCTCATCCTGCCCGGCGGGCCGGGCTGGGACCAGGGCGAGCACCTGGCCGCCGCCCGCAAGGGCGAACAGTTCCTGCAGGCGGGTGTGCCGGTGGCCGCCATCTGCGGCGCCACTGCCGGCCTGGCACGCCTGGGGGTGCTGGACGAGCGCCGCCACACCAGCAATGCGCTGGCGTACCTGAAAGGCACGCACTACGGCGGCAGCGACCGCTACGAGGATGAGCCCGCCTTCAACGATGGCGGGCTGATCACCGCCGGCGGCATGGCGCCGCTGGAGTTCGCGCGCGAGATCTTCCGTGCGCTGGGCATCTACAGCGACGAGGCGCTGGAGGCCTGGTACGCGCTGTACAGGACCGGCCGCTCCGAACACTTCGCCAGGCTGCAGCAGTCCGCTGCGGCCTGAGAAGGCCATTCACACCTTTCATCCACCTTGTCTTCGAGGGACATCACATGCAAAGCACCGCCGACGGCCAATACGCGCTGAAGGGCAAGACCATCATCATCACCGGCGGCTCGCGCGGGCTGGGCGCCGCCATTGCCGAAAGCCTGGGCGAGGAGGGCGCGCGCCTGGTGATCGCCGACCTGGCGGGCGACCGCGCCGAGCAGTGCGCCTCCACGTTGGTGGAGCGCGGCGTGGAGGCCATGCCGCTGGCGCTGGACGTGGGCGACGAAGCCCAGGTGCAGCGCGCCATCGCCCAGGTGCGTGAGCGTTTCGGCCGGCTCGACGTGCTGGTGAACAACGCCGCCATCGACATCACCGTGCCGATCAGCGAACTTTCCGGCGACGCGTGGGAGCGCGTGGTGCGCACCAACCTCACCGGCCCCTTCCTGATGGCCAAGCACGCGGTCGCGGCCATGGGCCCGAAGAACGCGCAGGGCGGCGGGGGCCACATCGTGAACATCGCCTCCACGGCGTCCAAGCGCGCCTGGCCCAACGCGGCGGCCTACCACGCCACCAAGTGGGGCCTGCTCGGCCTGTCGCATGCGCTGCATGCGGAGCTGCGGCCGCAGGGCATCAAGGTGTCGGCCATCGTGGCCGGCGGCATGCGCACGCCCTTCCTGCTCGACCGCTTCCCCGACATCGACCCCAACGTGCTGCAGGACCCGAAGAACGTGGCCCGCGCCGTGAAGTTCGTGCTGCAGCAGCCGGAAGAAACGGTGATCCCGGAAGTGATGGTGCTGCCGATGCGCGAAACGTCCTGGCCCTGAGCTCTCGGCCTACACCTGCTCCGGCGCGCGCGCGGCCTGCTTGAGCACCGTGCGCAGCAGTTCGGGATCGGCCGGCTTCACCAGGTGGTGGTCGATGCCGGCGGCGGCCGAGCGTTCGCGGTCCGCGCTCTGGCCGTAGCCGGTGAGCGCCACCAGCATGGCATGAGCCGCCTGCTCGGTCTGGCGCAGGCGGCGCGCGAGCTCCCAGCCGTCCATGCCGGGCAGCCCGATGTCCAGGATGGCGGCATCCAGCATCACGCCATGGCGCTGCACCAGCGCCAGCGCCGAAGGGCCGTCGTGCGCCAGCAGCACGGCATGCCCCTCGAGCGACAGCCACTGCGCCAGGGTTTCGGCCGCGTCCACGTTGTCGTCCACCACCAGCATCTGCAGCCCGCCGCGGGCCGCGTTGGCTTCAAGCTCGGGCAGCAGCTCGCGGGGTTGCGGTGTGGCCGATCGTGGCAGGTGCACGGTGAAGGTGGAGCCGCAGCCCGGGCCGTCGCTGGCGGCTTCCACCCGGCCGCCGTGCAGCTCCACCAGGTGCTTCACCAGCGCCAGCCCGAGGCCCAGGCCGCCCTGGCTGCGGTCGGCCGAGCGGGAGCCCTGGGTGAAGAGTTCGAACACGTCGGGCATCAGCTGCGGCGAGATGCCCACGCCGTTGTCCTTCACGCGCACCGTCACCTCGTTGGCGCTGGCCTCCAGCGTCACCTGGATGCGGCCGCCGTCTTCGGTGTACTTGGCGGCGTTGGTGAGCAGGTTGCTCATCACCTGCACCAGGCGGGCGGCGTCGGCCTGCACATGCACCGCGTCCGGCGGCATGGACACGGTGAGCGTGTGGCGCCGCGCCTCGATCAGCGGGCGCACCTGCTCCACCGCGGCCGTGAGGATCATGCCGACGTCCACATCGGCCTTGTCCAGCGCGATCAGGCCCCGGGTGACACGCGACACGTCCAGCAGGTCGCTCACGATCTTGGTCATCTGCGCCACCTGGCGTGCGATGACCTCGCTGGTGCGCAGCACGCGCGGATCGGTGCCGGGGATCTTGCACAGCAGCTGCGCCCCGGCGCTGATGGGTGCCAGCGGGTTGCGCAGCTCATGGCCCAGCATCGCGAGGAAATCATCCTTCTTGCGGTCGGCGGCCTGCAGCGCCTCGGTCAGGCGGGTGAGCTTCTCGCGCTCGCGCAGCAGGGTGGAATGCTGTTCGTTCAGCCGGTCCAGCATGTCGTTGATCGAGCGCGCCAGGCCGGCCACCTCGGCACTGCCGCCTTCGGACGCGCGCTCGCTGCCCAGGCCGCTGCCCAGCACCCGGCGGGCAAAACCCTCCAGCCGCTGCAGGTCGCCGGTGAGCAGCCGCGCCAGCCGCGTGCCGGCCAGCACCACCAGGCTGAACAGCGACAGCGTGATCAGCATGATGTGCAGGTAGGGCAGCTCCAGCTTCACCGCGCCCACGCCGCGCCAGTCGTTGCCGGTCACCCGGAAGTGCAGGTGCTCGAAGGCGGCAGGGCCCGGCACCTCGGCAGCGTCGGCATCGGTGCCGGTTTTGGCCACGCCCCATTCCAGCCGCATCGACGGCCCCACGTTCAGGTCGCGCAGGGCCACCTTGTAGAGCACCGCACCCTCGGGCGAGCTGGTGCGCGCGTAGGTCATCGGCTCCAGCGCCACCAGCTCGCCGCCCAGCGGCGTGGGGAAGATCTCCGCAGTGGGGCGGCCCTGGTCCAGCTTCTGCCGCAGCCAGGCCCGCTGCGCGGGGCTGAAACGTGCGCCGCCGTTGCTGGCGATCTCCTTGCCCTGGAAATCGGTGAACATCACCTGCACCGGGATGCCGTTGATCTGGCGGATGCCGCTGAGGAAGGGCCCGAGGTAGGTTTCCCGGCCGGCGCTGTCCACCAGCCCGGTGGCCAGGATGGTGCTGCCGGCGATCTCCGCCATGCGCGCGGCCAGCGCCTTCAGGTCGCTGCCCACCGCGGCCGCCCGGAACTGCTGCTCGCGCGAGGCCAGCTCCTGCAGCGCCCGGTCATGCTGCTGGTTGATCAGCCACCAGGAGGCCAGGGAGGTGAGCAGCAGCGCCACCGCGGCCAGGCCGGCTGACGCCAGCGCAAAACGCCGTGCCAGGCTGGCGGGCAGCCAGCGACTGCCGTTCATGTCAGCGGCGCCCGGCCGCCCGAAGGCGCTGACGCGCCCCCAGGGACACGAAGGCGGCCCTCTTCGAGGCCCATGGGGGCAGCGAACGACGTGAGCGCGTGGGCGTCATGTCATGTTTGGACGGGCATGATCACCCCGTCCTCGCGGTAGCGGGCCATCAGCAGTTCGTCATGCCCCAGCGCCTCGTGGCGCGTTGGCGTGAAGGGCGGCGCATAGCGCTTGACCAGGCCGTCGTGCAGCTTCACCTTCTCCAGCGCGTCGCGGATCGCCGCACGGTCCGTCGTGCCGGCGAGCTGGATCGCCTTGGCGAGGATGTGCGTCATGTCGTAGGCATGCGCCACGCCCACCGGGCTTTCGATGTCCTCGATGCGCTGCACGCCGAGCTTGCGCGCGGTGGCCATGAAGGGCTCCAGCACGGCAGGGCGGGCGCGGAAGAAGCTGAAGGTCTGGACAACGCTGAAGTCCACCTCCTTCAGCGCCGCACCGGCTTCCTTGAACAAGCGCCCGCCGGTCACGCCCCAGTGGCTCAGCACGGGCAGGCGCTTGTCCTTCGGCAGCGCGGCCATTTCCTTGACGAGCGTGGCCGCCTCGTCGTCGTTGGCCACCAGCAGCACGGCCTGCGCGTCGGCTTCCAGCAGCTTGTTGTACTTGTCGATCAGGCTGCGTTCCTGCCAGTTGTACCAGGTGGTGCCCACCACCTTGGGCAGCTTGTGCGCGGCGCTGTACTTGTCCACCGCGGCGCGGTTGCTGCGGCCCCAGGCGGTGTTGGTGAGCAGCAGCCCCACGCGCTGGATGCCGCGCTTGCTCGCCTGTTCCATCATGAAGGGCATGGCCAGGCTGTCGCGCAGCGACAGCCGGAAGGCGTAGTTGGGCTTGCTGCCGTTGTCCACGATCACGTCGGCGGCGGACCACACCGCCAGGAACGGGATGTTGGACTGCTTGAGGATGGGCAGCTGCTCGATCACCACCGGGCTGAAGCGGCCACCCATCACGGCCACCAGGTCCGGCATGGCAGCAAATTCCTCGATGTTGCGGATGCCGCGCGCGGCGATGGAGCGGTGGTCCTTGGTGACGATCTCCAGCGGGCGGCCGCCCAGCACGCCGCCAGCCGAATTGATCTGGTCCACCGCGATGCGCACACCGAGTTCGATCGCCTGGGCCGAGGTGCTGTTCTGCAGGCCGAACTCAGCGTCGATGCCCAGCAGCACCGGCTTGCCGCTGGCCGCATGTGCGGCCCACGGCAGGGCGGCCAGGCCCAGCAGCGAACCGTGGAAGGCGCGCCGGCTCAGCGCGCGTGAAGGACCGGTGGAATGGGGCATGACAGCGAGTGCGTTTTTGGTGTCGAGAACCACTGTAGCGCCTTCCCCGGCGGGCCGACAAACGCTACAGGTGCGGCCACGGCAGGCGCACGGTATCCCACAGGTCGCAGTGGGCGCCGGCATCGCCGGCCTGGGCCACCGCAGCTGGCGCGATGCGCAGGAACCTGTCGCCCGGCTCGGCCACCGGCCATGCCGCGCCCGGGTTGCCGGCCCGTGCGAAGCGGGTCCAGTGCTCGGCCATCAGGCGCTGCACCGCCAGGTCGGCTTCGGTGGGGCGGTACTTGCCCTGCCAGGGGAACAGGAAGGCATGCTCGATGGTATGCACCGCGCCCAGCGCCTTCTGCTCGGGGTCGTTGTCCAGCGTGTGGGCAAACAGGTAGCGGTACACCGGCTCGGCCTGGTTGCGGGCGAGCGTGCGCACCACCCGGCGGCTCTGGCAGGTGAAAAGGGCGTCGGTGGTCAGCTGCACCAGCGCGTCGCGCGGCGTGGCATAGGCGGTGGCCGGGTAGGTGGCCAGCACGCGGGGCACCGCGGCGGGGCCGAACACCTTGCCGATCGCCGCCTCGTAGCTGGCCGCATCGGTGACCGGGCCCACCGCGCCCACGAACTGCATGGTCTCCTGCGTGGTGTTGCCCACGATCACCGGCATGTGGGTGTGGGCGCCGCGGGCGATGGCGGCCAGCGGCTGCTCGGGGAAGACCTGGCCGTCCACGTTGGGGCCGTACAGCCGCGGCAGCACGCCAAAGGTGCCGGGCACCGCCCGCACGATGTCCGCGGTGGCCTTGCCACGCAGGCAGGCGGCGGTGTCGCCCTGGTCGCAGCCCAGCGCCTGGGCCACGCGGCGGCCGGTGCCCTGCTGGGCGTCGGCCAGGGTGGGCAGCTCGCAGCCGGTGGGCACGCTGGACTGCATGGCCGCGCGCTGGAACAGCCCCCGTGCAGCCGGCGTCGTCATCAGGCCGCAGATGTTGCCGCCGCCCGCCGAGGTGCCGAACAGGGTGATGCGTTGCGGGTCGCCGCCAAAGTTGGCGATGTTGCGCTGCAGCCAACGCAGCATCGCGATCTGGTCCTGGCTGCCGTAGTTGCCGGAGACCTTGTCGCTGCGTTCGGCGCTCAGCGCCTCATGCGCCAGGAAGCCCAGCGCCCCCAGCCGGTAGTTGAAGCTGACGTACACCATGCCCTGCGGCACGAGCAGCTGGCCGTTGTAGTTGACGCCGCCAAAACCCGGCGAACCCTGGCCGGAGAAGGAGTGGTTGCCCCCGCCGGTGAGGAACACCATCACCGGCAGCGGCTGCGAAGGCGGCGTGGCGGGTGTCCAGACGTTGAGCGTCAGGCAATCCTCCTCGCCCACCACGTCCTTGCCCACCAGCTGGGGGCAGATGGCGCCGAAGCGGCTGCCGTCGCGCACGCCCTCCCAGCGCGCCGGGGCGGCCGGTGGCTGCCAGCGCAGCGGGCCCACGGGCGGCGCCGCATACGGGATGCCCTTGAACGCCAGCGTGCCGTTCTCCGGCGTGCCCCGCACGGCACCCTGGGCGGTGCATGCCACGCCCGGCCCGGTGTCTGCGCAGGCCGGCATGCCGCTGCCAGGGGAGGCGCAGCCGCCCAGTGCGAGCGCGGCCGCAAGGGCCGCCAGGGCCGCGATGCCGGCCGCGCCGTGGGCGGCACGATGGCGGGGGTGGTCGATGGACATGGCGCTTCCCTTCCTCGAGTGGCAAACGAGTCGGGATGATCGCGGAGCCTGCCGCCGGCACAAGGCGGCGAATCCCGCGGTCCGTGACACATGTCTCACCGGCAGTGCAGGGCCGGCCGGGACGCCGCAGCCGCCGGCCCTGCAGGTTCAGTGCCGGCTGGCGCTGTCGCCGCCGTGCACGCGGCCGGAGATGGACACGCCGGCGTTGTTGATCCAGGTGTCGATGCGACGACGCGCTCGATGGCGGCCTGTGCGATGCGCTGCACGTCGGCGCTGTTGCCAATGTCGTGAACTGCCCTGGTCAGCGCCTTCTCTGCAGACCCCGTACTGCCCTTAAGTACGGCTTAAGAGTGCGCGGCTCATGATCCGCCGCCCGGGCCTTGCCTGGGGGGAAGCACAACACATGAGATCGTTGGGACCTTGGGCGCGGGCGCCGTGGTTTGCGCCCGCCGGTGTGGCCGCGTTGCTGCTGCTGGCCTTCTTGGGCAACCGGCTTGGCGTGGACCTGTGGCTGTCGCGCGCCTTCGGCGGGCCGGCCGGTTTTGCGTGGCGCGAGCACTGGTTCACCGCGGGGCTGCTGCACGAGGGGGCACGCCACCTGTCGCTGGCCGCAGGTGCCGCGCTGCTGTTGCTGTGGCTGGCCAGCTGGCTGCCGGCCTGGCGTGGCCGCCTGCAGCCACTGCGCGCGCCGGTGGGCTTTGTGCTGGTGAGTGCCGTGGCCGCCGCCTGGGCCGTGGCCACGCTGAAGCACCGGTCGCTGCACAGCTGCCCCTGGGACCTGCAGCCTTTTGGCGGCATGCACGAGTTCTTTCCCTTGTTCGGCACGGTGCCGGCCGACCCGGGCCCGGGCCAGTGCCTGCCCAGCGGCCATGCGTCCACCGGCTTCATGTGGACCGGCGCGCTCTACGCGGCCGCGCGCTGGCCGGGGCGGGCCCCCTGGGCGCCGCTGCGCGGATGGCGCGGTGCCTGGTTCGCGTTTGCCGCCATCACCTCGCTGGCCCAGGTGGTGCGCGGCGCGCACTTCCTGTCGCATGTGCTGATCGGCGTGGCGGTGTGCTGGGCCGTGGTGTGGCTGGCGGACCTGGGCGTCGGCGTGCTCCAGGCCTGGCGCCGCCGTCCGGCCGGCGCCGCGCCCGCGCTGGCGCCCGCTTCGTTGCTGGGGCTGCTGCCCGTGCCGTTGCCGGGGCGGGCGCTCAGAACAGCACGCGCACGTCCAGCCCGCCGGCCGGCGCGTCGTGCAGCGAGACGTCGGCCCGGTGGCGCTGCGCGATGGCCTTGACGATCGCCAGCCCCAGCCCGCTGCCCTGCTGGGCCGCCGGCTGCCCATCACCGCGGTAGAAGCGGTCGAACACCCGCTCACGCTCGGCCGCCGCGATGCCGGGGCCGTTGTCCAGCACCTGCAGCGCCGGCCGCTGCGCCAGCACGCCGGCCCGCACATCCACGACGCCTGTGCCGGAGGGTGCATGGCGCAGCGCGTTTTCCACCAGGTTGGTGAGCAGGATCTGCAGCTGCTGCCGGTCGCCCCGGGTGGTGGGGCCGCTGGCGGGCGTGTCGGCGCCCAGGTCCACGCCCAGGTGCTCGGCCTGGATGCTCAGCGCGGCCACCACGCCGCGCGCCAGCTCGCCCAGGTCCACCGTGTCCTCGGCCGACGGCGGGCCCTCCGGTTCCACGCGCGACAGCGCCAGCAACTGCTCGATCAGGTGCTGGGCCCGCTCGATGCCCGCCTTCAGCTCCTGCGTGGCGGCCTGCCGGGCCGCATCGTCATGGGTGCGCTCCAGCAGCTGCAGCTGCAGGCGCAGCGCGGTGATCGGCGAGCGCAGCTCATGGGCCGCATCGGCCACGAACTGGCGCTGCACGCGGAAGGCTTCGGCCAGCCGCGCCATCAGGCCGTCGATGGCGCGCACCAGCGGATGGATCTCGCGCGGCATGCCTGCCTCGCCGATCGGGGCGAGCGACACCGCGCTGCGTTCGGCCACGCTCTGCGCGGCCCGGTCCAGCGGCTGCAGGCCGCGCCGCAGCGCGATCACCAGCAGCACGCCGATCAAGGCGATCAGCAGCAGCAGCGGCACCAGCAGGTAGGCGGCGGTGCCGGCCGCGAGCAGACGGCGCAGGGAGGCGCGCTGTGCTGCCTGCACCACGCCGTCGCTGCGCACCACGGTGTACACATGCCAGCGCTCGCCGCCATCGGCACGCACTTCGTCGCTGCCGTTGGTGTGCCGGAAGGGCAGCTTCACTGACGCATCGGACGCATACAGCAGGCGCCCGTCGAGCGACCAGGTGAAGGTGACGTAATCGAAGTCGGCGTCTTCCTCGTACACATGCGGCAAGGGTGGCAGCGCGCTGCGCGGCAAGGCCGTGGCAGCGCCCGGCGGGTGGTGTTCCGCCACCGCGAGCGCCACCTGCTTCAGGCTTTCGTCGAACACCTCGTCCAGCTCGCCCAGCAGTGCCCAGTAGCTCACCGCCAGCAGCACGGCCGCGCCCACGCTCAGGGCGCCCAGCACCCAGACGAGCAGGCGGCGCCGGATGGAACGCATCAGGGCGCTTCGGGCGGCGTGTCCACCGCCAGCCGGTAGCCCACGCCGCGCACATTGCGGATCACGCCCGCGCCCAGCTTCTTGCGCAGGTGGTGCAGGTGCACCTCCACCGCGTTGCTGGCCAGCTCGTCCTGCCAGCCGTACACGGATTCCTCCAGCGCCTCGCGCGACAGCACCGCGCCGGGCCGGCGCATCAGCGCCTCCAGCAGCGCGAACTCGCGCGCCGACAGGTGCACCGGCTCGCCGCGCAGGCTGACCTCGCGCCGCACCGGGTCCAGCCGCAGCGGGCCCACGGTGTGCACCGGGGCCGCACTGCCGGCATGGCGACGCAGCAAGGCGCGTACGCGGGCCACCAGCTCGTCCAGGTCGAAGGGCTTGAGCACGTAGTCGTCGGCGCCCGCGTTCAAGCCGGCGATGCGGTCGCCCACCGCGTCGCGGGCGGTGATCACCATCACCGGCAGTTGGCTGCCGCGCGCACGCAGCTCCTGCAGCACCACCATGCCGTCCTTGCGCGGCAGCCCGAGGTCCAGGATGGCCAGGTGGTGCACGCCTTGCGCCAGCGCCAGCTCGGCCGCGCGCCCGTCCTGCACCCAGTCGACCGTGAAGCCGGCGTCGGCCAGCCCCTGGCGCACGGCCTTGCCGATCATGGTGTCGTCTTCAATCAGCAGGATGCGCATGCGCGTCGAAGGCCCGTTGGCACCGAGGCACAAGCGGCTTCGGCGCTGCGGATTATCGAGGCCGCGCAACGGCCTTGCCGCGCTACACCGGCGGTGGTGCGGCCTTCAGGCGCCCGCCGTGTTAGCGCCCAGGCAGCTGCCCGCCTGCGGCAGCGCAGGCCCGGTCACTCGAGCTTCACGCCGCCTTGCGCCACCACGCCGGCCCAGTTCTTGCGCTCGCGCTCGAAGAAGGTGCTGAACTGGCTGGGCGACATGGTGGACACCTCGGCGCCCTGGGCCGACAGGCGCGCGCGCACTTCGGGCGAGTGGATGATGCGGATGAGTTCGGCGGACAGCTTGGCCAACACCGCCGGCGGCGTGGAGGCCGGCACCAGCACCCCTTGCCAGGTGCCCGACTCGAAGCCCTTGATGCCCTGCTCGGCGAGCGTGGGCACATTGGGCAGCAGCGGCACCCGCGTGGACTTGGACACGCCCAGCACCTTGAGCTTGCCCGACTGCACGAAGGGCAGGGTGGCCAGCATGCCGTTCATCACCGCATGGGTCTGCCCGGCGATGGTGTCGGTGATGGCCTGCGAGCCGCCCTTGTAGGGGATGTACTCCCACTTGGCGCCGGTGGCTTTTTCCACCGCGATGGCGGCCAGGTGCGGTGCGCTGCCGATGGCGGTGACGGCGAAGTCCACCTTGCCCTTCTGCGACAACGCGACCAGCTCCTTCAGATTGCTGGCGGGCACCTCCGGGTTCACCACCAGCAGGTGCGGCGAGTAGGCCAGCATCGCCACGCCCTTGAGGTCCTTCGACGGATCGAAGGGCAGCTTGCCGTAGACCGAGGGGCTGATGGAGAGCGCGCCCACGTCGCACAGCAGCAGCGTGTAGCCGTCGGCCGGCGACTTGGCCACCGCGTCGGTGCCGGTGTTGCCGTTCGCGCCGGGCTTGTTGTCCACCACCACTGGCTGCTTCAGCGCCTGCTGCAGCGGTGTGGCGATGGCCCGCGCGATGATGTCCGAGGAACCGCCCGGCGTGTAGGGCACGACGATGCGGATCGGCTTGGCCGGCCAGTCTTCGGCCTGCACGGCGGTACAGGCGAGCAGGGCGAGCGCGAAGGCGCCCGCAACGGTACTGCGGTTCATGCAAGTTCTCCTGGTGGTGTGGTGCCCGGCGGCCGGGCCTCGTGTCAAGGCGAGTGGGTCAGGCCTGGGTGTAGGCCGTCTTCACGGTGGTGTAGAACTCCGCCGCGTAGCGGCCTTGCTCGCGCGGCCCGTAGCTCGAGCCCTTGCGGCCGCCGAACGGCACGTGGTAGTCCACGCCCGCGGTGGGCAGGTTCACCATCACCATGCCGGCCTGCGAATGGCGCTTGAAGTGGGTGGCGTGTTTGAGCGAGGTGGTGGCGATGCCGGCGGACAGGCCGAACGGCGTGTCGTTAGCCATGGCGAGCGCCTCGTCGTAGTTCTTCACACGCAGCACGCTGACCACCGGACCGAAGATCTCCTCGCGGTTGATGCGCATCTGCGGCGTGGTGTCGGTGAACAGCGCTGGCCGCAGGTAGAAGCCGGGCGCGCCATCGGCATTGCGCTCCAGCGCCTGGCCGCCCGCCTTGAGGGTGGCGCCTTCGCTCTTGCCGATGCCGATGTACTCCAGGTCCTGCGCGAGCTGGCGTTCGTCCACCACCGGGCCGATGTCGGTGCCGGCCTTGCGCGCATCGTCCACCTTCAGCGTGACTATGCGCTGGGCCACCGCCGCGACGAAGCGGTCATGGATGCCCTCGGTGACGATCAGGCGGGAGGAGGCGGTGCAGCGTTGGCCGGTGGAGAAGAAGCCGCTGTTCACCGCGGCGCCCACCGCCACGTCGAGATCGGCATCGTCCAGCACCACCATCGGGTTCTTGCCACCCATCTCGAGCTGGAACTTCGCCATGCGGGCCACGCAGGCGGCGGCCACGCGCTGGCCGGTGGCCACCGAGCCGGTGAAGCTGATCGCGTTGACCCGGGCATCGTCGAGCAGCACCTGGCCCACTTCGGAGCCGCGGCCCATCACCAGGTTGAACACGCCCGGCGGCAGGCCGTTGCGATGCAGGATGTCGGCCAGCGCCCAGGCGCAGCCGGGCACCAGGTCGGCGGGCTTGAGCACCACGGTGTTGCCGTAGGCCAGCGCGGGCGCGGTCTTCCAGGCGGGGATGGCGATCGGGAAGTTCCAGGGCGTGATCAGGCCCACCACACCGACCGGCTCGCGCGTGACCTCCACCCCCACGCCGGGGCGCACCGAGGGCAGGCTATCGCCGGCGATGCGCAAGGCCTCGCCAGCAAAGAACTTGAAGATGTAGCCGGCGCGGGCCACTTCCCCAATCGCCTCGGGCAGCGTCTTGCCCTCCTCGCGCGCCAGCAGGTCACCCAGCTCGGCCTTGCGCGCCAGAATCTCGCTGCCGGCAGCGTCGAGCACGTCGAAACGTTGCTGCGGCGTGGACAGCGCCCAGGCGGCGGACGCCTTGTGCGCGGCGGCGATCGCTTCGCGGGCCTGGGCGGCGTCGGCCTGGGCGTAGTCGCCCACCACGTCACGCGTGTCCGACGGGTTGATGTTGCGGCTGGTGCGCGGGCCGTCCACCCATTCGCCGCCGATCAGGTTCTTGAACATCGCAAGGTCCTTGGTGAGTGTGGGTTCAGCGCACCAGGCAGGGCCGCTTCGGATCGAAGCGCCAGCCGGGCAGCAGGTATTGCATGGCGACGGCGTCGTCGCGCGATCCCAGGCCATGCTGCTTGTACAGCGCATGCGCCTGCTCGAGCTTTTGCATGTCGAGGGTGATGCCCAGCCCGGGCGCGGTGCGCACCTGGATCTGCCCATCGCGGATCTGGAGCGGGTCGGTCGTCAGGCCCTGGCCGTCCTGCCAGATCCAGTGGGTGTCGATCGCGGTCACCTCGCCCGGCGCCGCGGCCGCCACATGGGTGAACATCGCCAGCGAGATGTCGAAGTGGTTGTTGGAGTGCGAGCCCCAGGTGAGGCCCCAGTCGCGGCAGGTCTGCGCCACGCGCACCGAGCCTGCCATGGTCCAGAAGTGCGGGTCCGCGAGCGGGATGTCCACCGACTGCAGCGACAGCGCATGCGTGAGCTGGCGCCAGTCCGTGGCCACCATGTTGGTGGCCGTGGGCAGGCCGGTGGCGCGGCGGAACTCGGCCATCACCTCGCGGCCGGAGAAGCCGTCTTCCGCACCGCAAGGGTCCTCTGCATAAGCCAGCACGCCATGCAGGTCGCGCAGCAGGCGCACGGCATCCTTCAGCAGCCAGCCGCCGTTGGGGTCCAGCGTGATGCGCGCTTGCGGAAAGCGTTCATGGAGCGCGCGGATCGCCTGCACTTCGTCCTCGCCGCGCAGCACGCCGCCCTTGAGCTTGAAATCCTGGAAGCCATAACGTGCGTGCGCGGCTTCGGCGAGGCGCACGATGGCTTGGGGCGTCATTGCCTCTTCGTGGCGCAGGCGTTGCCAATCGTCTTGCGCGTCGGGCTCGCTGGCATAGGGCAGGTCGGTCTTGCGCCGGTCCCCGACGTAGAACAGGTAGCCCAGCGTCTGCACCGCGCTGCGCTGCTGGCCTTCACCGAGCAGCGCGGCCACCGGCACCCGGAGGTGCTGGCCCTGCAGGTCCAACAAGGCCGACTCCACCGCGGTGACCGCATGGATGGTGGTGCGCAGGTCGAAGGTCTGCAGGCCGCGGCCGCCGGCATCGCGATCGGCGAAGCGGCTGCGCATTGCATTCAGGATCGCCTGCAGCTCGCCGATCGGCCGGCCTTCCACCAGCTCGCGTGCGTCTTCCAGCGTCTGGCGGATCTTTTCGCCGCCGGGCACCTCGCCCACGCCGGTGTAGCCCGCGCTGTCGGTCGCGATGACGATGTTGCGGGTGAAGAAGGGCGCGTGCGCGCCGGAAAGGTTGAGCAGCATGCCGTCGCGCCCGGCGACGGGAACGACCTGCAGGCGCTTGACGATGGGGGTGGTCATGCTTGTATGGGCCTCAATTGGCTTGGCTCAGGCGTGCGGCGTTTGGGGGCGGCTGGTGCGCGGGTGTGCGCGGGTCGGACGTGGGCAGGCGCCCGTCGGGGCTCCATCTGCGGCGCCCTCGCTGCGAGAGGGTGCCCTGCGATGCTCGCGCCGAAGGGGCGGCTGCGATGACTCCGGCTCTGCGGCTGAACGCCGCGGCCCATAGAGCCTTCTCGCTCGGTCCGCTGCGCGGACTGCCCCCTTCGGCGCTGCGCTTCTCGGCGCCGCAAGTCGCCCCGCCGGGCGCCTGCCCACGTCCGACACACCACCGGGGTGCTCGATGGTTGAACACCGGCTGTTCCATTTCGACGAACGTCCCGGTGGTCGAGGAGGCTGGGCTCGGGTGGCCGGCGGGGCGCCTTGGGTCGCCGAGAAGCGCAGCGCAG